>NZ_MWQY01000002.1 GCF_002087085.1 Marispirochaeta aestuarii | reverse complement strand
GCGGGGATGTGCAGAACGTCGTTGTACCGATGATGGAGACCGAGGGGCTCAAGGGACTCGATTTTACCATTCCCCAGAACCCGAACTGGGAGGTAATCCGGGATGCCGCCGCCGGCAAGGTTCCCCTCTGCCTGCGGCATTTTTACTGGGACCACGGAGACAAGGCTCAGGTGGACCTGGCAGCGTATACGAAGAAGATCCTCGATTATTTCGGCAGACGGGGGGTGATGATTCAGACCTCCACCCCCGATGCGGAGTCCGCAGTACCTTTAAGCCGACAGCTGATGGAGCTGTGCCTGTGACCTCCAGGGAACGTTTTCTCGCGGCGGTTCGGGGGGGCAGCCTGGACAGGGTTCCGGTGGCCCCCTACTGCGGCAATTTCGGGGCTGTGCTGGCTGGAATCCCCATATCCGTCTACAATACGGACCCCAAAAAGATGGCGGAAGCCCAGATCCGCGCCTGGGAGGCCGTGGGCCAGGATGTGGTGGTCGCCCAGTCGGATAACTACTACATTGCCGAGGGCTTCGGCTGCCAAATAAACCAGCCGGTGAACACAACCCCGAACCTCACGGCTCCTGCAGTGGAGAGTCTCGATCAGGTCGATCGCCTGAAGGTTCCGGATCCCTGGAAGGACGGCCGTATGCCGGTTTACCTGGAGGCCGTCGCCCTTCTGCGTGAGCACTTCGGCAACGAAGTTGCCGTACGCGCCCCGGGAACGGGTCCTTTCTCCCTGGCGAGTTACCTGGTGGGAGGAACCACCGAGTTCCTGACCCAGATTGCCCTTTGTGAGGCCGACGAGGACCGCGAGAAGGAGGAGCAGATCTTCAGGGTTATGGAACTCTCCTCGGACGCCCTTATCCTCTTTCTCAAAGCGGCCCTGGATACGGGTTCGGACACCGCCCAGGCCGGAGACTCCCTGGCCTCCCTGAGCATGATCTCCCCGGCTATCTACGAGAAGTACGTTTATCCCTGGGAGGTAAAGGTTTTTTCCGCCCTTGCACCGGCGGCGCGTGAAAAGGCTGCAGTGACAATCCTCCATATCTGCGGGGATACCCGGAAAATCCTTCCCCTTATGGCAAAGACAGGGGCCGATGTCCTGGAAATCGATGCAAAGGTCGAGCTGGCTGATGCCCGGGAACTTGCAGGACCCGACATAAGCCTCATGGGCAACCTGGAGCCGACCACGGTTCTCTTTCAGGGAAACCCGGAACTCGTCAGGAAAGAATCGGTACGCTGTATTGAATCGGTTAAGGGACTCGAGGGCGGATTCATCCTGGGCTCGGGCTGCGAGGTTGTGCCGGGAACAGCGGCGGAGAACCTGAAGGCCATGGTGGATGCCTCCCGGGCAATTTCTTCATGATAATTTTTCTCAGCAGTATGGATTTTAGAAAAGCGGATACACTACAATAAAAAGATGGAAAAGTACGATATCATTATTATCGGCGGCGGCATGGGCGGTATGACCGCGGCCAATGCCTGTGCAAAACGGGGACTCAAAACCCTGGTTCTTGAGCAGAACCACCATACCGGCGGCAACATGTCCGGCTTCCGGCGAAAAGGTTTCTACTTTGACGGCGGAGACCAGTCTTTCGAAAGTCTCGGTATTGTTTTTCCCATTCTGGACGAACTCGGACTTCTCGATAAGCTGCGCTGGCACAAAGCCCGCTTCAGGATGGTATCCCCGGATTTCGACTTCCGTGTGGACTCCTTCCAGGAGGTGGAGGAAGCGCTTCAGACTGCTTTTCCCGGGGAGAAGGGAATACCTGTACTGTTCCGGGAGGTCCGGGAGGTCTCCCGTTTTATCGAGAGCAAGATGGATCCCTGGAGTTTCCCCCTTCTGCACAATTTTTCCATTTCCGGACTCGCCTCGATGCTGCCCTGGCTTCCGAAGCTCCGGCGCTGGCTAAGCTTCGATTACCGGGTCAAGGCCTGTTCGGTTATCCGTGACCCTGGTCTGCAAAAATGGTTCACCCAGATCGGCTATTATCATATGCCCTTTATCTTTTTCGCCGGGTTCTGGCACCTCTGGATGAAGGACTACTGGTATCCCGAAGGGGGTATGCAGGCCTTTCATGATCTTCTGGCGGAGAATTTCACGCAACTCGGAGGGGATCTGCGCTGCAATACCCGGGTGGAAAAAATCGAGCACCAGGGCTCCAGGGCCCGGTCCGTACGTACCGAAAAAGGGGAAGTCTTTTACGGTGACAGCTTTATCTATGCAGGGGACTACAAACGCCTGGTCGGCAGCATTCTCGGGCCGGAGGTTTTCAAGCCCTCCTTTGTAAAAAAAATTGAAGGGGCAAAGCTGACCGAATCTCTGGTGAACGTATACCTGGGAGTAAGCGCGGGGACGGAAGAGCTTGACGAGCGTCTGGGGGCTCAGCATGTATTCTACTTTCCCAATTACGATGTCATTTTTCCATCCTCAGAATCCCCCGAGGATGTTCACGGCAGGATGTGGCTTACCCTGAACCATTTCGGCAAAGAGAATCCCAACGCGGCGGCGCCAGGTCAGTCTTCTCTTGTCCTGCAGACCTTCAGCTCTTACGACTGGCGGGACTGCTGGGGAATCGGACAGGCTGCGGGTCCCCGTCCGGAGGCCTATTCCCGGCTCAAGGAACGGGTAGCTGCAGAACTCACGGGCCTGGCGGAAAACCTCGTTCCTGGTCTGGGATCCCGGGTCCTCTACACCGATGTGGGAACGCCGATTTCCAGCGAACGTTTTTCCCTGAATACAGGGGGGTCCTCGGGAGGCTGGTGCTATGACGGCAGGGAGTCCCCGGTATACCGGTTCCCGTTTCTCAATCTATTTTCCACCCCTTTAAGGAATTTACGGGCCTGCGGGCACTACAGTCTCTGGCCCGGTGGAGTCATTACCGCCGCCCTCAGCGGAAAGATTGTTGCGAATCTGAGTTCCGGCAGGAAGCCTCTGAAAAAACTCTAAAACAAAACAGGAAAGGTCTTTATGTACACCATGCTCAGCTACTTTCTTGATACCCTCAGTGTGCTGCTCCCTCTTTTTGCCGTTATAGCCGGCGGCTGGATGATGTCCGCGGCCGCTCCCATCAGCGAGGATACCCTTTCCCGGGTGCTGGTAGATTTTTTCATGCCCCTGCTGGTCTTTGTCAGTCTCTATGAATCCACGGTCAGTCAGGATGATATGGGGGATCTGCTGGCCACAGTGCTCTTTCTGATGCTGAGTACCTACCTGATTGTCGTGGTCTACGGCCGGATTGCCGGCAGGGATATCCGGGGACTGGCCCTGCCGGTTATCTTCATGAATTCAGGCTTCCTCGGCTTTCCCCTGATGCAGCTCTGGAGCGGAAGCGAAGCCCTGAACATCATTATAGTCTTCGACCAGATTTACGGACTCTTTCTCTTCAGTTTCGGTTTTCTGATAATCGGCGGCGGCTTCAATCTCAAGGGTCTTATGCTTTCCCTGAAGTCCCCGATCCTGATAGCCGCAGTTCTGGGCTTTCTTTTTCATCTGTTCAGGATACCGGTTCCCGGGACAATTCTGGAAACCTGCCGTTTCGCCGGTGCCGCAGCCGCTCCCCTGGCGGCCTTTATTGTGGGGGGTTCCTTAAGCATGCGCAGGCCGAAAATCGATGCCGCGGTGTTCTGGGGAATCCTGCTGCGGATAGGTGTCGGGTTTCTGCTGGGTATCGCTGCGGTCTATCTCTTCCGGCTGGAAGGCCTGACCAGGACGGTGGTCCTTGTTGCCGCGGCGCTTCCGTCTGCGGTTTTCTCCTATGTTCTGCCCGCCCGCTACGGCATCGATTCATCGGATGCCCAGAGCATCGTGGTACTGACCACGGCCCTGGGCATTATTACCATCCCTTTGAGTTTTGTGCTGGCTTCGCTGATCTGATACCCGGAGCTTTTATTTATCCAGGTATCCCTCTTCCGCCAGGATCTCGGTGCTCCATTTGGCCGCCAGGGCGACGACCCGGGTGCACTTGTCGGTGTGAGCCCCGGCATTCTCGAATTTCTGGAACTCGTCGGGATCTTCAATATAGAATGGGCGGCCCATGGTGCGGGTGTGGATCTCGCTGCAGGTGACAGTACCGAACTCGTCGATGAAGCGCTGATGCAGCTTCTTGACCAGTCTGAAGTTCTCCATCCTGATCTGTTCAGGATCGGCGAAGTTGTCCCGCTCCCGGCCGACATGGTAGCCGATCATCATGGTTCCTCCGGCATAGGCGCCGCAGTTTCCATCGATCTGCCTGGCTCCGCCCCCGGCCATTCCTGTGGCCGCCTTAAAAATAGCGTCGGTCTCGGGGTTCCGTACCTCCAGCGCATCCTGCAGGGCCGCGATGGCGCACTGGGCGCAGCCCCGATACTCTTTTTCAAAGCTAAAACCAAGATCGTAGGCTTTCTTCGCTATCTTTTCGACAGTTTTCTTTTCCATCCTTCTCTCCGTAAGGTGCAGATTTATCCGTACAGAATACGGCGGGTATGGGGTGCGGTATCAAATTAAAATGCAATTTCCGCATTTACCCTTGAGATTGTGTCCATTTCCCCACATAATGTTGTATTATATCATACTAATCTAGGAGTTAGCTATGCAAAATAGAAATCTTTCCCTCTCCGGAAAGAATGTCTGGGTAACAGGTTCTTCCCGGGGTATTGGAAAAGCCATTGCTGAACACTTCGCTTCCTGTGGGGCCAACGTGGTTATACACGGCAGCCGTCCGGACTCCACCAGAGTCTTCAACGAAGGGGAGAGCCTGGAAAGCAACGCAAAGGCTGTGGCCGAAAAATACGGAGTTACCTGTCTGGCGGTAACGGGAGACCTTACCGACTGGAAGGCAGTACAGAGGATTGTTGATGAGATCCACCAGAAACTCGGGGCCATCGATGTTCTGGTCAACAATGCCGGGGGTGATATCGGCACGAAGGGTGTGGCGGCGGATATGGCGGGAAAACCCGATGGCAACGATGCGACAAACATATCCGTGGAAGACATAAAAACCGTTATGGATCGGAACTTCCTGACCTGTGTATACAGCTGCAAGGCGGTAGCCCCGGAGATGATGGAGAGGAAAAGCGGGAAGATAATCAATATCGGAAGCATCGCCGGGCTTAAAGGTCTTCCCGGTGCGGCTATCTACGCATCTTCAAAAGCCGCAGTGCATGAGTACTCCCGCTGTCTGGCAGTTCAGCTGAGGCCCTGGGACATCAATGTCAACGTTATTGCCCCCGGGGATACCCTCACCGAGCGTTATATTGCCTCAAGGCCGACGGATGATTCCCGGAAGGTCCATGAGGGGACCCTGGACCGGTACGGCTGGCCCGAGGAGGTAGCTACGGCGGTGGAATTCCTGGCAACCGATGCCTCCCGTTTTATTACCGGAGAGGTCATTCGGGTCGACGGAGGCAGCCAGGTCTGGCCATCGTGATGCGTTGACAGCTGGCGACATTGTAAGTTATCATACAAGTGGTCAGAGAGGATGAACAAGGTAACGGTACAACGGGTACGGCGCGAACGTGTCAGTGCCCAGGTCTTTCAACAGCTTAAAGCCCGTCTCATAGAAGGTGTCTGGCAGGCCGGAGAGAAGCTCCCATCGGAGGGAGAATTATCCGAACTCTTCGGTGTAAGCCGGGTCTCTGTACGTGAAGCCCTGCATAGACTGGCTACTCTGGGGCTGCTTGAAACCCGACACGGCGAGGGGAGTTTTGTCTGTTCCGCCTCCTCGGACTGTTACATTAACAATCTTCTTCCCGCGTTGGTCCTCGACCGGACCAGCATCTATGATGTTCTTGAATACCGGCAGACCATGGAAAAGGGCATAGTCGCCCTGGTTGTGGAAAAAGCCACCAAAGCGGATATCGCAATCCTCGATAGTTACTATCAGAAGATGGTGGAATGTAAAGAGAACAGCACCGAGTTTGCCCATGCGGACCTGGATTTTCACCTTGCTTTGGCCGGGGCGACCAAAAACCAGGTTTTTTTCAAGGTGAACAGCATCATAAAGGATATTCTCTGTGCCTCCATGGAGAATATCGTCAGTCTGCTGGGCCCCCAGGACGGACTTGATTTTCACAAGCGCATCCTTGATGCAATAAAGAAGAGGGACAGTCAGACAGCACAGGCGCTTATGGAGGAACATGTTACCCGGACTATTGTCCGCCTCAGGGAAGAGAAGCGATTTACCGGGGACTGATCAGTGCGTGTGAGTTATGGAAGTCGCCGGCCGTATCTGCGGCCCGGAGATTCATATTTTTTTATGGAAATTTTATCTATTAAGGAGTATTGAGATGAAACTTGGATTTGTTGGTCTTGGAATCATGGGTAAGCCCATGGCAAAGAATCTGCTTAAAGCAGGTTACGAGATTGTTGCATTTGATGTAGTTAAGCCTAATCTGGATGAGGTTGTAGCGGCTGGAGCCGAAGCGGGAACCTCCGCAGCGGACGTCGCCGGCAAGACCGATATTATCATCACCATGCTGCCCAACTCTCCTCACGTCAAGGCTGTATGTCTTGGAGAAGGCGGCATTATCGAGGGTGCGAAGTCCGGCAGCATTGTAGTGGATATGAGCTCCATTGCTCCCCTCGCTTCCCAGGAAGTGGCTGCCGAGCTTGCCAAGAAAGGCATAGAAATGATTGACGCTCCGGTTTCCGGCGGAGAGCCCAAGGCGATTGACGGAAGTCTTGCAATCATGGTCGGTGGAAAGGAAGAGGTATTCAACAAAGTTAAGGACATACTCCTTGTAATGGGTGCGTCCGCTGTTCTCTGCGGAGATATCGGCGCCGGTAACGTCACCAAGCTTGCCAACCAGATTATTGTCGCCCTGAACATCTCGGCAATGTCGGAGGCCTATGTTCTCGCGACCAAAGCCGGCGTTGATCCGGAAAAGGTCTTTAACGCCATCAAGGGCGGACTGGCCGGCAGCACTGTTCTGAATGCCAAGTCTCCCATGGTCCTGGAAGGCAACTACAAGCCCGGTTTCCGGATTGAGCTGCATATCAAGGACATTCAGAATGCCCTGGATACCGCTCACGAGCTTTCAGTACCCGTACCCCTCACTGCTCAGTCCATGGAGATCATGCAGGCCCTCAAGGTTGACGGCAAGCAGAAGGACGATCACGGCGGAATTATTCAGTACTATGAAAAGCTGGCGGGCGTTAAGGTCCGAGCCGGAAAACAGTCCTGAGGCCCGGCGTCATGAAACTGCGGGATAAAGTCTGTATTATCACAGGTGGTGCCATGGGAATAGGCGCAGCAGTTGCCGCGACCTTTCGCAAAGAGGGTGCCTATGTCTTTATCTGCGATATGAACCGGGAAGCCGGAGAGGCGCTTGCGAAAGAGCTCGCGCCTCAACCGGCTGAGGCCGGTGGTGCCGAATTCGCTTTTCTGGATATTTCCAAAGAAGCCAACTGGCAGCAAGTCATGGATACCATCAGGGGTTCCCGGGGTCGGCTGGATGTTCTGGTGAATAATGCGGGAATCAATATCCGTAAGGATATCGAAGAGATGCCCGAAGCTGACCTGGACACCATGCTCTCTGTCAATATCAAAGGCCCCTTTATGGGGATTAAACACGCCCTGCCGCTTATGAGAAACTCCGGTGGCGGTTCCATTCTTAACATGGTATCCATCTGCGGTCTTGTGGGACACAAATTCACCAATGAGACCTATACCATGTGCAAAGGGGCGCTGACCCTGCTGACCAAATCAATTGCCTCCCGTTACGCGAAGGACAACGTACGCTGCAACAGTATTCATCCCAGTACCGTGGATACCCCGGGCCTGCAGAAGGTTCTGACAGATCCTGTACTGAGGGAACAGCGATATGGAGAGATCCCCCTTGGCCGTCTTGCCACCTCGGAAGATGTCGCCCAGGCTTTTCTCTACCTTGCATCCGAAGAGGCTTCGTTCCTGAATGGAGTCAATCTGCCGGTAGACGGCGGCCTGACTGCGTATTAAGGGTTCGAGAAAGACAGGTACAAAAAAGGACCGTCCGGCGGGCGGTCCTTTTCTTTTTTGTGTCGAACCTGTTATACCGCTCCGATTATGGCGGCCATACCGGCAAAGGTGACCATATTCGTGCCGGCATTGATAAAATAAAGTTCTCTGGGTGCTTTTTCATAGAGAACACGATTAAAGAAGGGGGGTACGAGGAAAACCAGCCAGATAAAAAGCCCCAGAAAAAGTCCTCCAAAAAAACCGTCCATACCGGTAAAGTTCTTGAGAAGGCTGAAACCCAGGGCTTCAACCAGCGCTACCGCCAGGGCGCCCAGCATTATTCCAGGGGTCATCCCTCCCTGAAGATCATCCTCCCGGTGACCTACAAGCACAGTCCATCGGTTTCCAAACATCATTGGGCTGTACCAGAGACTGCCGATCACAAGATTATAGACAACTGCCAGCAGAATTCCCAGAAGACTAAGTTCAAATTGGTCCATCCCGTCCTCCTTGTCAGGGCGACTAAAAAGGAAAATGCCTGTTCGCCCCGCTCAGCATACCAAAAACCATGCTGATAACAAAGATATTTTATCTTCTTCCTGCCCGTCTTGTCGAGAAAAAGGTTCTTGGTTACAATCGTCTTCATGTTCGACGGTAATGGTCGTGATGGAAAAGAAATGACGGATGCTCTGAACACCCCTGAGGTGCTTTCTCATTACGATCTTCTCGACCGTCTGGGTATAATCGAAGAAATTAACCGCCTCAAAAGTCTTGTTATTGAACGGAATGATCTTCTGGGGGAAGCGACTGTCATATTTACCCAGACAGAGATCCCTGAAATAGCCCGCACTGCCGCGGGATTTCTCCTGAATAAATTCATACCCCGGCGTCTCTCCTTTATCTACTCCCAGGACGGCGGACCGGAGGTCAAGGTCCTCTCCTTCCGGAATATGAAGGAAGATCCTCCTGAGACCCATCTTATTGATTTATCACCCTTCGACGGCTTTTTTTCTGAAAACATCGGTCTTGTCCGCTTTTCCGATATGCAGGTAAAGCTGCAGGATCCCGTTGCACTTGAAGATCTGAATATTATGGACCCGGAGCTTGTAATCCCGGTGAAAGGCCATACAGGTCTCTATGGTATGGTCGTGATTTCATCCAAAATCGTGGGGGGGGATTATTCCATAAGTGAACTTGCGTATGTGGACAGGCTGATGAGCTTCGTATCCATCGCCATGCAGAACAGCATCCATTATTCAAGTTCCGTAACCGACTCCAAGACCCGGCTTTTCAACACCGCCTTTATTCAATCAGAGATGGAAGAGGAGATCAGCAGGACAAAACGCTACGGCGGGGTATTCAGCATCCTGATGATCGACCTTGACTATTTCAAGCGTCTGAACGACAGATACGGTCACCTGGCGGGGGACCTCGTGTTAAAAGAGGTGGCTTCCATGATCGGAAGCTCCGTGCGTGAAGGCGACGTGGCCGCTCGTTTTGGGGGAGAAGAGTTCATGGTGCTCCTGCACAATGCCGATGCCTGTGCAGCCTACTCAATTGCAGAGCGTCTGCGCAGGTCCATCGAGGTCCGCCGGTTTTTCTATATGAACCAGGAAATCCGGGTAACCGCCAGTATCGGCTGCGTTGCTTTCAACAGCGACGATACGATCTCCAGGGAGGATCTCTGCTATCTCGCGGATACCGCGCTATATCGTTCAAAACATGCGGGGCGGAATACCACCTCCATTGTCGGCTCCGGACTGCTCCATCGGGCGGTAAAAGCCCTGCATCAGATGGATAATAATTAGTCGCTGGTGGTGATAATTTCACCATAATCCTGCAGCATTGAATTCTCCTCAATAATCCGGTATTGCTGGCGGTAAATAATTGTTTGTACAGTCAAGAATTAGATTCAGCTCTTCCGGGTAATGAATAATGGCATGAAAACTGCAGGAAAAACAGAAATATGCTCAGCATATTTTATATTCTTGAGATTAAACAGGATAGAAAGATGAAGATTATCAGTTCACATAAAATACCCACACCCTGTACAAGCAATCATGCCTCCAATCTGCTGGAGCTTGAGGACGGAAATCTGCTGTGCACCTGGTTCGGCGGCAGTATGGAAGGATCCTCCGACGTAAGCATCTATCTTTCCCGTTTCGATTCTTCCAGTGAAACCTGGAGTCCGGCGGAGAAGATGTCTGATGATCCCACACGGTCGGAACAGAATCCGGTTATTTTTACAAGCCCAGGGAAAGAGCTGTGGCTTCTCTATACCGCCCAATTGAAAACGGACCAGGGAACGGCCATTGTCCGGCGTCGTCGCTCCAGGGACGGTGGAAAAACCTGGGAAGGAATCGAAGACCTCTTTACAGGGGAAGGTACCTTCATCAGGCAGACTCCTGTTGTCAACTCCAGGGGATATATTCTTGTACCAATCTGGCACAGCAATATAAAAAACGCCTTCGGGGATGATACTAGTCTGGTCATGGTCTCCCGGGACGGCGGTTCAAGCTGGGAAACCATCGAAGTTCCTGAAAGCAACGGCTGTGTTCACATGAATATTCTGTCAAATTGCAGGGCGGCTTTCTACAGAAGCAGAAGATCGGACAGAATCTACCGCAGTGTTTCCGATGACGATGGATTGAGCTGGTCCAAACCTGAAGCTACCGAACTTCCCAACAACAATGCCTCAATTCAGGCACGGTTGCTGTCGGATGATCGAATCCTGATTATCTATAACGAGAATTCCGCCCGGGGACGAAAAAGCGAAAGCTCAATTCCTCCCTGGATACAGGATAAGGAGGATTTTCTCAGGCAGTGCCGGATTACTGAAAAGAGCGCCGTATGGGGAGTCCCGCGGAATCCGCTGGTAATATCGAGTTCCGATGATCTGGGACTCAACTGGAAAAAGGAGCTGGTCGTCGAATCGGATCCGAATCTGCGTTCGGAGCACGATCATAAAGGTTCCTTTATCGGTGATTACTCCTATCCCTCCGTCATTCAGGGGCGGGACGGTCGAATACATATCAGCTACTCATATCTGCGGGACTATATACAGCACCGTATTCTCAGTCTGTAAATCCGGGGTATGGTATGTGGATGGAGATGCTGATCAGGTTTACTGTGGGAGGAAGCCTCATCGTTCTTGTTTCCCTTGTTTCAAAGTCGAAGCTTCCCCACCTCTCCGGCCTGCTGGTCCTGTTTCCAATAGTGACGGTTATAGGATTTTTCTTCATAGGCAGAAGTGCTTCTCCCCGGCAGCTGCAGAATATTGCCCTGTTCAGTATCGTATCCTTTCCGACAACCCTTGGTTTTCTCATATCCTTTTACTGTTTTCTTAACCGGTACAGCTATCGTTCATCAATACTGTTATCTGTTCTTGTGTGGCTCATTATTGCACTGCTGGTAATTATCGTAAATAAATATCTGCTCCATATTAGATAGTCCCAATGTGGATATTTTACTCCGCTGGTGGTGATATAATCATCACCAGCGGATGTTTTCCGCAAAAGTCTATAATCCCGGTTCAGACACTTTTCGTCGGGTGTGCGGCCCTTCAGTTTCGGGGAATTTCTTAAAGTACATCAGTGTAAAGACTTAGATACGAGTATGGACGATGCTTTGTCTCCGTTACGGATAACGGGGAGAAAATGGAAAAATGAAAATGAAAAACCTGTGACCTTGGCACGTTCATTGCTTAATACTTCCAAGTATGGGTTTAAAACTTTGCATAATAGCTGATGATTTTACCGGAGCCGGCGATTCTGCCGTACAGTTCAGAAAGAACGGATATACGCCGTTTCTCGCCCTCCAGAACTGGGATTCCGGTGTTGATCTTGAATTATATAACGTACTTGTCGTCAGTACCGAATCCAGGTTCATGCTTCCCAGTGATTCCTATGACAAGGTGCGGAGTGTAGTCGAAACCTGCAGAAGACTTGGTGTACGGCAGTTTTTCAAAAAAATCGATTCAACCATTCGCGGAAATGTTCCCGAAGAGATTGCCGCCGTCATGGATGCCGGAGATTTTGATTGCGCCCTTGTGGCCCCTTCGGCTCCCAAGAACGGGCGTACTGTTGTGGCAGGCAACTGTCTGGTAAACGGGGTGCCCATCGGTGAGAACGGACACCAGATCGATCCTTTCACTCCTGTTGCGTCTGCATTTGTCCCGGGACTTCTTGAACGGTGGTTTCGCAACAGCGTTGGGCATATCGATCTTGAAACGATACGCAAAGGTTCGGATGCCTTTCTAACACGATTCAAAGAGCTGAGACAGGAGGGCGCACGGGCCATCGTCGCCGATGCAGAAACACTGGAGGACCTCCGGATCCTTGCTTCAGCCCGGGAAGATGAGTCGGTTCTGTTTGCCGGTGCCTCCGGTCTTGCAGAAGCCCTCACCGACGCAGGGGAAGGGTCCTCTCCGGAGTTCCCCGTTATCGATGAGGGGAAGCTGCTGTTTGTTGCAGGGAGTGTAACGGAAACTACCAGAACCCAGGTGGCGGAACTTGAAAAAAGTATCGATCCTGTATCCCTTTGTGTCGCCATGCAGAACCTGCTTAACGACGAAGAAAAGGAACTGTCCCGTCTTCTGCATGAGGATTCTCAGTCGAGGAAGGATGTTCCGGTGCTGATCAAAACCTTCGATGGTGACTGTGAATACAAGAACGACATCGCATATGCAGCGGAACTGGGTATAAATGAGAAGGAGCTGGGAGAGCGGGTTTCCAGTTTCCTGGGAAGGCTGGTTGCCCGTATCTTTATGCAGCGCCAGATTGAAGCAGTATTTATTACCGGGGGCAATACTGCCGCCGGAGTCAGTGAGTCACTGAAAGTCAAGGGTGTGGAATTACTCGACGAAATCCTGCCCGGCATCCCCATTGGAAGGTTTGATACCCCCTATGCCGATAAGCCGGTCTACCTTATTTCAAAGGCCGGCGGTTTCGGCAGGAAAAATGCAATGACACAGGTGTGTAAAATCGTTACCGGCAGACAGGAACAGCAGCCGGAACGTAAATGAATATTTCTAGAAGGAACAGACCATGAAAACTGAGAAGAGACCAATTTTAGGAATCAGCGTTGGCGATCCGGCGGGTATCGGACCGGAGATTACCGCCAAGGCCTTGAATGAAAAGCACGTATACGATATCTGCAGGCCCCTGGCAGTCTGTGATCTGAAAGTCATGGAAGCGGCCATTGAGTTTTCCGGGCTTTCCCTGAAAACCAGGGCCGTTTCGTCTCCGGCGGAGGGCAGGTACGAATTCGGAACCATAGACGTGCTCGATATGCAGAATATAGACATGAGCAGGCTGAAATATAAAACCGTTTCCGCCATGACCGGAAAGGCCAGCTATGAATATATCGAGAAGGTTATCCAGCTCGCCCTTGCAAAAGAAGTTGATGCGACTATCACCGGCCCCATAAACAAGGAGGCCATTAACTCCGCCGGTATCAAGGAAGCCGGACACACTGAGATCTACGCCCGTCTTACCGGGACCAGGGATTACGCCATGATGCTCGCCGAAGGGGACTTCCGGGTTGTCCATGTCTCCACCCACGTATCCCTGCAGGAGGCAATAAACCGCTGCAAAAAGGAACGGGTTTACCGGGTTATCAAGCTGGCGGACGAGGCCCTGAAGCGGCTGGGCATCGAACAGCCCAGAATTGCCGTGGCAGGTCTGAATCCCCACGCCGGTGAAAACGGCATGTTCGGCCGGGAAGAGATCGATGAGATTATTCCCGCCATCGAGCAGGCTGTTGCCGAAGGCATGACGGTGGAAGGACCGATCCCTCCGGATACGGTCTTTTCCAAAATGAAGGGCGGGCAGTACGACATAGTGGTTGTTCAGTATCACGACCAGGGGCATATCCCCACCAAGCTGGCGGGATTCAACTACGACCGTAACACCAATACCTGGCTCTCCATGTCCGGGGTCAACATTACCCTGGGGCTGCCGATTATCCGCTCCTCCGTGGACCACGGTACCGCCTTCGGAAAGGCCGGCGAAGGCCGGGCAAATCCTGAGAGCATGCTGCAGGCCATCGAGATGGGCGTGAGGATGGTGTAAAGATATGATTACTGTCCTGATCTCGCATCCCTTGTACAAACCGGGGATGGATGCCATCAACGGTAAGGCAGATCTTATAATTCCGAATAATGGAGACAGTGACATCATTATCGAGGATTTAAAAAAAGCCGACGGTTTCATTCTGCGAATTGGGAAGATCGATCGTAAGGCTATTGATGCCTGTGAAAAGCTCAAGGTAATAACCCGTCCGGGTGTGGGTGTTGATAATGTTGATGTTCAGGCCGCCACGGAGCGGGGTATTCCGGTTGTGATCTGTCCCGCCGCCAATGCCCGGGCAGTTGCCGAGCATACTCTGGCCCTGATCTTCGGCATATCAAAAAATATTGTGGAAAGCGATGTCGAGACGAGAAAAGGGAATTTCGGCATTCGCAACAAGTATGCCGCCGTCGAACTGCTGGGAAAAACAGTCAGTGTAATAGGCCTGGGAAATATCGGCAGGACCGTCGCGCAGCTCTGCGCCGGTGTGGGCATGAAAGTATGCGCCTACGATCCCTTCCTCGACCGAAAAGACGTGGAAGCTCTGGGATACACCTATGCAGGGGACCTGCAACAGGCTGTTGAGGCTGGGGATTACGTGAGCCTCCATATGCCGTCCATGCCGGAAACCCGTAACATGATCAATAGTCAAATCCTCGCTGCAATGAAGAAGAGTGCATTTCTCATAAACTGTGCACGGGGCGATATAGTCGATGAAACGGCACTCTTTGAAGCCCTGAAGAACGAAAGTATAGCCGGAGCGGCGGTGGACGTGCTGGCCGATGAACCCATGAAAGCTGAGCACCCCTTAATGAAGCTGAGCAACCTCATCGTCAGTCCGCATATGGCGGCTCAGACCAGGGAGACGACAAGCGCCGTTGTCACCATGGCTGTACAGGGAACCCTCGCGGTTATTGAGGGAGAAAAATGGCCTCATGTATGCAACCCGGAGGTCTATGAGCACCCGAAATGGAAGGGTGTTTGACAATGTTACGCAATCCGGTCCTGGATCGGATAATTTATTAAGGAGGGGTTACATGAAAAAATTTCTTGTAGCTGCGCTTGTATTATTGTTTACAGTTTCAGTTTTTTCCGAAGGGAAATCGGAAAGTGCAGGCAGTGGGGCCGCTGAATGGCCAAAGCAGAATATCACCATTATCGGTACCCATGGTGCCGGTGGAGATACGGATTATAACGGTCGTCTGATCAGCCGGTTTGTGGAAAAGAAACTTGGGGTTTCCCTTGTTCCCACCAACGTTACCGGAAGCAACGGTAATATCGCCATGGAACAGTACCGGAATGCCAAACCCGATGGATATACCTTTATCATGACCAATACGACGGCTGTGATGGGTAATGAGGCTACCGGGCTTTCTTCTTTCGGATGGGATGCCTTTGAACCGGTCGCTATTTACGGCAAGCAGTCCGGCGAAAACATTATCGTTCCCGCCGATTCTCCCTACCAGTCCATTGACGATCTGGTAAAAGCTTCAAAAGCCAATCCGAATACTATCCGCTTTGGAATATCCACCGGCGGTGGTGTTTATATCGCTTCGGTCATACTGGCTCAGTCAGGTGCGGAGTTTGCGGTCATGGATCAGGGTGACGGTGCATCCCGGATGACTGCTCTTCTGGGAAAACATGTTGATGCGACTATCGTTCCCTATGCGACGGCGAAACAGTATATAGAATCAGGGCAGATCAGAACCCTTGCTACATTGCTGAGCGATTCTCCCTCACTGCTCAAGAATGTTCCTTCGGCCAGCAAGACCGGTGTTCCTGATCTTGTTATGGACACCATGTATGTGTGTCTTGCTCCTAAAGGAACTCCCAGGGAGATCGTTGAACAGATGAACGCAGCGATTCTGGATGTTGTCAACAATGACCCTGAATACGCTGCAGAGTGTCGAAAATTCAACCTGCAGGATCCCTGGGCTCTGAGTGTAGATGACACCATTGCGGAGCTGATGAAGCAGCGTGAACATTTCATGAAATTCTCCAAATACCTGCGATAACTGAAAATACAGGTTAAAACCCGAAAAGCCTTAAGGCTTTTCGGGTTAATTATATGCACGGAGCTGAGCAGGAATTATGGAGATAAAGAAACAGACAAATATACGACATCTTCTCAAAGATGTACCAATACCGGGAGTGATAAAGGTTCGGCAGCACTTCGACGGAAGCAGAGTTGAGGATATTCCTGGAACAATCAGAACTCAACTCAAAGAACAGTCCCTGAGTGCAAGGATACGACAGGGTGACAGGGTGGTCCTGACCGGGAGCAGTCGTGAAATTGCGAACATGAACGTGATTCTCCGGGAGCTGGCTGCATTTATTACAAGCTGTGGGGCCCATCCGTACATTGTTCCTGCCATGGGCAGTCATGGAGGTTCTTCGGCAGAGGGACAGAAAGAGATCCTGGAAGACTACGGTATTACAGAAGAATTCTGCGCCTGTCCGATTCACTCCTCAATGGATACCGTCGTTACCGGTTACACCCCGGATGGTTTGCCTGTATATTTCGATAAATTTACAGCTGAGTCTGATTCAATCGTTGTGGTGGGACGCATAAAAGCCCACACGGCATTTCGCGGTCCCTATGAGTCCGGACTATTTAAGATGCTCGGCATCGGACTTGGCAAACAGAAGGGAGCGGATTCCCTTCATGCCGCGGGATTCGGCGCCTTCAAGGAAAGAATCCCGGAGTTTGCCCGCGTCATAATGAATAATAATAATGTAGTTTTCGGTGTCGGTGTCATTGAGAACGCTTATGATCAGACCTGCCGTATTGAAGTTATCAAAGGGGAGGAGATCGCGGAAAAGGAACCTCCTCTTTTGGAGTATGCCAAAAAGCGGATGCCAAGAATCCTTTTTCCCGAAACGGATGTACTTGTTGTAACCCAGATCGGGAAGAATTTTTCCGGGAGTGGTATGGATCCGAATGTTACCGGGACCTGGGCAACCCCCTATGGGTCGGGTGGTATTTATAAGCAGAAGACCGTTGTTCTCGATGTCTCCGATAAATCCCATGGAAATGCAATGGGAGTGGGGATGGCCGATGTAACTACCCTGCGACTGTTTAACAAGATCGATTTTACTGCCCTTTATCCGAATATGCTTACATCCACCGTTATTACGCCGGGAAAAATAGCGATGGTAATGGAAGATGATGAACTGGCTATTAAAGCGGCAATAAAAACATGTACAAATATTGAAAAGAAGACGGTAAGAATCGTCCTTATTAAAAATACCCTGAGTCTTGACGAACTCTATATATCTGAAGCGATGCAGCAGGAAGCTATGGAGACTGAAGGGGTAGAAATAGTGGAAAATGCCAGGAAAATGAAATTCGATAACGAAGGGAATCTCCTGGAGTTCGTTTAAATAGAGGGAAGCTCTAAGAACGTGGTAGTTTTTTCATAGTCAGGAAAGAAAGATTTTGTAAGGACCGCAAATTCTTGTGATAACATGAGTTGAGGACCGCGGGAAATCTTGACGACCCTGAAAATGGGAAAAAGAGTAGTTTTTGGAGATGCCCTGGAGAACCGGTACGGGTTTTATGTGAGTTCAAATCCATAAGGAGGAAGGTTTTGACCTATCGAACCAACATTGTGGCAGGCAGTTCCTTGTCCATTTTTTCTGTACTCTATCTGTATTTTTCTTTTGATATCGTGCCTTTTCTTGGATTGGGGGCCACTCCTCTGGATGCCACATTCATTCCGAGATTTTGGGGTATCTGTCTTCTGGCGTTGAGCCTCAGTCTCTTATTGCGAGGGTTCAGGGGCAGGAGGATTGCTATAAAAGAGGGCATGGATATTTCAACAGAAAAACTGACCTTAAGAGATTTCTATAACCGAAATTACGAAGTGATTCTGACCTTTGTCGGTCTAGGGGTATATACCGCTTTATTGGGATATGTCGGTTTCACGATAATGTCGATTCTTTTTATCTTCTTTTTATCAGTATTACTTACACCTCCAGGTAAGAGGAATTACAGGACCGCAGCGATTATTGCGATCGTTTCTTCTGTGGTGATCGATTTTCTCTTTGTAAGATTGTTATCTGTTCTTCTGCCCAGGGGCATTCTCGGATTCTAAAGGAGGAGACGTCAAATGTATTCTGCGTTTATAGAAGGATTGACGAACGTCGCCTTCAATCCGTTTATCCTGTTATTGATTTTTTCCGGAGTCGGGGTGGGTATTGTTTTCGGATCTGTTCCGGGACTTACTGCCACGATGTCGATAGTGATGTTTCTTCCCATGACCTATACGATGACCCCCATACAGGGAATTTCAACCCTTGTGGCCCTGTATATAGGCGGTATTTCGGGAGGCCTTATCTCGGCTATTCTGCTCAATATTCCGGGTACACCTTCGTCTGTTGCGACCTGCTTTGACGGGGCACCCATGGCGAAGAATGGTATGGCCGGCAAAGCCCTTGGTACAGGAATTGTTTTTTCCTTCTTCGGCACCCTGATCGGAATCGGGATTCTGGTGTTTATGGCCCCGAAGGTTGCGAGTTTTGCACTGAAATTCGGAGCATATGAATATTGTGCGCTGGCAATCTTCTCCCTTTCCCTTGTAATAGCATTAACGGGTGATGATATTGTAAAAGGTCTTATCAGCGCCATTCTCGGCTGCATGTTCGCCACTATAGGGCTATCGCCGATAGACTCCAGAGCCCGTTTTACCTTCGGATCTGTTAACCTGACTGCGGGATTCAAGCTGCTGGTTTTTCTGATCGGTCTCTTTGCAATAACCGAAGTGGTAAAATATGCAGAACAGGTACGTAACAATAACGAAGCGGAAGTAAATGAGGATTTCAAAATCAGAGGATTCGGTTTTTCCTTGAAGGAATTCTTCTCCCAGTGGTTCAACACGATACGTTCAGCCCTGATCGGCGTTGGTATCGGGATTCTGCCCGGGATCGGCGGTGGTCCGGCCTGTATGATTTCGTACACGGTCGCGAAAAACAGCTCCAAACATTCGGACAAGTTCGGTACTGGTATAATGGATGGTGTTGTGGCATCGGAATCGGCGAATAATGCGAGTATTGGGGGTGCCATGATTCCACTGTTGTCCCTGGGAATTCCCGGTGATGCAGTTACTGCCATGCTGCTCGGCGGTCTCATGGTTCATGATATCGCACCGGGACCGCTCATTTTCGACAGGAACGGACCGGTGGTATATGGCATTTTTGTCGCGATGGTCATAGCTGCCGTAGCCATGCTTATTCTCGAGTTCGGGGGAATGAGGGTATTTATACGGATCCTGAAAATTCCCAAGCAGTACCTGTTTCCTCTGATAGTGATTCTTTGTTGTGTCGGTGCCATCGGCGACAGTAACAGTATTTTCGACGTCTGGGGTGTCCTCCTGTTCGGGCTTGTCGGGTACGGTCTTATCAAGGCCGGGGTTCCGTTGACGCCAATGATCCTCGGTTTCATACTCGGGCCCATGTTCGAGATGAATCTTAGAAAATCGTCTCAGCTGTTTGCCATGGATGCTTTTTCTCTCTTCTCACGGCCAATAGCACTTGTTTTTCTTGCCATTACAGCGGTTACCGTTACCCTTAACATCCGGGCAACCCTGAAGCGCGAGATTGCCGTTTTGCCCGAGTAGGCTGCAAACCTGATCAGCATACAGCCGCCCCTTGAATGTATACCAGTTCATTCAAGGGGTTTTTTAGAATGATGCTGTAAAAGCTGTAGAGAATATCACCGCTAATAGATAAATCCTCACCAATTACATGTTTCATCACTGAAGATCGTTTTCCGGCTTTACAATTCCTCCCCTGCAACAATCCTCATTGCTGAATGTATGTCTACGTAACTTATTTTCTTGAAAGATTTTATATATCTCCATTGCACATCATGTAAAATATATGATCAATCGGGTAATCCGGGTTCAGGGATTATGGATACTTGGCACTAAACCTGCACTATGTGTGTATATAGTCCCTTTGACTGAAAAGTGCAGAGTTTAACTAAGAGTGAGGTAAAGCAGCGTGAAAGGCTTTTCTTTTTCAGCTCCAAAAAACGTATTCTTTGGGGAGGGTGAACTCAAACGCGTTCCGGAAATCCTTCTTTCCATATTGAATCCCGAAAAAAGCGGAACAGTTCTTGTCTTGACGGATTCCGGTTTCGGCAAAACCGGTATTCCCTCATCCCTTGCAAAGAGTATTGCAGATGCAGGTTTCAGGACCGAACTTGCCGACTCGGTTCCTCCGGAGCCATATTCCGAAGATATCGAGACCCTGGCCTCATCCCTGGGCAGCAGGAATATCTGCTGTATCGTCGGTCTGGGCGGCGGCAGCGTACTGGATACCGCCAAGTTTCTTTCGATTCTGCTGAAGTGGGGAGGTACCGTCGCTACCCTTATGGAGTCCGGTGCTCCCGGGGCGGGGCTGCCTTGTGTTATGGTTCCAACAACAGCCGGCACCGGATCGGAATCGACACCCAATGCGATTGTCGCTTTAAAGGAAAAACAGCTCAAGGTAGGGGTGGTCAGTCCCTTCTTCATGCCGGATTATGTGGTGCTCGATCCCGCCGTGACCAGAACCCTTCCTCCTGCACTTACTGCATCGACCGGTGTTGATGCCTATTGCCATGTTCTTGAGTGCTATATCTCCAACAAAGCCAATCCCCACAGCGACATGGTCGCGCTGGAGGGGATTCGCCTTATCGACGGAGCGATCCGTGAAGCCTGCAGGAACGGTGATAATATGCAGGCCCGGGCGGATATGCTGCTGGGATCTTTCTATGGAGGAATGGCCATTGCCTCTTCCGGAACGACCGCCGTCCACGCTCTGTCCTACCCCCTGGGCGGCCGCTACCGGATTCCCCATGGTGTTTCCAATGCCATTCTGCTGGTACCGGTCATCGAGTTCAACAAGACCGCGGTCCGGGACAAGCTTCTGAAGGTTGCCGGGACAGTCGGCATTGAACCAGGTGCTGATCCTTCCTCTACAGTGGACAGATATATCGAGCATCTTCGTAAAATGATGCGGGAGATTAAAATCCCCTCCAGTATGGCCGAGTTCGGCATAAAACCGGATAAAATCCCCGAACTATCGGAAGCGGCTTTTCAGGTCAAACGTCTTTTAAACAATAATCCGAAAGAGATGAGCATTAAAGATATTGAAGCACTCTATGAGAGTATACGTTAAAGGAGAACAGTTAATGAGTATTTCGACCTTTGTAGCCCTGGTTACGGCCTTCCGGGAAGACGAATCCGTCAATTTCGAAAAGATCAGGGATGAGGCCCGCCGGCAGATAGCAGCCGGAAACGACATATTCGCCTGCGGCACCAACGGAGATTTTTCCAGCCTTACTTTCGATGAAAAGGTAAAAGTCGTGGAATCCTGTGCTGCCGTTACGCAGGGGAAAAACCGGCTGATTGCGAATGCGGGCTGCCCGTCAACCCACGAAACAATTCTCCTGGCCAGGGAGTTTGCCCGGATCGGGGTTGAGGCCGTCGCCGCCATTACCCCATATTTCATCTCCTGTACCCAGGAAGGGCTCTACCGTCATTACTCGCGGATAGCTGATTCCCTTCCGGTTCCCGTGTTCATTTACGAGATCCCTGCGCGGACGGGAAACTCGATAGATGTGGACACCGTCGCCCGACTGGCAAAACATCCGAACGTAAAGGGAGTCAAGGATTCCAGCGGAAAAAAGGAACGCCTGGATGCTCTGGCCCAGGTAGTGGCGGAAAACCCGGGATTTGAACTCTACGCCGGAACCGATTCACTTATCCTCTATGGACTGCGGAAGGGTGCTTCCGGATGTGTATCCGGTCTGGCGAATGTGATTCCATCCTGGATCCGTAATGTGGCGGACAGCTTTGAATCGGGCGACGCCGAAGCGGCCGATGCCGCCCAGGAAAGGGTCAACCGGTTCAGGGAAGCCCTCTATGCTCCGGGATATCCCCCCGCCATGGTCAAGCGTATCCTCTACCTGCTTGACAGGGAGGTTGGAAACAACCGGCTGCCATCCCTTGTTCCATCGACTGAAGTAGATGCGGCATTGAACGAGGTTATTGACAATTTTGGTCTTGAGCGTGCCTGGCATGCTTAAAAATATCCAATAAGGAGAACAAAGATGAAAAGATGTATCTTGATCCTTTTGTTCGGACTCGCACTGACGGGTCTTGTATTTGCAGGCGGACAGGGAGATGCCGCTGCTGAAGAAGCAGGGCAGGTCCTGAATATTGCCCATCCGGTGCTGCAGCAGAACTGGTCGCCCCTGCAGGGAGGAGGACACTCCGCCCGCTGGCAGTCCCTCTGGTGGGCAGCCCCCATGTACTTCGACAAGGACGGGAATATCACCCCCTATGTTCTTTCCAGCGCAGAGTCGGATTCCTCGTACAAAACCTGGACACTGAAAATGAATCCCGATGCGGTCTTCTCCGACGGCTCAGCCATAACCGTGGAAGATGTTGTGGGAACCTGGAACCTGTGTGCCCGTCCGGATACCAAGCATGCCCGAATTGACCTCTTTCTCAGCGGGGTCAAGGGCTTTGACGACGTAAAGCTTGGCAAAGCTGACGACATGACCGGGCTTGCTGTTAAAGATGCCAAGACCATTGTGGTTACACTGTCTTCTCCCGATCCTATTTTCGATCAGAAGATCTCGACAGCCCTGATTCCTCCGGTAAAGATTTCCCAGGCTGAGGATGCTTCCGGTCGGGAAAAATCTGAATGGTGGCATCCGGACAACGGAGTAGTTGTATCCGGTCCCTTCATGCCGGAATCCATGGATCTTGATCAGGGAATTATTGTGATGGTTCCGAATCCCAACTTCTTTGGTCCTGCACCGAAGCTCGACAAGATCGTAATTAAAACCGTTTCCGACGCAAGTACGGCTACCCTTATGCTGAAACGCGGAGAAATGGATGCCCACACCGAGCTGATTACTCCCACGATTATCCAGGATCTTGGCCCCGGCTTTCTTGGCGGACCTCCTCTTGCCAAGGGCCAGCAGTTCTGGCTGGATGCGCATAAGCCTCCCATGGACGACATCAACGTGCGCAAGGCACTGATCATGTCGGTCAACAAGGAAGAGCTTGCCCTTGCAGCCTTCCCGGACGGACCTTTTACCCCGGCTACCCAGATCCTGAACAAGGTTCCCGGTGTAGATCCTGATTATCCCGAGTATCCCTTTGATCCGGAGGCTGCCAAAGCTGCTCTTGCCGCATCCAAATACGGCAGTGCTGCAAAACTGCCAAAAATCATGTTTGTAGGAATTAGTACTCCCACTCATGAAGCGGCAGCGCAGTACATAGCCGAACAGTGGAGAAGCATCCTCGGTATTCAGGGCGTGGAAATGAAACCCGCCATCGAGACCTACTCCGGTCCCGACCAGAAAAGTGTACAGATCTTTCGTGACGATGTCGGGACCCGTGTTCCCGATGCCGTTTCCTATCTGATGGGTTCTATTTATTCCGGTTCGGGAAATGCAACCGTCAAGATGGGGGGATACAAAAATCCCAAAATTGATTCTCTTCTGGAAGAGGCATCCGGAAAGGGAGTTAAAGATCCCGCAAGAATCGAACTTGCCCGGGAAGCTCAGCGGATCTTCCGGGACGAATGGAACTACATTCCCTATTACTATGATGTCATGTCCAAATGGGCCATGCCCTGGGTTATGAACTTCGACAAGAACGATGACTGGCAGGTTATCGAGCCCTGGAATGTGAGTATTGACGAGTCAATGAAGCCGTAACAGGCTCCGTATGGTACCGGGTTGCCCTGGCAGCCCGGTGCTTTATTAAACCCCGTATAAGGAACTGAAATGGGACGCTATATATTGAATAGGCTGCTCCGCTGGATTCCATCGGTGCTGTTTATACTTTTGCTTATTTACGCCCTTGTTTTTTTCGGCGCCGGGGACCCGATTAAACTGATTTTTCTTCGTGCCCCCGGAGATGTCGCCTACGATGAAGCTCGCGTTGAAGCCATACGTGAATCCGCCGGCCTTAATCGACCCTTCCTGGTACAGTTCGGTGGTTATGTCTGGAATATTCTACACGGAAATTTCGGAAACTCCCTGGTTTCCGGCCGTTCGGTAAACTCGATGCTCAAGGCCGCTGTTCCGGTAACCTTTCAGATAGGACTGTCGGCGATCTTTCTTCTATCATTAATAGGAATACTTCTCGGAGTTATTGCAGCTCTGAACCAAAATAAACTGGTGGATAACATAATCGTCGGGTTCGCTCTTATGGTCTGGGGGGTGCCGGTCTTTGTCGCCGGTCCTCTTCTGATTGTTTTTCTCGTTCTGGTTATGGGAATGGATGTACCCTACGGCTGGGAGGGGCTCTTCAGTCCACAGGTTATTGTGCCGCTCCTTGTACTGGGACTCAATCCCATGGCCCTGATTATCCGACAGGCGCGGGCGGGGGTACTGGAAGTCCTGAGTGAAGATTACGTTCGCACCGCCAGGGCCAAGGGCCTTCCGCGGCATATCGTGGTTTTTCGTCATATACTTCGCCCGGTAATGACCCCCGTGGTTAGCCAGATCGGGCTCCTGGTAATTGCGACCCTGAACAACTCCATTCTTATTGAAAAGGTATTCGGACTTCCCGGTCTGGGCCGTTTGACAGAAACTGCAATAAAATCCTCGGACTATCCGGTGATCCTGGCTATTGTCTTTATTTTTTCCGCCGTAGTCATGGCTTCGAATCTGCTGGTGGATATAGCCTATCCTCTGCTTGATCCCAGGGCTGCCGCCAAAAAAACAGGAGATGAGTAATGGAAGATAAAGCTCTTGTGCTTGAGCAGGAAGAAAAACAGTACAACCTTCTGAAAGATGCTTTTGATCGCCTTGTTGCCAATAAACTTGCAATAATCGGTCTCGCCATCGTTTTTCTTCTGTTTTTCATTGCACTCTTCGGTCCGTATATTACACCCTACGATTTTCTGTCCCAGGACCTTCAGGCCAGGAATCAGGCTCCTTCGTGGCAGCACTGGTTTGGTACCGATGATCTTGGCAGGGATATATTGAGTCGGGTTATTTACGGTGCTCGTACTGCAGTAATCGTGGCTTTTTCAACGACCATATTGAGTCTGATTATCGGATTGATTATGGGATCAATTGCCGGGTATTTCGGCGGGAAGGTTGATTCCTTCATAAGCTGGCTTATCGACGTTACCATGTCGATCCCTTCGTTGCTGCTGGTTATTGTAATCAACGTGTCCCTTAAGCCGCGGCTGGTAAACTGGATGGATGCACAGTTTCTTCTGACGGGAAACGAATTCTTCCGTCAGACCATCTGGGCCGATTTTGTCCTGGTGTTCGGTTCTCTCGCACTTATCAAATGGCCCAAGGCTGCTCGTATAATACGGGGGCAGGTTCTGTCTATCCGAAACAAGAATTACGTTCTGGCCGCCAGGGCCCTCGGTGTTCCTACCTCAAAGCTCGTGCGCAAGTACGTGGTACCCAATGCCCTTGGACCGATTATCGTGTTTGTGAGTGCCTCACTGGGAGAGGCCATGGTCTTCGAATCCTCCTTCAGCTTCCTCGGTGTAGGTGTCCGCCCTCCCATACCAAGCTGGGGAAACATGATTTCCGATGGACTGCGGGTATGGCAGTTATATCCCCACATTCTGGCTGCTCCCGCCATTGTACTGGCTGTCGTAATTATTGCATTCAGTTTTCTTGGGGATGGATTGAATGACGCCCTGAACCCGCGGCAATGGAAGTAACAGAATGATCAGACAGAGAAAGGGGGATACCAGTGGCTAAACTGCTGGAAGTTGAGAACCTGCAGACACGATTTAAAGCCAGAAACGGTTTTGTGTATGCAGTAAACGGTGTCTCTTTTACCCTTGATAAGGGAGAGATGCTGGGGGTGGTCGGTGAGTCCGGATGCGGCAAGAGTGTATCCATGATGAGCCTTATTAAACTGCTCCCCCCGTCCGCAGAAATTACGAACGGTCGTGTCGTTCTGGACGGAAAAGATATCAGCAAGGCAAATACAACGGAAATGAACAGAATACGGGGTTCGAAGGTGGGGATGATTTTTCAGGATCCCATGACATCGCTGAATCCCTTTATGAAAATCGGAAAACAGCTTTGCGAAGGTCTTATGTATCATAAAAGTATTAAAAAAACCGAGGCTATGCAACGAGCGGCAAAATACCTTGAACTGGTTGGTATTTCCAACGCCGAGCATCGCCTCTACGAGTACCCGCATCAGCTTTCCGGCGGTATGCGGCAGCGCGTTATGATCGCCATGGCGCTTTTGGGGGAACCATCCCTGGTTATCGCCGATGAACCAACGACGGCACTGGATGTAACCATACAGGCCCAGATCGTAGAGCTGGTCAAGGATCTGCGGGAGAAGATGAATACATCCATTATCTGGATTACCCATGACCTCAGCCTCCTTGCCGGAATGGTTGACCGGATAATGGTCATGTATTCAGGTTTCGTTGTAGAAGAGGCAAAGCTCGATGATATTTACAAGGACCCCCGGCATCCATACACCCTGGGACTCCTGAAATCAATACCCAGCCTCAAGACTGAAGCGGGCAGCCGACTGCCTTCCATAGGCGGAGCTCCTCCGAATCTTTTTGTAAAACCGACGGGCTGTCCTTTTGCGCCACGCTGTTCCTTCAAAAAGGAGATCTGCGCGAAACAGGTTCCGCCTCTGGAAATAATCCCCGGGGCGGAGTCGGGATCGCGGCACAGGATTGCCTGCTGGGTTGATATTAAAACCGGGGAGGTGCGGTAATGGCTGAAACAGAAAGCCGACAGCCGATAATGCGGGTTAAAAACCTGGTAAAAGAGTTTCCAGTCAAAATCGGTGCCTTTGGTGAAAAATCGGCAATCGTGCATGCCATAGATGGAGTTTCCTTCGATATTTACCGGGGAGAAACCCTCGGACTGGTGGGTGAGTCGGGCTGCGGGAAATCTACAACCGGCTTTACCCTGCTGCAGCTGTATCGGCCTACCTCCGGAACAGTTGAATATGACGGAGTCGATCTATCCAAACTCAAGGAAAAGGAACTCCGGAGCGTACGTAAGAACGTGCAGATCGTCTTTCAGGACCCTTATTCCACCTTGAATCCTCGTATGACTATCGGTGAAGCCCTGGCAGAACCCATGCGGGTACACAAGATCTGCTCAGAGAAGGAAATCCAGCCAAAAGTCGCTCAGCTGATCCGGGATGTGGGTCTGAGTCCGAATGTCGCCAACCGCTATCCCCACGAGTTTTCCGGGGGGCAGCGACAGCGTATCTGTATAGCCAGGGCTCTGGCCAGTGATCCTGAGTTTATTGTATGCGATGAGCCGATTTCTGCTCTCGATGTGTCCATTCAGGCCCAGATAATAAATCTGCTGATGGACATTCAGGAAAAATATAATCTTACCTACCTGTTTATTGCCCATGACCTGGCGGTTGTACGGCATATAAGCGATCGTGTCGCGGTTATGTATCTGGGTAAACTCATGGAGATCGCTGACAAGAAGGAGATTTTCGATAATCCATTGCATCCCTACACCACGGCCCTGCTTTCTGCAGTCCCGGAAGCTGACCCCGACATCGAGCGAAGCAGAAAGAGGATTATTCTGAAAGGAGATGTCTCAAATGCAATAGATCCGCCTTCCGGGTGCCGATTTCACACGCGCTGCAGATTTGCGGCGGAGGAGTGCAAAAAGCGTGTACCTGAACTGGTGGATAAAGGAAAGGGGCATATGGTTGCATGTATTCGACTGGATGCCATACAATCTGAACAGGCGGGTACTACTGAGTAGATTCTGCCCGTAAGGGCCCGCGAAAGCGGGCCTCTTTTTTATGCTTATCCCCTCAGGAGGTACAAAATGAAAACCAGGCATGTAAGTCTTCCCTACGGCGATACGGAGGTCGGTGTAGATATCCCTGAAGAAAACATCATCGGGGTCTATTCCCCGGAGGAGGTGCCTCCCGTTTCCGATATCCGCCGGGAAGTCCGGCGGGCTCTGGAAAACCCCATCGGATCCGGAAGGCTGGATGAGCTGGCCAGGGGGAAAAAGAGGGTAGTCATTGTAGCCGACGACAACACCCGTCTTACCCCTGCTGATCTGATTCTGCCTCCTGTTCTGGATGCCTTGAATGCCGCGGGTGTCCCGGACGGCGCGATTACCCTGATTATTGCCCTGGGGACCCACCGCTTCATGACGGACGAGGAGATCCTTAAGAAATTCGGTCCCGAGGTTGTACGCCGCATTACAATCAGGAACCATCCCTTCAGGGACCTTGATAGTCTTGTGGATCTTGGGACGACGGAAAATGGTACGAAAATCATGATAAACCGGGAGGTCTGTGAAGCGGATTTCGTAATCGGTGTCGGCAGCATCGTTCCCCACCATATTCCAGGCTTTGCCGGGGGCTCAAAGATTATACAGCCGGGAGTGTCCGGTGAGGATACCACAGCAGAGACCCATCTGCTGTCCGTCCGGGCCCCGCGCTCCTACCTGGGGGTCCTCGAGAACCCCGTACGCAGGGAGCTCGATTCCATAGCCAGAAAAGTCGGTCTGAATATCATATTCAATACCGTCCTGAATCGCTACGGCGAGGTGGTGGAAGCTTTTTTCGGTGATGTGGAGGCCGCGTTTCGAAAGGGTGTGGAGCGGTCAAAAAAGGTCTTTTCCGTCAACATCCCGCAAGCCGCGGATATTGTTGTTTCCAGTTCCCATCCCTGCGACATAGAGTTCTGGCAGGCCCACAAGACCCTGTATCCCTCGGACCTGGCGGTTAAGGAAAAGGGTATCATCATTATCGTTACCCCCTGTTACGAAGGTGTGGCCATGACCCATGATGATATTCTGGAAGTAACCGGAGAATCCTCAGGCAGACTCCGTGAAATGGTGGAGAGGGGAGAGGTCAGGGACAAGGTCGCTGCTGCCCTGGCTATCGCCTGGGCCCAGGTAAAGGAACGGGAGACTGTCTTTATTGTTTCCCACGGAATCGATAAGGAAACGGCGGATAAACTCGGGTTTATCCATTTCTCCTCTGTGCAGGAGGCCCTGGACGAAGCTTTGAAACGCAAAGGATCCTCTTCGGGTATTACCGTCCTGACTCATGCCGCTGATATGCTGCCTGTTCTGGACTGAAAAGCAGGATGCCGTGAAACTATTCACTTTGTATAATGCTTTTTGCGGATTGTTTTTTTGTATTCGAAATTTCTCGGATATTTGTTCCAGAAAATATCAGATTGTTTACCTAAAAAGATTGCGGTTTTGAATTTTGGCGATTACAATTAAGCATATTTATTTTGGACAATCCGTAAAGGAGGTTGTATGAAGAAGTTTTTAATTGTGTCCCTTGTGCTGATCATCGGATTCGGGACCCTGTTCGCCGGGGCCCAGGGAGAAGCCGGTGCCGAGCGACCCATCCGCCTGGTGGGTGCCACCCACCTTCCTGCCGACTATGTGTTCTACAGGATGATGGAGGTTTTCGCCGAAAAGGTTAAAGAATACTACGATGGTCCCATCGAAATTGAGGTACACCACTCCGGTGATCTTGGTCAGGAGAAGGACTTTGTAGAGTTCATGATCGAAGGTATCTCCGTCGATTTCGCCATTGCCGCTCCCTCCTGGGCCGCTACCTGGGACAAGAGGGTCTCCTTTATGGATCCTCCCTTCCTGTTCAAGGACCTGGACCACTGGGACAGAGCCCTCAGTGAAGATGCCTTTGCCCCTATAAAAGAGGACCTGATCAAGAAGGGGCTGCGCATCGTTGGATACGGCGGCGGCGGTACCCGGAACCTGATTCTGAACCAGCCTGTAAAGGGAACTGAGGACTTTCCCAATATCCTGCTTCGTGTAATGGGATCTCCCATTCAGGCAAATGTTTTCAACGCAGTCGGATTCAAGGCCACTCCTCTGGATTATCTCGAGGTCTATAACGGAATCAAAACCGGTGTAGTTGACGGTCTCGA
Organism: Marispirochaeta aestuarii; assembly: GCF_002087085.1. Lineage (NCBI taxonomy): Bacteria > Pseudomonadati > Spirochaetota > Spirochaetia > Spirochaetales > Spirochaetaceae > Marispirochaeta > Marispirochaeta aestuarii. The sequence goes on along the minus strand of NZ_MWQY01000002.1, from coordinate 293,209 downwards.
GAATGAGTCGGCGGCACTGCGCTCCATGAAATTCTACGAGGTAGCCCCGAATATCGTGCTTACCCGGCATGCTATTACCGTACGGCCCCTTTTCTTCAGCGAAAAGCGCTTCCAGAGTTTCCCGAAGGAGCTCCAGGACGCCATTCTGAAGGCAGGAGAAGAGGCCGCTGCCTGGCACCGTGCTACGGAAACCCGGGAAGACGCCGAGGCCCTGAAAGAGATGGAAGCCGAAGGCAAGATCAAGCTGATCGAACTTCCTCCGGAGGACCTGGCCAGGATGCAGGCTGCTGCACGGCCGGCTCTTGAAGCTTTCGCCAAGGAAATCGGCGCTGAAGAGATCCTTGCGAATGTAGACAGCATGCGCTGACCCCCAGGGTCGGCCTGAAACCGGGGCAGGCGGCTGCATGCTGCCTGTCCTGTTCTATCTTCCTGTCAAATCTTCTGGAAGGAATACTCCCATGTTTACAAAGATTCTGGATGTTTATGTGCGTATTATAAATGCGGTAATTATTCTGCTCATGTACCTGCTCATGTTTTCCGTCGCGCTGCAGATCATGGGCCGCTATATCCATTTTATTCCCCGTTATCTCTGGGCGGAAGAGGTGGCGCGAATGTCGCTGATCTGGGTGATCTTTCTCGGGTCCATGATCGGGCTCAGGGAGCGGAGGCATTTCTACGTCGACTTTCTGCCCCGCAACCTGTCCCCAAAGGTCAACCTGGTCCTCGACATTCTTTACTATGTTCTTCTGTTTGCTGTTTCCTACATTTTCCTGCGCTTCGGGTTCAGGTACTGGAAGATGGGTACCATTCAGCAGTCAGAGCTGACGGGCATAAATCTCGGTTGGATTCATGCCTCGGTCCCGTTCGCGGGTTTTACCTGGACCATCTTTCTTATTGAGCAGGTCGCACGGCTGATTACTGGAAAAGGCCTGCCAAAGCAGCAAGAACCTGAAGAGGGGGAACTACCGTGATATTTGATCCAGCCATAGTCGGCATTCTGCTTTTTGGCGGTCTGATCCTGCTTATCGTATTACGAATTCCTGTTGCCTATGCCCTGGCCCTGGCGGTTGTGCCGGTTCTGCTCGTGGAACCCCGGCTGACTCCCGTAATGCTTTTGCAGCGGATGCTGAAGTCCTACGATTCCTTCATTCTTCTGTCGGTCCCCTTCTTTATCATGGCCGCAAATGTAATGAACGCCTCGGGAATTACCAACAAGCTGATCCGCTTTTCCAAGGCCCTGGTGGGGCATTTGCCCGGCGGGCTTGCCCATGTAAATGTTGTTGTCAGCATGTTCTTTGCCGGCATATCCGGATCTTCCACTGCGGATGCCGCCGGTATCGGATCGGTGCTGATCCCCGCCATGATAAAGGAAAAATACGACCGGTTCTTCACCGTTGCGGTTACCGCCTGTTCCAGCGTAATGGGGGTGATTATACCGCCCAGCATTATCATGGTTGTCTGGGGCGGCGTGTCCAACACCTCCGTGGCGGCCCTCTTTCTCGCAGGGTTCGTTCCGGGAGTTATGGTCGCCCTTTCTCAGATGGGACTGGTACACATCTTTTCCATCAAGAGAAAGTATCCCAAGGAACACGCCATGGACTGGAAGGAACTTGGGCTGAGTTTCAAGGCCGCCATACTGCCGGGTATTACTCCGGTTATAATCATCGGCGGTATAGTGGGCGGCTTTGTTACCCCCACGGAGGCTTCGCTGCTGGCGGTAGCCTACGCCCTGTTCCTGGCGCTGTTTGTCTATCGGACAATAAAACCGGGAAGGGTTTCCGGTCTGCTCCTTGAAACGGCAAAGCTTGGGGGCCTCTCTCTCTTCGCGGTGGGAACAGCATCAATTTACGGCTGGGTTCTGGCCTACTATCGCCTGCCCGCCTACATGGTGGAGGCCATCGGCTATATTACCAGCTCCCCAACGGTGATGCTCTTTATTATCGTCGGGCTCTTTCTTATTGTCGGAACCTTCATGGATGCAATTCCGGCCATCGTTATAATGACGCCCCTGCTGATGCCCCTGGCGGAGCACGCGGGCATCCATCCTCTGCATTACGCCATTTCCGGTATCGTGGCATTAAGTTTCGGGCTGATTACACCTCCCTACGGACTGTGTCTGCTGATATCCAGTGAAATCGGCGGAATAAACAGTATGGACGCAATCAAGGAGGTCGGGATCTTCCTGGCCATTATGCTTCTGGTACTCTCGGCAATTATCGTTTTCCCCGGATTGACGATGTTCCTGCCCCGATTGTTTATGCCGGAATTCCTGTAAAAAGATGCTTAACCGCCCGGGTCGTGTTCCCGGGCGGACTTTTATTCCCTCCAGACCGTTTATATCCTATAATTGAAGAAAACCGGAATGGAAGTATGTATGGTCAGCATAAACGAAGACGAACTCAAGAAACTTGTAGTCCAGCGATTGCTGGAGGTTGATATCCCCCGGAAGGATGCGGAGGTTATCGCCGATGTCCTGGTCTTTGCCGATCTGCGGGGGGTTCATTCCCACGGGGTCCTGCGGGTCGAGCACTACGTAAACAGGATAAAATCCGGCGGTATGAACCGCAATCCTGAGCTTAGGGTGGAGATGCTCAAACCTTCCATCGGCCTCGTGGATGCCCAGGGGGGAGCCGGCCATGTCACAACCCGCTTTGCATGCGCCGAAGCCATAAAGCTTGCCGGAACCGAGGGAATCTGTATGATGGGAATCCGCAACAACAGCCATTGCGGGGCCCTGGCCTATTATGTGCAGATGGCCCTGAATGCCGGAATGGCGGCCATGGTAATGGTCAATACCGATGCCTGTGTGGTCCCTTTCGGGGGAAGGCAGGCGTTCTTCGGGACCAATCCCTTCGCCTTCGGTTTTCCGGGAAAAAAGGAATCCATACTTCTGGACATGGCCACCAGCGAAGTAGCCTTCGGCAAGATCTTCTACGCCCGGGAAAAGGAGCAGCCCATTCCGGCGGGATGGGCCGTGGATTCCCGGGGGAACCCCACGACGGATCCCAATGCGGCAAAATCCCTCTTTCCTTTCGGCGGGGCCAAGGGTTATGGCATCAATATTATGGTTGAAGCCCTTACCGGTCTCATGATAGGAGGAGTTTTCGGCCCGCATTTGACAAAGATGTACGGCGACATGGATAAATCCCGGGATCTGTCAAACTTCATCCTCGTAATTGATCCGGCTGTATTCGGGGGAGATGCATATCTCGAGACTACCCAGAGGATGATAGACGAGCTTCACAGCCAGGCTCCCGCAGAGGGTTTTTCGAGAGTTATGATTCCCGGAGAAATTGAAAACCAGACAATGCAGAAGTCCCGGCGGGAAGGAATCAGCATCCCCCAGGGGGTGTACGAGTATCTTGCAGGATGAGGCTTAAATCCCTCCAAAGTAATTCTCACTGAATACATCCTCCACCAGGGGAAGTGTCTCCCTGGACGGTGGAGAAAAGTCGTAGACAGTCTTCAGGAAAGAGAGGGTGACCCCCAGGGTCGCGCCCCAGAGAATCTCCTCCCTTTCTCCTTCCCTGTGGCGGTAGCAGATGGTTTTCTTTTCCAGCGCCTGGTCTCCGGAGACTGCCTGAACCGAGCGAATGGTGTAGGCCGCGTAGTTTGCGGGGTCAAGCAGCCGGGAAAGGGGTATCCAGTGGATGCTTTCCACCTCCCGGTTGAGCCGTAGCCTTCGGATAGTGCGGGTCCAGGCGCAGACGGGGAAAATCGTCTTGTCAAAGACAGTCAGCTGTCGCGGTTCCAGTATTCCGAGGAGCTCCACCCGGAAGGGATTGAGGCCTATCTCTTCCCAGGTCTCCCTCAGAGCGGCAGATACCAGCATTGCTGCGGATTCGGCGGTTTTTTGATCCTGCTTTCGGATATTCTTCCAGGTTTTCCAGCTCTTCAGGGGCATCCCCGGGAGCATCAGCAGGCGGCTTATCAGCCTGTCCCGGACCGGGGAAACCCTTCCTCCCGGACTGCAGAGGTCTCCCGGCTGGGAGACAAGGGCCGAACGCTTTGTCAGCACCAGGGATAATTCTTGCTTCTGGTTTTCAGACAGCAGAAAAAGTACCGCCGAAGCCCCGCTGCCGGCGACTTTTGTTTCCCTGAGTCTGTTGTGTATAGAATTATGCAGGCGCTTTTCGATTTCCGCCGGGTACGATCCCCTTCTGTTTGCCATAAGAGAGTCTATTTCCAGATTCCGATGGCCTTCAGTTTTTTCTCCGCCGCTTCGGACCAGCCGCGGTTGGCGGCGGGATTCGCAGGACTCGGATGGAGAACAGAGTCGATGGTACATCCCCGGATCAGCTCTACCGGCATATCTGAGGCGATGTCGGAAAGGCGTCTGGCAGCGAACTTGCCGATACCCATCAGAAACTCGGGCCGCATCAGTTCAATCAGTCCTGCGATATAACGGTCGCATATAGTATACAGCGCCGCGGACTCCCGGGCGGGAAGCTTGTCAGGAGTCAGGTTCTTGCCGGATTCCTCCATGAAGACCAGGGGGCAGTAATTGGCGACGTAATGGTCCCGGAAAAAAGCCTCCGGGGATTCGAACCTTTCCCGAAAAAGACCCCACAGGCGGCGTCCGCTGACCTCGCTTTTTGTACATTCAAATCCCTCGATCGGGCGCTTCGGGTGTTCCCTTTGAGGTTTGCCAACCTTTTCCCGGATACCGAGCCAGTTCTGAACTGCATCGATTTCGCCAAAGGGTACACCGGTCTGGGCCATGCCCCAGGGGCCGGGATTCATTCCCAGAAACAGTACCCGTTTTTTTCCCCCTCCGTAACGTTTCAGATACTCACTGTGCGGTTTTTCCGCATACCGGAGGGGATTGTAAACAGCGGCGACTTTTCCGTCAAACTTCAGTGTTTCCACTTCTGCTGCAAGTTTTTCTGTGAGTTGAAGAAGGTTCATGCAGATAGGAGTATAACTTCCGTTACCGGAGCCCGCAAGTGGTCGAAGAGGAATCAGGCGCTGCGATACTCCGGCAGTTCGGGAAGAACCGGAGGGGTACAGGTTCCGGCAGCCTTTTTCAGCTCTCCCACCCGGCTTTTCAGCACCGAAACGTTATACGGCAGGACCTCGGCAAGCAGACGATGATGTACATACTGGTCCCTGTTCTTCAGCCGTCGGTCCGGACGCAGCCCGGAGACCCCGAGGAGCTCCTTGATATTGGGCAGAAGATAGGCTTCTATTATGCGGACAAAGTGTTCCAGATTTGAAACCCCGTACAGCAGGTCCTTTTTTTCCAGCTCGTCCCGGGGAGAATCAAGAAATAGCCGGATTTCTCCCTGAAGACCCCGTTCCATGGGGCATTCTTCTGCAAGAATACGAAACCAGGTCTGATCAAAGCAGCTCATGTACTGCTCCCGGACAGCGGATAACCGTGAGTAGATTTCGTCTGAGTTCATGCTATCGTCCATCCGGTATTCTTACCCCTGTATCTTAATGGCTTCAGCTGTACAGATTAATCTTCGGCTGCCCGGAGCAGAGGGTTGAGGATTCATTATCCCGCTGTCTGTTTTTCTTCTCCGCTTCGTTTTTTTCGGGTTCCTTTTTTTGCGGATTTCTGCAGAGCCTTCTTTTTTTCCTGGTACGCCGGGATGTCAAGCATGGGCGGCCGTTCTTCCTCCACGATAAGATGCTCCACGGCCTCGAAACGTTCGTCATGGACCTGAAACTGACGCAGAACGGTTTCCAGGGGCGGAAGTTGTCCGATAATCTCGAGCTTCTGCAATCGGGAAAGGAAGGTCTGCAGGATGCCGAAGGACATTCGTCCCAGGGACCTGGTCTGCTGGTTGCGATGGACCCGCTGGTCAAGGTCGGTCTGCGCAAAGGCGCTCATGCCGTAGATCTGGTGGACGTCTATCAGATGGCTGGTTTCCACTCCGTAACCGATGGGGAAGGGGATCTCCTCCAGCACGGACCTGCGGACGGCGTATTCCCCGCTCAGGGGCTGAATTATGGCACTCAGTTCCGGCAGAAAGAGGCTGAAAAGAGGACGCACCAGTATTTCCGTGACCCGTCCGCCTCCGGAGGGTCTGACTCCCTGACTGAAGGCCAGTGGCCGGTCGTAGAAAGCCTTGACGTATTTTACCTCCGGCCGATAGATCAGGGGAGCCACAAGCCCGTAAACAAAACGGGGATGGATATTTTTGATATCCGCGTCGATGTAGACGATTATGTCTCCCTTCAGCTGGTATATTGCCTTCCACAGGTTCTCTCCCTTGCCACGTTTGGGTTCAAGGTCGGGCAGAATCTCGGAGCTCAGATAGGTATCCGCACCGAAGGATGCGGCGACCTCCAGGGTCTTGTCGTCGCTGCCGGAATCGATCACCGCAATCTCATCCAGCAGGGGATAGCGGTTTACCAGTTCCGATTTGAAAACCACGATCTCCTTGCCGATGGTCTTCTCCTCGTTGAGGGTCGGAATGCACAGGGAGACGCTTATTCCCTGTTTCTCCTTTTCCTTGACCAGCTGCTTCAAGTCCCAGAACTGTGAGTGATGGTAAGTGTTATTATTAAGCCATTCATTTAGATTCGTCACAGTGTCCTCCGTCAATGGCGAGAATAAGCCCCAGAAGCTGCGCCACTCCCTTGAATATCGGTTCTATATCGATCGTCTCGTTCATCTGGTTGAGGTTCTCGCCGTTGGTGAGTCCAAGGGTTACCGCCGGAATCTTTTTGTCGATAAAAGCCGAGAGTTCCGAGGTGGAGGGGGTAATGCGCTGGGGGATATCCAGGGCCTTCATTATTTCCCGGGTGGTTCGTGCCAGGGGATGGGAAAACGGGATTCCCCCGGGCCGCCGCTGGGCATAGATGCGAAAATCGACATCAGCCCCGGAGTGACTCGCGACCTCGTGGGCAATGTACTCGGTCTTCTGGCCGATATTCTTGACCATTCGTCCGGACTCGGAACGTATCTCGAACTTGAGGGAAGCCTGGGTCGCTATGGTGTTGAAGCCGGTACCCCCGCTGATCGATCCAAGAACGATGTTGGTCTTCGGACGCTTGGGCAGGGGGATTTCCAGGATACGGTTTATGGCATCGTTTATGGTTACTATGGCGCCCACCGCGCCAAAGCGGGTCCAGTCGTACTGCTCGGGTACGGAAAAGCTGATACCGCAGCGCATCATACCTATGGAAGAATAGGAGATCCTCCCGAGTTTGACCCCCTCCACACAGATTCCGGCATTTATGGGAAGATCCGTATGGTCGAGGAAAAACCTCAGGCCCCGGATATTGCCCATACCCAGGGACTGGGCGCTGCCCATCAGGATTATATTGCTCTTTGGTTTTATGTTCAGATGCTGGAGAACCAGGGGAAGCGTTGCAATAACCGCCAGTCCCAGTCCGTTGTCCCCGACTCCTGGACCTATGATCCGATGGGGTTCCACGGTTATTGTGTGATCAACCTTGGCGTCGAAAACCGTGTCCATGTGTCCCACGATCAGAATGTTCCGGTCCCCCGTCTCTCCGGGTATGATGCCCAGGCCGTTTCCGACCTCGTCGGTGGAACAGTTAAGAAGCTGAAGCTCGGTAAAACGGTTGACCAGGAACTCCATCCGGGCCGCTTCACTGAAGGTGGGGGCGGGAATTTCCGATAGCATCACCAGGTTGGCGAGGATTATTTCTCGTAAATCCCGGATGCGTTCCTCAAGATCACCCAAACCGGAGATTATATGGGCCATTCCTTTTTCCATAATCCCTTCCTTGTTGATGTATCCCTTCACTGAAGGTGGGAGATGTCCTTATTGTAGCCGCCCGGAGACTATCTTGCAACTGAACAAAATAGAGTAAAATTAGGCTGGCCTAATTGACACTTATAATAGTAACTATTACTATTAAGCGATTCCAAACAAAAATGCGATAAGGAGCAACTCTATGGAAGAACATGCACTAACGATGCCTTTGCTGGGGGATGACTTTCCGGAATTACAGGTAAACACCACCCATGGACGGATGAACATTCCCGGGGACTTTAAAGGGAGCTGGTTTGTTCTCTTCAGTCATCCCGCTGATTTTACCCCGGTCTGTACAACCGAATTTGTCGCTTTCCAGAAGCGCATTGAGCAGTTTGATGAGCTGGGAGTCAAACTGATCGGTATGTCCGTTGACCAGGTATTCAGCCATATCAAATGGGTTGAATGGATAAAAGAGGAACTCGGCGTGGAGATTACCTATCCTGTTGTAGCTGCCAATGATTCGATTGCCGGTAAAATGGGAATGCTTCACCCCGGAAAGGGGACAAATACCGTTCGGGCTGTCTTTGTCGGCGATCCTGAAGGAAAAGTGCGGCTTGTCCTCTATTATCCTCAGGAGATTGGCCGGAATATTGATGAAGTCGTTCGTGCCGTAAAGGCCCTGCAGATCTCGGACTCCAAGGGAGTCGCCGTACCCGCGGGCTGGCCCGATAATGAATTGATTGGAGACCGGGTAATCATTCCCCCTCCCGGAAGTACCGAAGAAGCTGCGAAAAGACTCTCCCGCTACGAAGGCTATGACTGGTGGTTCTGTCATAAAAAACTGTAGCTCCCGTCTGCGGCGCTCTCTGAACCCGTTCCGGGGAGGAACGGGTTTTTTTTATTAGAACTTGACTATTCGTCTAAGCATAAAGACCTTTAAGTATATCGGAAAGATAGAGAATAAGGAGAGAAAAGATGATCGAAACACGCTATTGTGGTCTTGAACTTAAGTCCCCGGTTATCGTCGGTGCTTCACGCTTGACCAGCGACATCGACTCGATAAAGAAAGCGGAAAAAGCGGGAGCAGGTGCAGTGGTGATCTCGTCCCTTTTTGAAGAACAGATCCAGCTGCAGCACTATCGCCATGATGAGGACATGGTCCAGTACGATGACTGGCATGCCGAAATGACCGATATCTTTCCCGACCTCGAGTATTCCGGTGTGGATGAACACCTGGTGTGGGTCAAGAAGGCAAAGGAGGCCCTGAATATTCCGGTTATCGCGAGTCTCAACGCTGTTACACAGTCTACCTGGGTCCCCTGGGCCAAAAAGCTGGAGGAGGCCGGCGCTGATGCCCTGGAACTCAATTTTTATTCCCTCCCCACCGATCCGGAGCTGACGGCTTCACAGATCGAGGATGAACAGGTCAAGATCGTACAGGCTGTAGTCAAGGCTGTTTCGGTTCCCGTATCGGTTAAACTCAGTCCCTATTACACCAATCCCCTGAATATCATCAAGCGGATGGACGCCGCCGGTGTTGAGGGTGTCGTACTTTTCAACCGCTTTTTCCAGCCCGACATTGATCCGGCGAACCTCAAGAACGATTACCGCTATAATCTGAGTACCGGAAATGAGTACCAGCTTCCCCTCCGCTTTGCAGGACTGCTTTCCGGAGAGATCGGAGCCTCCATCTGCGCCTCCGGGGGAATCGAAAAGGCTGATACAGTGAAAAAACAGATACTTGCCGGTGCGGATGCGGTACAGATTGTAAGCGGTATATACCGTCACTCTGTGGACCTGATCGGTGAAATCAACGATGAACTGAAACGCTGGATGCGGTCCAAAGGCTACGAGTCAATCAAGGACTTCCGGGGAAGCCTGGATGCCAGACATAACAAGGACCCGAAGATCTACAAGCGTTCCCAGTACGTACGCCTGCTCCTGAACCCCTGGGAGTACATAGTACGTCCCTGAGCGGACTTAAACAGGCTCCGGAGCGTATACCCGCCAGGATGTGGTGACGAGGTTTTCAGCATCGCTGTGCCGTGCCTCCCACCCCAGACGTTCCCGGGCGAGCCGGGAGGATGCGACCAGTTTGGCCGGATCCCCCGGCCGTCGCGGGCATATTTCTGCCGGGATCACCTTTCCGGTGATCCTGCGGGCTGCCTCAAGAATGTCCATGACGCTCAAGCCGCTTTCGCTGCCGAGATTTACGGTAATGGATGAGTTTTCCGCCTCGAGATAGTCGCAGGCAAGATAGTGAGCCCGTGCCAGGTCGCTGACGTGCACGTAGTCCCGGATTCCGGTTCCGTCGGCTGTGTCGTAGTCGTTGCCGAAAATCGACAGGGAGGACCTGACACCCGCAGCGACCTCCATTATGACGGGCAGCAGATTCGCCGGGTTCTGCTCAAGACCGGGAATGCGCCCGAAGGCGTCGTATCCGGCGGCATTGAAGTAGCGCAGGGAGGCAAACTTTATTCCCCTGAGCCGCTCGTACCAGGTGAGCATGCGTTCAATCTCCAGCTTGGTAAAACCGTAGTAGTTCTCCGGATTCAGGGGGTGCTTTTCGTCAATGGGGAGATACTCGGGCTCGCCATAAACAGCAGCGGATGAGGAGAAAATGAAGCGCCTGATACCGGTCTCCACGGCGGCATTGAGAATATTGATGGTCCCGGAAATATTGTTTACCGAGTATTTCTCCGGAGCCGACATGGATTCTCCGGCAGCCTTGAATGCCGCCAGATGAACCAGGGCGTCAAAGCCTCCGGCCATTGCCAGACGAAGAGCATTGTAATCAAGTATTGATCCGTGGATAAAAGAGGCTTCCGGGAAGAGGTTCTCCCGCAGTCCCGAGGAGAGGTTGTCGAATACCGTAACCTCCGCCCCGTTATCAAGAAACTCCCTGGCAACATGGCTGCCGATGTATCCTGCCCCGCCGAGTATCAATATTTTCACCCGTTACTCCCGTATTTTGTGCTGCGATCAAGAATAGGGGAGATTCCGCGGCATATCAAGTCCCGGCTAATTGTTGCAGTGTAGAAATGTACTGTCCCGAATCGTGGGGACAGGTATTCATATTAGCGATGTCACACGATGTATCTGGAAAAAATACCGGATTAGAGTGGCGTTTTCAGCTAACTTGTTACAGCTGCCTGATAAACCGGTTTTTATCCCCACGTTTCGGAACACCACCCTTTTTCAAAACTTTCCCTTGACCTGCCGGAAAAGCTGGGATAGAATCAACTTGTCTGATGAGTATAAGAGTAGATGAGCGGAGGAGCTCCATGGAACCTATAACGAAGATCCGGCTTTCCGAACAGGTTATCGACGCAATAAAAGAGATGATCGTCAAGGATGGTTTTAATCCGGGGGACAAATTCTACTCCGAAAACCAGCTTACCGCCAAACTCAATGTGAGCCGTTCTTCCATTCGCGAAGCGATTCGTATCCTGGAGGCCGTGGGAAAGGTAAGGGTGGAACATGGGCGGGGAATCTTTATTACCGATTCCGTGGAAGATCCCTTTTCCGCGTTTTCCGGCTGGCTCAGGAATAATGCCCAATCCATCGTTGAACATTTTGAGGTCAGATTGATGATCGATCCGAAAGCAGCGGCCTACGCTGCGGAAAAGGCGGATGAGCAGGATATTGAATCATTGACGACGGTCTGTGACAAGTTCAAACAGCTTTCCGGAAGCAACAATACCGCCGGTATCATCAAGTGTGACGAGGAGTTCCATCGTCTCCTGGCAAAGGCAACCAAGAACAGGACCCTCTACTTCCTCATGAAGGCAATGACCGACTCCCTGTCTGAAGGATGGATATCCAGCCTGCATACCCCGGGACGTATCGAAAAAACCGTAGCTGAACATAAGGAAGTTGTTGAGGCAATCGTTTCCCGAAACCCGCAGAAGGCGGAACAGGCCATGACGCTGCATCTGAACAACGCTCTAGATGATATTCGAAAATCAATGTCCTCTGAAAAAAAGGACTAAGGCAGGAGGAGTTATGCCTGTTCGTATTACAACCCTGGTGGAGAACAGCCAGGGAGAGCATCGTGCGTTAAAAAATGAGCACGGTCTCAGCTTTTTTATTGAGAAAGATAATCATTCAATACTTTTCGACTCAGGGCAGTCGGCAAATTTTATTCATAATGCCGGTCAGCTGCGTCTCGATATGACTGCGATAGATCATGTTGTACTCAGCCACGGTCACTATGATCACAGTGGAGGGCTGCGTTCTCTTCTTCAGGTCCATTCCGGGTTTGAACTTACCCTGGGACAGGGTTTTTTTGATGAGAAATATGCCTTTTACAACGGATCTTACGAGTTTATCGGAAACAATTTTAACGAGGCCTTCCTCCGGGATTCCGGTGTTTCCTACGCTTTTGTCGATTCACCGATCACGGAAATTGTGGAGGGGGTCTGGGTTATAACGGGCTTTGATCGAAGGCATATGGATGAAGTCATAAGTCCCCGTTTTGTCTTACGGAAAAGCGATGGATTCGACCCGGACCAGTTCAGCGATGAAGTCCTGGTTGCAGTGGATTCTCCCCGGGGGATCATCATTCTTCTCGGCTGTTCCCATCCGGGTATGAAAAATATGATCGACACCGTAAGAAGCCTTCTCAATCGTCCGGTCTACGCGGTACTCGGCGGAACCCACCTGGTGGAGGCCTCCAGGGAGAGCCTGGAGAAATCCATCAGCTATCTGGCGGATGATTCCTTCAAGGTACTGGGGGTTTCTCACTGCACCGGTGAAAAGGCCATGGATATACTCCGCGCGTCGAACTGCCGCTATTTTCACAACCGGACAGGTTCGAGTCTTTATGTGGAGTAGGAACTATAAACAGGTTACGAGGCTTAAGAAAACAGGCCTTAAAATAATTGGTAAACCTAGGAGGTTACAGATGTTTCAGCGAAAAAGAATTCCCCTGTTGCTGGTTGTACTCATTGCAGGAATCGCCCTGCTATCCTGCCAGCAGACAAAAACCGCCGATGCCGGCGACGCACCGGCAAAGACGGTTGAGAAGATTGTTTGGAAATCTTCCGGTCATGGTCCTGCTACAGACCCGTCTCAACTTTATCATGACATGTGCTGTAAGGCAATAACCGAGGCATCCGGCGGACGTCTGGAAGTCAAACCCTTTGTCGGCGGTTCGATTGTGCCGGCCTACAAGGAACTTGATGCGGTTCACGAAGGTGTGTTGCAGATGGCCTACACCTGTCCGATGTACAACCTGGACAAATGGTCCGCAGCCGGTCTCATAAGTTCCCGACCCGGGGCCCTTCCAGGTGAGGCTCTGCGTACCTGGTTTGATTTTGCCGGGGGTGCGGACCTTATGAACAAGATGATGGAAAGCTACAACGTAATGACCTTTCCCGGGGCCCTTTCTCCCCTGCCGGAAGAGGTATTCTTCCATTCCAAGGTCAAGATTGAAAGTGTGGATGACCTGAAAGGTCTTAAGGCCCGTTGCATGGGCGACGGCGGAGAAATCCTGAAGCGTATGGGTGCTGCAACGGTAATTATTCCCGGAGGTGATCTGTATGAGGCAATGCAGCGGGGAACCATCGATGCCATGGAATATTCCACTCTGGCGTCCAACTGGGAGATGCACTTCAACGAGGTTGCGAAGTATGTAATTCTTTCTCCTTCCCGTGCTCCCAGCGATCCCCAGGTGTTTTTTGTAAACAAGGACGCTTTTAACGAACTGCCCGCGGACCTTCAGCGTATTGTACGGGCCGAGGTCGCCTACTGGACCCAGGCTCAGCACGAGTATCTGGTAAACGAATCCATCAAGGCAGTCGAGAAGTTCAAGGAAGCCGGGAACGAGGTCTACAAGCTTCCCACCGAAGTCGCGGATGCTCTGGTAGCTGAAGCTGCAGCTTTCTATGAAGAGAAATCCCAGAACGAGCCTCCCATCTTCAAAGAGATCTATACCTCCATGAAAGATTTTGGCGAGGCATACGCTTCCATCAAATAAATAAGGAAGCGCGACTCTCTACTCCCCGGGAATAACCCGGGGAGAATTTCTTATGAATGGAGGATACAATGTCCGTTATTCGCAAACTGCTGAGATTCGTGGACCTTGTAAGTGAGAAAGCGGGAGCCGTTGGCAAATGGTTCGCCTTTCTGCTCGTTCTTATCGGTACCTACGAAACAATATCACGGCACTTCTTCAATGCCCCGACTATCTGGGCCTATGATTCGCTCTGTATGGCCGGTGGTGTCGTGTATCTGCTGGGCGCGTCCTTTGATTACCTGCATGATGCCCACACCCGGGTGGACCTGATCTACTCCCAGTTTTCTGATCGCGGGCGGGCTTTGATTAATGTAATCTGTTCGCTGCTTTTCTTTTTTCCCCTGATGACTGTCATGCTGGTTCTTGCAACCCGGTGGGCAATCAAAGCCTGGAAAATCAATGAGATAATGTTCAACAGCTTCTGGTACCCCCCGGCAGGACCGTATCGAACAGTTTTTGCCCTGGGACTTTTTTTAATGCTGCTCCAGGGACTGGCAAACCTTGTTCGGGATGTATACATGCTTATACGAGGTGAATCAATTGATTGAATTAAGCGCGGAAATAGTCGCATTTTTAATGCTCGGCGGTGTATTCGCTCTGGTCTTAACCGGGTATCCCATCGCCTTCGTAATTGGAAGCGTGTCGTTCTTTGTCGGTCTTGTTGTTTTCGGCCCGACGACGACATTTCACATTCTCTACAGCAGGTTCTACGATCTTTCCCTGAATTATCCTTATCTGGCGGTACCTCTCTTTACCTTTATGGGAGTGGTGCTCCAGCATTCGGGAATAACCAGGGACCTGTATACAAGCCTGTATGAGGCTCTGGGCAGGGTCAGGGGCGGACTGCTTATAGTCACCATAGTCTTCGGGACGGTCCTGGCTGCCTGTCTCGGGGTAATCGCCGCATCCGTTACAATACTTACCCTGATCGCCCTGGGGCCGATGATCGAGCGCGGGTATGACCGTTCTCTTGCCTCGGGATCAATTGTGGCGGCGGGGACCCTGGGTATTCTTATACCGCCGAGCATCATGCTGGTTGTATACGGTCCCCAGGCGGGATTATCCATCGGCCAGATGTTCATGGGCGCTGTCTTTCCCGGACTGATCCTTTCCGGGCTCTACATTCTCTATGTCATGATCCGTTGTCAGCTGAATCCGGCTCTGGGCCCTGCAATTCCCGAAGACCAGATTACCCCCTTCTCCATGAAGAAGATGGTCCGTCTCATGAAGGCCCTGCTTCCTCCGGTCCTGCTCATTATGGCGGTACTGGGTACCATATTCTCCGGAATAGCTCCTCCCACTGAGGCTGCGGCGATGGGATGTACGGCTGCGCTTATCCTTGCCATAGTCTACCGCAAATTCAGCTGGCAGTTGATTAAACATGCCTCTCTGGAAACACTGCGGGTATCCGCTTTCGTCGTCATGATAGCGGCCCTCTGTTATGCCTTTGTCGGGATCTTCATGAATGCCGGAGCCGGAGACGTTGTGGCGGACATGATCATGGCTGTTCCCGGCGGCCGCTGGGCGTCCTTCTTCGTGATCATGCTGATAGTCTTTCTGCTGGGACTGTTTATCGAGTGGATCGGTATCGTCTTTATCATTGTACCCATCTTTTCTCCAATCCTTGTGGAGCTGGGCTTCAACCCCCTCTGGGCGGGGATGATGATCTGTATAAACCTGCAGATGGCTTTTCAGACTCCCCCCATGGCTATGTCGATTTTTGTCATGAAGGGAACGGCTCCGCCTGAGACGGGAGTGACCATGGCTCACATTATCAAGGGTGTAATCCCCTTTGTTATGATCATCATGTTTACCCTTTTGCTTTGTACTATTTTCCCTGGTATAATTACCTGGCTGCCTGAAAAGATGATCGGAGCGGCAATGTAATATTCCGGGAGGTCGCGGCCCATGGAAAGAACAGCCCTAATCAGCGGAGCAGCACGGGGGATCGGCTTTGAGATCGCCCGCGTACTTCTTGAAGCCAATAATTATCGGGTTCTGCTTGTGGACATCGACCCCGACGGGGGAGAGAAGGCACAGAAGACCCTGTCGGAGCGCTTTGGTTCCGGCCGGGTCGATTTTATTGCTGCGGATGTCGCGTCAGAGACAGAGGTTGAACTGGCGGTTTCCCGCTGCAAATCCGCTTTTGGGGGTGTGTCCCTGCTGGTGAATAATGCTGCCGTCAGGAAGCCATCCCCCCCGGCGGACCTGAGTATAGAAGACTGGAACCGGGTTCTCGCGGTCAATTTGACAGGTCCCTTTCTGATGAGCCGTCAGTGTATCCCCATGCTCCGGGCTTCCCGGGGATCTATCGTCAATATCTGTTCAACCAGGGCCTTCATGTCGGAGCCGGGCACCGAAGCCTACTCCGCCAGCAAGGGCGGACTTGCCTCCCTAACCCACGCCCTGGCCGTCAGCCTCGGACCGGAGGTCCGGGTCAATTCCATCAGTCCGGGGTGGATAAACTCCGCGGGTGAGTCCCTTTCGCTGGAGGACAACCGTCAGCATCCGGCGGGACGGGTCGGGGTTCCCCGGGACGTTGCCTCCCTGGTGGCGTATCTTGCTTCTGACCAGGCGGGTTTCATTACCGGCCAGAATTTCGTTGTCGACGGTGGAATGACCCGCAGGATGATATACGTCGATTAGTATTCCTTCCGCCCGCTGCCGTTCCTCGAGTCCAGCAGTTCCCGAATCTCATCCCGGGAAAACGTGTATGTGCTGTTACAGTTGTGGCACTGGGTTACCAGGGGAAACGGGCCCTTCCGGGCAATATCATTCAGGTCTTCCAGTTTCATGGACCGGATAAAACCTTTAAAGCGTTCCCGGGAGCAGGGACAGTGGAAACGGACACTGCGGTGTTCCATTTTTTCCATGCGGCATCCCGTAAAGATTGATTCGAGAATTTCAAGATTTGCGGTTCCCCCGGCGATTGTCTCCCCGATTGAATCCATGGAGGATATTCTTTTCTGAATGTCTTCAAGAAAACTGTCCGAAGCACCGGGCAGGGCCTCGATAAACAGACCGCCCGCCCCGATAATTCTCCCCTCTCTGTCAAACTTCATGCTCACCGAGACGGATGTCCGTGTCTGTTCGGAGACCAGGTAATAACGGGCAATATCCTCTCCGATGTTTCCGTAATAGAGATCCGTATTTCCGGTAAAAGGCACGTCGCTGTTGTCAGCAAAACGCTGTACCGTGAGAATCCCCGGACCAAAGAAAGGGGAGGTGTCGAAGCTCTCCAGAGGCGCTTCCACCGGGATCGGTACCTGCTTCAGGTATCCCCGGACATCCCCCGCAGCTGTGGCTTCCACGGAAAGTCCCGCCACGGGCCCTGCACAGCCAATCTCCAGATTCAGCCGTCCTGTACCCTTAAGGCTTCGGGTCATGAGCAGAGAGCCTATATAGGCCTGGCCCAGGATAAGGGATTCCAGAATTCCCAGTTCATGGGCACTCCGCATTGCGTTGACGAGGGCGGTGGCGTTCAGAACGGCTCCACGCACCGCATTGTCCCGTTCTTCGTCCAGAATGAATATGTCCAGACCGTCTTCAGGAAGCTGTTCCAGGTGGGCAAGCAGCTTCGGGTCTTCTATTTCGATATGCTTCATCCTCCCCAGTCTGTGATGACGAACGGGAATATGTCAATCCCGGTATAGCTGACATTTCTGCTAATTTTTGTTACCCTCCCGGCATGATTCTGAAGCCTCTTGATCGGGAAGCCAGGCAGACTGCAGCCAGACTGTCAAAAAAGCTCGCCCGTGCCTTTCTTAACTTTCCAATGCTGAAGGAAAACGATCGTCTCCTCGTTGCCCTCTCGGGAGGAAAGGACAGTCTCAGCATGCTCTATCTTTTGACCAGACTGCAGAAATCCTGGAAAACACCGTTTTATATAAAAGCCCTTCATATCCGGAGCGATTTCAGCGGCTGTTCGGCGGATGAACGAATGGAGGAGATCATTGATTCCTGGGGTGTTGATTACGAAATTCTGGATGTACCCATAAGGGGACGCTTGAAACCGGGACGAAGCCTGAACTGCTACTGGTGTTCCACCCAGCGGAGGATGGAACTGCTGCGCTACGCCGAGGCCCATGATTTCGGCGTTATAGCCCTGGGGCATCATCAGGACGACGTCCTGGAGACCCTGCTTATGAATATGGCCTATAAAGGCGAAATCTCCACCATGATGCCGGTCATGAAATACGACAGGTATCCCCAGCGGGTAATCCGTCCCCTGTGCTATATAAAGGAGCGGGAGATTGTAGAGTTCGCGGAACTCATGGGTTTCTCCACCTATGCGACAAGCTGCCCCTACGGGCAGACCTCGAAACGTCTGGAAGCCAGAAAAGCCCTGGAGCTTCTTGCCTCCCGGGGTGAGTATGTAAAGGATAAAATGTTTGAATCAATGAGCAGGGTCAATCTCGACTACCTGCCGGTTCAGGATGGACCGGAAGTCCCTTCCGCCGGATAATCTTCTTCCATACCCGGTTTTCCGGCTGATACCACATTACGTAAAGGCCGCGAAGCAAAGTGTCGAAAATATGGAGGAGACACAAGATACAAGAGGAAATGGAAAATCGGGAGGATAGATATGAAGACCTATCGTGTTAAGGGAGACAATCCGGCAGTCACCTACGTGCAGGTTTCTGAAGAACATGAAGACGAGATCCTGCTTATTGTAACAAAACTGAACGGTGAAGATGAACGTATCCATGAGGACCGGATCAGCCGCGAGCTTTTTCAGATGTGTATCGAAACCGGATACCTGGTTGAAGATGAATCCCTGTCAGCGGATGAGCCGGCATTCCAGAAACTCAGTGCGTGACGCAATAAATCTTTTAAAGAATCGGGACGGCTCTGTTTGCATTCCTGGACCGTCAGTTTATATTTTAAGGTAATGACCTTTAATTATTATACCAGACCTGGGGTGAGAATTTGATGAGCGGGGATTACCGCGCTGATGCAGAAAAACTATTGGATGTAATAACCCTTGATTCCGAACTGAACAAGATCAAGGATGTCGATATCCTCCTGGAGCGGATCCTCACGGAAGCCCGTCGGGTTGTGCAGGCCGATGCCGGCTCTATTTATATAAAGAAGGCGGATAAGCTTGCCATATCCTATGCACAGAATGCCAGCCTGCAGCGCAAACTGCCCAAGGGGAACAAGCTTATTTACAAGTTTTTTGAGGTTCCCATCGACAAAAAATCCATATCCGGGTATGTCGCTGCCACCGGAGAACTGCTGAATATCAGCGATGTCTATGAGCTCCCCGAAGGGGCACCCTATGGGTATAACAAAAAGTACGACCAGCTTTCGGGGTACCGTTCCTGTTCCATGCTCACTATCCCTTTGAAAACGAACAATAACGATTTACTGGGGGTTATCCAGTTCATAAACAAGATCGGATGTGACGGGGTTATTTGTCCCTTTACCCGGGAGGACGAGATCCTGGTTACCCATTTCGCAGCCAATGTTACGGTGGCGCTGCAGAGGGCCCAGATGACCAGGGCCATTCTGCTGCGCATGATCAGTATGGCGGAGCTGCGGGACCCCAAGGAGACCGGACCCCATGTTAACCGGGTCGCCGGATTTTCGGTGGAAATCTATGAGAAGTGGGCCCTGAATCATGGTGTCTCGGAGGACGAGATACAGCGGAACCGGGATAACCTGCGTATGGCTGCCATGCTCCACGATGTGGGTAAAGTCGCGATCAGTGATCTCATTCTGAAAAAACCCGCCCGCTTCAACGATGAAGAGTACGAAATCATGAAGACCCATACCCTGAGCGGGGCAAAACTCTTTGTGGATAATCACTCGGAACTGGATGATATCGCAAGGGAAATCGTCCTCACCCATCATGAAAACTGGGACGGTTCCGGGTATCCGGGATATGTGGATATCATGACCAATAAACCATTAGGACGAAGAAAAAAGGTCGTCGGCAGAAAAGGCACGGAAATCCCCCTCTTCGGCCGTATTGTGGCAATTGCCGATGTCTATGACGCCCTTCGGTCCAAAAGGGTATATAAAGAGGCCTGGTCGGAGGATGACGTTCTCAGTGAGATGCGCAGCATGAGGGGAACCAAGTTCGATCCCGAGCTTGTGGATATTTTCTTCGAGGTATTGCCTTCCATCCAGACCATCGCCGAGAAGTACGCCGACAAGGAATAGACCCTGATCAGGGAAAGGTAAAAAAGGTATCTGCATTCCCAAAGCAGGCAGCAATCTCTTTACCCTCATTGTCAATTTCCCGAAGCAGTGCTGGATCGGCTGCAGGCAGAATAAAATTCTCCTTCGCCTGGCTGGCAGTACGGGCGCCGACTAAACCGCTTTCGATGTGCTCCCTGCTGACAATCCACTGCAATGCCGCGACCGGGAGTGCCGTATTATAGGCATCACACAGGCCCTTGAGTTTTTTGAGTCCCTCCCCCAGAGCCCGGGCATTTTCTTCTGCAAAGAATGCTGTTCTCTCCCGGTGATCGCCGTGGGGAAACCGGCTCCCCGGCGGATATTTGCCCGTAAGAAAACCCTGGGCAAGAGCGGCGTAGGCGACGCGGGCAATACCAAGCTCTCCGCAGAGGGGGATGAGTCCGGTTTCAGGGTTCCTCCAGATCAGGTTGTACGGGAACTGGCAGGCATCAAGGGGAATGAATGCATGGGCCGACCGCAGCTGTCGGGGGCTGAAGTTCGAGACCCCTGCGTACCGGATGATCCTTTTCTCCCTGGCTTCAGCCAGCGCCTCCAGGGAGGGCCTGGGATCAACCCCTTCCATGGGCCAGTGGATGTAATATATGTCGACCACCTCGCATCCCAGCCGACGGCGACTGTTGTCTATCTCTTTTAAAAAGTTTTTTTTGCTGCCCTTGATACCGCCCTTGCTTGCCAGAACAAGTCCGTCCCGTACTGACGGACGACGGCGGATAAGCCTGCCGATAACTGTTTCGCTGTGCCCGGAACCATAGGCGGCGGCGGTGTCTATATGACGTACCCCGGCATCCAGGGCTGTCATAAGGGCAGAGAGGGAATCCCTGTCGTCCTGATGTCCCTGGTGGATCACTCCGAAGGCGGCGCTTCCGAGCCCGGGCGCGGGATTCTTTTTCAACTCCTCAATCAGCATGCGTGTCTCCATTTTTCGATCCCAGTGTATCAAGATGTTTGACCCCTTTCAAATTCTGGGATAGGATTTTAGCCGGATATCAGCAATAACAGGATTTAAATGGCGAATTATCGTTCTTCCGTTTCGGTCTGGCGGGTCTGGTTTGTCTCTGCTCTTGTACTCTTTCTTTTTCCCCTCTCGGGAGAAGATCCGGCGGCTAAACATATTCACAAAATAGAAGATCCGAGTTCTGTCGCGTATCAATGGGAGATCATCTGGAATAACGGCAGTGAGCACCGACAACTCCTCGAGCCCGGGGATATACTG
Organism: Marispirochaeta aestuarii; assembly: GCF_002087085.1. Lineage (NCBI taxonomy): Bacteria > Pseudomonadati > Spirochaetota > Spirochaetia > Spirochaetales > Spirochaetaceae > Marispirochaeta > Marispirochaeta aestuarii. The sequence goes on along the minus strand of NZ_MWQY01000002.1, from coordinate 272,091 downwards.
CATTTTCCCCAGGGAAGTATGCCGAAACAGATACGGCAGCGCGCGCTGTTCACAGTGAACCCGCAGTTCCGAAACGTCGGCGGATTTCTGCTGAAAACGGAGGTGTTGGGTTCTTTGCGGGTTTTTCTGAATGGTTCTCTCCTCGATGAGCAGGACAGCCCGATTTCCACCGGAAGCGTAAAACAGAGGAGGATTGCGTTAATAGATCTGCCCCGGGACAGGATCAATTTTAACGGAGTGAACGAAGTTTTTGTGGATTTCGATATTCAGGAACAGGAAGCCTTTGTTCATGATGTCCAGATTGCCCGCAAGAACGGACTCTCCAATTTCATAAACCCCCGGCGTATTAATTTTTTTAACGCCCAGCTTTATACCTTTTTCTGTATCTTCATGGTCTACTATACGCTTATCTATTTCCGGGTGCGCCGTAACGAGATTTTTCATCTCTACATAGGAGCGGCCAATCTGTTCTTTGCCTTTTACTTCTATCGAATGGCCTATGAACCGTTTTTTCTTCCCCCCCTGCTCAGTTTTGTCATATCAAAGGCCGCGCTTCCCCTGGCGATCGGCTTTTGTGCCGTCTCCTTTATGGAATACTTTTCCATATACGAACGAAAGTGGCTGCGGTATCTGATTCTTCTCAACAGTCTGGTTCTCAGCGCCATAATTCTTGTTATTCCGGGAAATGAGTCCGAAGCCTACGACGTTTTCAGCATAACCCTCATTCCCCTGGTTCCGGTTCTGATTTATATCTTTCATATTACCGTCAAAGCCATGCTCACCGGTAATCCTGACGCCCGCTTTATATTCGCCGGAATCGTAATTGCCGTTCTTTTCGGGCTGCATGACATGGTTTATGCCATACTGAAGGTGACGGATTCCGGAAACAGACTGTATGCAGCTCCCTTCATGTGGCTTCAGGGGGTGGGGTTGTTTATTTTCAACCTCTCTATTTTTACCTCCCTTGCTCTCAGGACCATGCGGGCCAGAACGGAGCTGGAAAACTATACCTCCAGGGTCGAGGACCTTGTAGCTCAACGAACCGCTGAACTCGATGCTGCAACGGAGAGGGCAGAAACAGCAAACAGGGCGAAGAGTGATTTTCTCGCCAATGTCAGCCATGAGATGCGAACCCCCTTGAATGCGATAATGGGATTCGGAGAGGCCCTTTCCGGCTCTCTGGGGCAGGATGCAGGATCCCGTCAGTACGCGGAACTGATAGTCGAAGAGTCACAACGGCTTTCAGAACTCATCGATCAGCTCCTCGATATATCCAAGATAGAGGCGGGTAAACTCGACCTTATTGAGGAACCCTTTGATGTGCCCGAGCTTCTGCGGTCAATTGAGGAGATCCTGCGTCCCAAGGCGGAGGCCCGCGGCATAGGATTTTCTGTGGAACTCAGTCCGGGTCTGCCCCGTCAGGTTCTGGGTGATGGACTGAGACTTCGTCAGGTACTGATTAATCTTCTGGATAACGGTATCAAGTTCACCTCCCGGGGCAGGGTTTCGCTGATCGCCGACGGTGAATATGAATCAGAGGAGATCGTATTTCTGCATTTTACCGTCTCCGACACCGGCATCGGGATTAAAGAGGCCGATCTGAAACGGCTTTTCGACAAATTTTATCAGGTGGAGGCGGGGCGCACCCGGAGTGCCCGGGGCTTTGGCCTGGGCACAGCTATTTCCAAGCTGATTATTGATAAAATGGGCGGGACCATCGGGGTCTCCAGCGTATACGGGGAAGGGACAGTTTTTGATGTACAGGTTCCGATGCGTTGTGTCGAGTCTGACGGGATCTTCGATCCCCTGGTGAGACCGGATTCCCTTGTCCGTATGCTGCCTCCCCCTGACTGCCGAATCCTGGTCGTGGATGACTATCCAAGCAATCTCACGATTGCACAGCACCATTTAGCTGAAGCAGGCTGCCGGGTGGCATGTGCCCGGGGTGGGGCCGAAGCACTGGATCTGCTTCTTACCAGGGAATACGATTGTGTTTTTATGGATATTTCAATGCCGGATATGGACGGATGCGAGGTTGTCAGAAGGATCCGTTCCTCCGGTATTTCTGTTCCGGTAATCGCCCTTACGGCCAATGCCTATTCCAGGGACTTCGCTGCATATATGGAGGCCGGTATGAACGATATACTGGTAAAACCCTTCCGCCGGAATGAACTGATCGATATGGCGGCGCGCTGGAGCAGTTCCGGCGGAGATTCTGCTTCAGAGGATTTTTTCCGGGAGGATGGAAATGAGCCGTCGCACCGGGAAATCATAGATCTCTCACGACTCCTTTCTGATTTCAACAACAATAAAAGCTTCGTCCGGGATCTCATTTCCGGTTTTATTATCGACGCGGAGGATCGTATCGCGCGGATACGTCAGGGAGTCAGTTCGATGGACGATCTGGTCGTCCATCGGGAAAGCCATGCTGTAAAAGGGGCGGCCTATAATCTCCGGGCTGAAAGTGTCGGCGCCGCGGCTAAGCTCCTGGAGGCTGAAGCAAAAGCCGGTACGATGCAGAATGCTCCGGCCTGTCTGCAGGAAATCGAATCGGAGCTTAAGCGACTCAAGGACTATCTTGCGAGGATTGAGATGTCCGGCCGGAATCTCTGAGTATAATCGGCATATCCTTTATCGGAAAAAATAGAAACTGTGTTTGAGTTTTTTCCAAAGACGGGTATACTTATGCATATGCCTGCTGTACGTGACGCCGGAGCTTTGCTTAAGGTTATTGAAAGACTGCATTCCCTCAAAGATGTTGATATTATCCTGGAAAACATTCTTCATGAAGCAAGAACTTTTGTCAGAGCCGATGCCGGGACTCTGTACCAGCTCAGGGATAATCAACTCTATTTTGCCTTTATAGAAAACGATACCCTCTTCCACCGGGGGGAACGGGAAAACAACAAGTACCTGTATACGACGCGCAGTATCCCGGCCAACACAAAATCCATTGCCGGGTTCGTTGCCGAGACAGGTCAGTCCCTGTTGATCGATGATGTGTATTCCATTCCGGGGGATGTCTCTTTTGAGTTCAATCCGGAGTTTGACAGGAAAAGCAACTATCGTACCCGGTCCATCCTTGCGGTTCCTCTGAAAGATACTGAAGGGAAAATCCTGGGGGTTATTCAGCTGATCAATGCCCTGGATAAAACAGGAAACCCTGTGCCCTTTTCTCAGCAGGACAGGCTTTTTATTTCCTACTTTGCCCAGCACGCTGCAATGGCCCTCGAGAAGGCCGAGTTTGCAAAAGAGATGATCCTGCGTCTTGTGGAGATATCCCAGCTGCGGGATCCCCACGAATCGCGTCTGCACGCCCAGAGAGTGGGGGAGTACTCCGCCGCTCTGTTTGACGCCTTCGGCGCCCGGATGGGTACGCCCCTGGTTCAGCGTAACAGAGGTAAGGAGGCCCTGCGGCTGGCAGCTCTGCTGCACGATATCGGCAAGGTCGGACTCGATTCCGAGCTTCTTTCAAAGGGAGATGAGTTTTCCGAGGATGACAAGGAGACAATGGTCTGGCATACCATTTACGGCGCCCGTCTCTTTTCCAGGCGCAGTTCCGTATGGGACAGGGTCGCGTTTGAGGTAACCCTCTCCCACCATGAACGCTGGGACGGGAACGGGTATCCCGGCCATGTCGAGAATATATTTTCCGACACCCTCAAACCGGGACCGGGAAAAACCGGTAAGGAGATTCCCCTCTCCGGCAGAATTGTGGCCATAGCAGATGTTTTTGATGCCCTGGTTTCTCCCCGCACCTACAAGGATCCCTGGGATGAAGAGTCGGCATTTTTATATATAAAGACCAAGGCGGGCAAACAGTTTGATCCTGAGCTTGTAGATGTTTTTCTCTCGATTAAAGATACCATCGTCAGCATTCTGCAAAATACACGGTGAGTCATCCAGGGTGGTGTTTCAGGGAATGCAGTACATATCCGATAACAAAAAAATCATTAAAGCAGATGAGTGAGGGAACCTATGAGGCGAAGCGGCTTTACTTTGATTCATTTTCTGTTGCTGATTCTTTTAACCGGCGCAATCTGGCTGTTCTGGGAGTTTCCTGCTTTGCTCCCGATAAGGATTATTGCAGACCTTCTGTATGACAGCGGGAGAGCCCTGTCCGTGGTGATCAGTGGCGGCAGAATAGACTCCGTCAGTGCGGGACTGGAATCCGGGTTCACCATAGCTGTGAGCGGAGGAGCGGAAGGATTGACTGTTATCGCAGGTTATGCCGGAGCCATGGTTCTCGGTTTTCTCCTTCTTTTGACTTCCACAGTTTTCCGTTTTGACAAGCTTGTGACCATGCTGCTGGGGGTTGGACTCGTTATTCTCTCCCTTGTTTTTGCCTCCGTGGGACTTACAATGGTGTACGCGGTTATCTTTGGTATCGCGCTCTTTTTAATCGGGTTTCTTCTTCCGGGAATTCTGAACGATCTTGTACTGAAACTCTTCGGGATGCTGGGAATTTTTTATGTTCTATTTGATATCCGGGGAGATCTGATTAATCCTTCAGGTCATATTTCCGATGCCACCCGTATGGCCGGGTATCTTTTTGGAACCCCCGTTCTGTGGACCCTCCTCTGGGCAGCCGCGGGACTGATTGTTTTTCTTCTCATCGTCAGGCTTGTAAGCGGAAAGTCCTCCCGGTCTGAACGAAGGGGAGGACGATATTCCCGAAGGGATTACTAGTTTTCAGCGGAAAACCTCCGCCTGTCCGTCTTTTGAAAAACTGAAAAGATAGTCCTGCAGTAAAGGCAGCCCGGTATCAATCCGGGTGTCGCCCCTGAGCTGATAATCCAGCCTGCGGTTCCCCGACAGCAGATCCACAACCGAGCGGCCTACTTCCACAATGTTGAGGGAGAGGGGAATCGCCGCGGTACTCGTACTTTTTCCGCGAAAACTCAAGGGTCGAACCTTGCTTCCCCGGACCCATGGCCGGCCGGCTACGGTCAGATCATAGTTGAAATTATTCAGATCGATGGTGAATTTGTTTGGATTGAATACCTCGAGCTGCAGCTCAAGATCGATTCGTGTAAGACTGACGTTTCTCACCTGCAGGGATGCCAGGTTCAGGGAAGGAAGCTTCGGTACCGGGACGGTCCCGGTAAAAGAGAGGGGTACCTTCAGGCTGCTGTAGCCGGGAATGGTGAAGGTAAAACCCAGATCAACCTTGTAGTCAAGCTCATCCTTCTCCCGGGCCGTCTGTACGGTATTGAAGATATTTGCATAGCCCAGGGAAACAGGTACTTCCAGAAGGGCCGACTCACCGGCCCTCAGATCCACCCCTTTGTCCAGATTACCCCGGATCAGTGATTGGTTTTCCATTGCGAGATCGTACTCCAGACCGGCAAGCTTTAAACCGATGGAGTTCGGGTTGCGGACGGTAACATAAAAGAGCAGGTCTGCCCGGTCAAAACTCAGTCCTGTAATTTCCACTTTTTCAAACTCGGCAGTGGGCCTGGTCAGATTCAGGACACCTTCAATTGTCGAGCAGCTTCCCATTAGCAGTAGAACAATGAATACCGGGATCAGTATTCGAAATAGATATTTGCTGTTTCCTGTTGTGCGGATCTGCATGTGTGCTCCTTTACCTGTTCTTCCAACGTTCCGCGTGAATTCGAAGCCATAGTAAAAGCCTTTACTATCGCCCTCTTATAAAAGAATAGACGATGAATCAGCTCTAGGCAATATATCCATAAACCTATTTTTCCGTTCAGGAGCCGGGAATAAATATCCCCTTCTATTTTTGTCGGCCACCGGCCGAATATTTGCTTGTGTCCCGGACATTGTCATTGTATATTTAAGCCATGACTGCAACTATACCTCAACTTTTTCGATCTATTGTACGGGATTATCCCGACCATGCCGCCCAGTATTCCAAGAACTCCAGAGGGGCTTTTGTTCCCGTCAGCTTTTCTGAGTTGTATCGGGAGGTATCCGTATTCGCCTCCGGCCTGCACGATCTGGGTGTTCGCCGCAGTGATCATCTGGGTTTGATCGCGGACAACAGAAAAGAGTGGCTTGTGGCTGATCTGGCAAGCATCAGTCTCGGCGCCATGGATGTGCCCCGGGGACGCGATTCCATGCCTCAGGAGATCGCGTTTATTCTGAATTACGCGGAGTGCCGCCTTGTCTTTGTGGAAAACAGGGAAATGGCGGAAAAGGTACTGAGCGTTGTTCACGAACTGCCGTCCATGAAAATCATGGTTGTACTGGATCAGGAGTTCGATCCTTCGGAGCTGGAAAAGATCCCCCGGGGCCTTAAACTCCATACCTATGGAGATGTAATGGAACGGGGGGCCAAAGCAATAAAAAAGGACCCTGAGTTTCTTGAACAGGAAATAGATAAGGGTGATATCGATGATGTGGTAACCATAATATTTACCTCCGGCACCACCGGGGAACCCAAGGGGGTAATGCTGACAAACCGTTCCTACCTGCACCAGGTGAAAGGGGTCAAGAAAATAGTGGACATACAGCCCGGGGATATATGGCTTTCGGTGCTTCCGGTATGGCACTCCTTTGAGCGGGTTATACAGTATGTCGCCATCGGAACGGTAAGCGCTCTTGCCTATTCAAAACCCATTGGAAAGATCATGCTCCAGGATTTTCAGGCTGTCCAGCCCCAGTGGATGGGTTCAGTCCCCAGAATATGGGAGGCTGTAAAAACCGGCATCTATCGAAATGTTGCATCCAAGCCAGTGGTAAGCAGAGTCCTTTTTCACTTCTTTGTCTGGGTCGGCGGCGTCTATGCCACCATGCGGAACATGTTTCTCGGACGGATGCCCCGCTTTGAATACCGCAACAGACTGCTGGACAAGCTTATCAGTCTGGTACCGCTGATCCTGCTTTTCCCCTTTAAACAGCTGGGGAACGTCCTCGTCTTCTCCGCCATCAAGAAGAAACTGGGCGGACGTTTCAGGGCAGGTGTATCGGGGGGCGGATCTCTTCCCGCGGCGGTGGATTCCTTTTTTCAGGCCGCCGGGGTCTGCCTTTTAAACGGTTACGGATTGACGGAGACCGGTCCGGTTGTGGCAGTCCGGAATTATTTTCGCCCTGTGCCTCTGACCCTGGATGTGTTTCCTGAGACGGAAATACGTATCGTGGACGACGAAGGCAGGGATGTTCCGCCGAATACCCGGGGAGTGGTTCTGGCCCGGGGACCCCAGAATATGAAGGGGTATTACAAACGGGAAGACCTTACCCGCCGGATTGTCGATGAAGAGGGATGGTTAAACACAGGGGACCTCGGCGTCTGGACCAGGGATGGGGAGTTCGATATCCGCGGCCGGGCCAAGGACACCATAGTCCTTTTCGGCGGTGAAAACATCGAACCCGGACCTATCGAGGCCAAACTGAGGGAGTCCATATACATTGAGCAGGCTATGGTGGTCGGGCAGGACAGGAAGTTCCTTGGGGTTCTGATTGTTCCCGATGCCAAAGAGGTGGAGCATTACATTAAAGCAAACCACGTGCCCTATATTACCCGCGAAGATATGCTGGAGCTGCCGGATGTATGGGAACTCTTCAACAGCGAAATACAGGAACTTATCAGCGGAAAGAACGGCTTCAAGCATTTTGAGCGTATTTATCGTTTTGCCCTTATCCCCCGAAGTTTTGAAATCGGCAGAGAGCTCTCGGCAAAACAGGAGGTTAAACGCCATGTTATCGCCGAGCTCTACGAGGAGGAAATCGACAAACTCTTCCGCTAGAAGCAGCGTCCTGCGGTTTCCTTGCGGCATTCCGGACGGTCGCAGCGGTAGCAGACTTCGTTTTCCAGAGGACCGCCGTTAAAGTAGGCACGGAAGTTTTCCAAGCTTGTTTCCGCAATGTTCGCCAGGGCTTCCCGGGTAAAGAAGCCCTGGTGAGCTGTGATAAGTACGTTGGGAAAGGTCAGAAGCCGGGCCAGAATATCATCGGAGATAATTTCTCCCGAGAGGTCTTCGAAAAAGTAGTCCCCCTCTTCTTCATATACATCAAGGCCGGCGTAACCGATTTTTCCTCCCTTGAGTCCTTCCACCAGGGCTTTTGTATCTATTAAACCGCCCCGGCTGGTGTTGATAATCATGACCCCGGGTTTCATCGCCTCCAGGGCCTCCTCGTTTATCAGATGATGGGTTTCCCTGGTAAGGGGACAATGGAGGGATAGTATGTCGGACCGGGAGTACAGGGTGCCGGGATCCACATAGGAAAAGCCTTCCCGTCCGGCAAAATCCTGGTCGGGATAGGGATCATAGGCCAGGATATTCATTCCGAAACCCTTGAGTATACTGATCATGACCCTGCCGATTTTACCCGTACCGATTACCCCGGCGGTTTTCCTGTTAAGATCGAAGCCTTCGAGACCTGCCAGGGCAAAGTTGCTCTCTCGTGTCCGTAAGTAGGACTTATGGGTCCTGCGATTGAGGGTAAGAATGAGCGCCATTGCATGCTCCGCAACAGCATAGGGGGAATAGGCCGGGACCCGGAGAACATGCACGCTCTTATAGGCGGCTTTCAGGTCCACGTTGTTGTAGCCGGCGCAGCGCATCGCCACGACACCGATATTTTCCCGCTTCAGAATTTCAATAACTTTGTCATCGATGGTATCGTTGACAAAGGCACATACCCCGTCAAAGCCCTTCACCAGGTCCGCGGTTTTCCGGGACAGGCGGGTCTCGAAGAAGCTGATTTCAAATTCCCTGCCGTCAAGCTGTGCCTCGAAGTAGCGGCGGTCATAGGGTTTTGTGTCAAAGAAAGCAATTTTCTTCATACTGCCTCCCGGGCTGGATTTTGTCTTATATGATAAAATTACTCACATAATCCCGGAAGAGCAGTAATATATGATACGATTGTTCAGAAAAGACCGCTGATGTTGCCCTCTGCGTCGATATCAATATTTTCCGCCGCCGGTACACGGGGCAGCCCCGGCATTCGGAGAATGTCTCCTGTAAGGGGAACCAGGAATCCGGCCCCTGCGGAGATCAGAATACGTCTCACGGTAACCAGGAAATCCTTGGGTCGTCCAAGGAGTCTGGGATTGTCCGAGAGGGAACTCTGGGTCTTTGCTATGCACACCGGAAGCTCTCCGTAGCCGAGCTTCTGAATTCGCCGCAGGTCCTTTTTTGCCTCCGTGGTATAGTCAACCGCCTCGGCACCGTATATCTCGTGGGCGACTATGGCGATCTTTTCTTCCACCGGGAGCTTCCAGTCATACAGACGGGCTGCCTTGCCCTTTTCTCCGGTTTCGCAGACCCTGCTGACCTCCTCTGCCAGTGCGACCGCACCTTTACCGCCGTCGGCCCAGCCCGTTGAGACCGCGTAGGCAGCATTTTTTGATTCGCAGATTTTCCTGACCGCCTCGATTTCCTCATCCGTATCGCCTGGAAAGCGGTTGATGGCAACAATCGCGGGAACCCGGAATTTGGCGATGTTCTCCAGGTGCTTCTCCAGATTCTCTCCCCCTTTCGCCACAGCCGCCGGGTCCGGCCTGTCAAGTTCACTCTTCGGGACTTCTCCGTGCATCTTAAGGGCCCGAACGGTGGCCACGAGTACAACGGCATCCGGGGAAAATCCTCCGGAGGGAGCCACGATATCGAAGAATTTCTCAGCTCCCAGGTCGAAGCCGAAGCCGGCCTCCGTGACGGTGTAGTCGGAGCAGCGCAGAGCCAGGTTTGTGGCCATTACCGAATTGGCTCCCTGGGCTATGTTGGCAAAGGGGCCGCCGTGAATCAGGGCCGGAACGCCTTCCCCGGTCTGCACCAGGTTCGGCAGCAGGGCCTCCCGTAAAAGAGCGGCTGCAGCACCCTGGACCTTCAGATCCGCCACCCGGACAGGATCACCATCCTCGGTAAAGGCCAGCAGAATACGGGCGATTCTGTTCTTGAGGTCTTCATAGCCCGTGGAGAGGCACAGGATCGCCATTATCTCGGAGGCAGCGGTTATATCGAATCCGCACTCCCGGGGTACACCGTGGCTGCTGCCCCCCAGGCCGATGACCATGCTGCGCAGGGCGCGGTCGTTCATGTCCATTACCCGGGGCCACAGGACGTTCCTCGGTGAGACGCGAAGTCCCTGGCGGTAATGCAGGCGGTTATCCAGGGCAGCGGCAATAAGATTATGGGCGCTGGTTACAGCGTGGAGGTCTCCGGTAAAATGAAGGTTGATGTCCTCCATGGGAAGAACCTGGGAGTGGCCTCCCCCGGTTGCGCCTCCTTTTATTCCAAAAACCGGACCCAGGGACGGTTCCCTGAGGGCTACAATGGGGTTTTTCCCTGTTCTGGCCAGACCCTGAGCAAGGGCTATGCTTGTAGTCGTTTTTCCTTCCCCCGCCGGGGTGGGGGTTATGGCACTGACAAGAATCAGTTTTCCCCGCTGGGGTTTTTCCAGGAGTCTCGAAAGGGCCGGCTGTCTGATTTTTGCAATGTAGGGTCCGTAATTCCGTAAATCTTCTTTTCCGATTCCAATGCCCGCCGCAATCTCTTCGATGGGCCTGAGGGTGTAACTCCGGGCTATTTCGATATCATTTGCCATAATCCCATTATGCCGGATAAAGTCCGGGAAGGCCAGAAAATTATTTTAAAGCCCCCTGCAGCTGGCAGCGAGTATTCTTCACTTGCAACGGAAACGGCACAACGGTTACACTCAATCCTGATTTTTCCATCGAAAATGAGAGGCGTTTCATGCATTTACCCGCTGAAAACATGGTGCTTAACTTTCTCGTATTGTCTGCCAGTTTTTATGTCCTCGCGAAGAGTGCGGATTTCCTGGTGGATGGAGCCGTCGGTGTCGCGGTGAAGGCCCGGATCGACAAGGTGATAATCGGTATTGTTCTGGTCGGCTTCGCTACAACCGCACCGGAGTTCACGGTTTCTCTTATGTCGGCGATACGGGGTTTTCCGGAGATCGCCCTGGGCAACGCCATCGGTTCGGTAATAGTCGATGACGGTGTGGCACTGGCCCTGGCAATACTTGTCGCTCCGAAGGCCATCACTATAAATCCGGGAGTCCTCAAGCGGGTGGGTCTTTTCCTTGTTGTTATAGACCTCTTTGCCTTCGGACTGGCGGTCAACGGCATAATCAGTCGCCTTGAGGGATTCATGCTTCTCGCAATCCTGGCGGGATATCTGATCGTCATGGTTCACAGCAGCAAAAAGAATGCGGGTCTTGCTCCGCCTCCGGAAGAGGAAATTGAAGAACACATAAAACCCGGTTCCCTGGGTAAACAGCTGCTCCTCTTTTTTATCGGCGTTGCAGGGGTCATTATCGCCAGTGAGTTTCTCGTCAGTTCATCCCTGAATATCGCCCGGTTTTTCCAGGTCCCGGAGGTCATAATCGGTTTGACGATTATCGCCATCGGTACATCCCTGCCGGAGATCGCCACCTGCATTACCGCCGCCCGCAAGGGGCACGGCGATCTTGCCTTCGGAGATATTATCGGGGCGGATATTCTGAACATTCTCTGGATTGTCGGTGCCGCGGCGGCGGCGAACACCATACAGGTGGGGACAAATGTAATCTACTTTGCCTTTCCATCCATGATCATTATGGTCGTTACCATGCTTCTGCTTGCCCGTCACCGGCATACCCTCCACCGATGGAAGGGATTCGTGCTGATATTCCTGTATATCGTCTATATTGTGAGCATGCTGCGCTTTTTCTATATTCCCGGAGGTGAAATGCCTGTTTGAGCTGCTTCAGGGCACCTCCCCAAAATACCACGTTTTTGGAGCATCCCTTTACTGATTTTTCAGATTATCCAGGAACATCATGGCGGAGACGAAATTTGATTCGTGAATAAGATTGCCGCCGGAGTAGTAGCGGATGTACGGGACTTCCCAGTTATTCCAGACCTGTTCCTTGAAAGTGCGGAATTCGGGAAGATTCGACATTTTATCGTATTCTGCTTCGAAGGTGTGAATATTGAGACCTTCAGTAGTGTCGGTGGATTTTTCCAGCTGTTTCAGCCAGCTGCGCATGAACACCCACTGGGGACACCAGCTCTGGGTCATAATACAGGCCACCAGAGGAGCGGCCTCCAGGACTTCCCGGGGAAACTCGCCGTTGGCTATTGCGAAATCCAAATGTTCCGTTGTAATTTTATTGCGTACAAGCATGCTGTAATAATGTACCAGTAAACGTCGGGAAACGCAAGAAATCAGTATCCCAGGGGAGTTGTTATGTATCGTTGTCTTCTTGTCGACCATGATGATACCTGCGTCGACAGTACCCGGCACATCCATTATCCGGCCCATTGCGAGATCATTCGGCAGATGCGGCCCGGACTGGAGCCGGAATCCCTGGATGTATGGTTCGAAAAGAATTTCCATCCCGGCGTGTTTCACTACTACACGGGGGAACTGAACTTCAGCCCCGAAGAGATGAAGGAAGAGTTCTCCATCTGGCGGAGCTATACCACAACCCGTATCCCCGGTTTCTTTCCCGGCATTGTCGATACTCTTAAAAGTTTTCGCGACGCCGGAGGTCTGGTGGTCGTGGTGTCCCATTCGGAGGAGGAGCATATTCTCCGGGACTACTCCCACGGAGCGGAAGGCTTTGTCCCGGATCTGGTCTTCGGCTGGAACGATGATCCTGAGCGACGCAAACCCCATCCCTGGCCCGCCCGGGAGGCTCTGAAGCGTTTGGGTATAGCTCCAGGGGAGGCAGCGGTGCTCGATGACCTTTCCCCCGGAATAGAGATGGCCAGCCAGCTGGGTATAGATACCCTGGGGGCCGGCTGGGGTCATCAGGTTTCATCCATCAGAAAAGAGATGCAGAGGCGCTGTCGGAAATACTTTACCCGGGTGGAGGATTTCCGGAGTTTTCTGCTGGAAAAATGATTCAAATATATCTAAAATGGTAAGGTATGAAGGGTAAAAAACTGCTTCAGGTCCTGGGTACAGCTGCTGCGTACTACCTGTTTATGGTAATTGGCCGGTTTTTCGAGCTCGGCGATGCCATGGTTTCGACCTATTGGCCCGCTGCAGGAGTCGCCCTGGCTGCCGGATATCTGTTCGGGACCTATGGTTACCTGGGAATTACCCTGGGGGTATTTCTGCCTTTTTTAATCAATACCGCAGGGTCTCGCAGTGTTCCATCAATATCCTTTTTCCTGGTTTCAGTAATTATGTCCATCGGTTACTCTGCAGCCAGCTGGGTTTTCGGGTTTCTGTTGCGGCCGTCTTTGGGCGATGGAAGCACTCTCAGAAGAAGCAGGGATATTCTCCCATTAATAACAGCATCTGCAGTTGCTGCCCTGGTTGCCGCGTCAGCCGGGGAAATGGTTTTATATTACATAATTGGAAACAGAGCCAATCCCGGCGGATATTTCATTCTCTGGTTTATCAGTATTTTTGGTGCGGCCCTTGTTATGACCCCGTGGCTGCTTTCTTTTTTTGATCCCCGGTCTGCGGGAAAGCTTGATTCCGTCACCCAGCGGATTATCTTTCTTCTTTTTCTTGTATCCGTTCTGACTTTCGGTGTCTTACACCGTTATTTTCTTGATCCCTTTCTTCTTTATATGCCCATATTTCTGGTTCTCCTCGGCCCCCTGTTTTTCAGTATGCGTCAGCAGGGAATGCTGCTGAACAGTGCTGTCCTGGTCGTTTTACTGGGCTCGCTGAACGAAGGAGGCATTTTCAACAGGGGCGGTATTGTCAGAACTCTGGTCCCGATTGTATTGTTCCTGTCTTCCGTCGCAGTTGTTGTGTACGGCTTTGTTATGGCCCTCAATTATATGCGGGAACGGCGCCTGACCCGGGTTCTGAGGGGACGGTATCGTTCCGTCTTTATTTTGACGGTTCTTGGAATAATCTTCACTGCAGTGGCATTCGAGGTTCTTTCCGCAACTGCGAACAGCTGGTATCAGGGGCCTGCCGGGTGGATTCTTATCGGGGCCGGTCTATATTTACCGGAGATAGTACTTTCCTTTGGAATAATCTTTATCCTCCTGGCATTTTCTTACCTACTCAACAGCATCAACCGCGAGGCGGAGGTGGAATCTCTGGTCGATTCCCGGACACGGGAGCTGCAGCAGTCCCGGCAGATGCTCTCCCTTATTTTGGACAATATACCCATGAGCGTTTTCTGGAAAGACTCCTCCGGGGTCTATCTCGGCTGCAACAAACGCTTTGCCGAGGATACCGGGTATGAGTCGCCGCAGGATATTATCGGAAAGACTGACGATCAGCTTTCTCCCGCGGAGGTAGCCCAGTTCTTCTACCGGGATGACGAGAAGATCCTTCGTTCCCGTACCCCCAAGATGAATATCCAGGAACCGATGCCCAGGTCGGGGGGACTTGTCCATTATGTACGTTCCAGCAAAATCCCGATTATCGACGCTTCGGGAAAGGCTGTCGCGGTCCTGGGTCTCTACGAGGACATTACCGAAGAGCGGGAGCGGAATATCCGGCTCGAGAACAGTGAACGAAAATACCGGGCCCTTTTTCAGAACTCCAACGACGCCATTGTAATTCACGACGCCTCCGGAGACATCCTGGAGGTTAACGAGAGCGCAGCGGCTCTCTTTGCGTATCAGAAGGAGGAACTGGAGAGTCTCAATGTCCTGGCTCTCTATCGCAGGAAGAGCAGCATCGACCAGATGATCCGCAAGCTGCAGCAGGGGGTTCAGCTGCGAAAGGAGCAGGTACTGTTCAACAAGCAGGGCGAGGAGATCGACACTGAGATATCCGCCTCCCTGCTGGATCCCCGGGCAGGGATTGTGCAGATCATTATCAGGGATATCTCCCAGCGAAAGCTCGCCGAGGCTCGTCTGAAGGATGCAAAGCACCAGGCCGAGGAGGCGAACCAGGCAAAAAGCCATTTTATCGCCAACATGAGTCACGAAATCAGAACCCCCATGAACGCTATCCTCGGCTTTACCGAGGTCCTTCTCAGGGAGATCGGCGATCCGGACCATCGTTCCTATCTGTCCATTATTCAAAAGAGCGGTGCCGCGTTGCTGGGCCTGATCAATGACATCCTCGATCTTTCGAAGATCGATGCCGGAAAACTGGAGCTCAATCCCGGCCCGGTGAGTATCCATGAACTGGGGCGGGAGGTTATGGATATCTTCTCCGTCAGCAGCGAAAAGAAGGGGCTCGACATCAGTTTCAGCATTGAAGATGATTTTCCCCCCAGGCTTATCCTGGACGGAATCCGTCTCCGTCAAATCCTGTTTAATCTTGTCGGTAATTCCGTAAAGTTCACCGAAAAAGGCAGGGTGGAACTGGATGCCCGCCTCCTGAAGAGCGGGAAGAAAACTGCGGACATCGTGTTCGCCGTCAGGGATACGGGCACCGGAATTCCGGCGGAGGAGCAGGAGGCCATCTTCCAGGCCTTTCATCAGGTCCGAAGTCAGGATACCAACAAGTACGGAGGAACCGGACTGGGGCTCACGATCTCCCAGCGTCTTGCACGGATAATGGGGGGGGGGATCTCTCTTAAGAGTGAAACAGGTTCGGGGAGCGAGTTCTCTCTTGTACTCCGGAAAGTTCCGGTTTACGGAAAAGCCGCGGATGGGGACGATCAGTACCGGGAAGAGCATCGGGATATGTACTTCAGGGATGCCACGATCCTGGCGGTTGACGATGTGGAGGATAATCTGCTGCTGCTGAAAAAGTACCTGGATGCGGCCAGGAACCTTCGGCTCATCAGTGCCACCGACAGCAGTACTGCAGTCGATCTTGCCAGAGAAGAGAGACCGGATTTGCTTATCGTCTCTCTGGGGCTGACGGGAAAAAGCGGTATGAAAATCGCGGAGGATCTAAAGGAGGTGCTGGGAGACGAGGTGCCCATTATCGGACTCACCGCATCCATTATTCCCGAAACCCGGGCCCGTGCCGTGGAAGCCGGCATACGGGAGGTCCTGGTTAAACCCCTGCGGCACAGGGTGTTTATGGACCTGCTGAAACGCTATCTGCCTCTGGATCTGCAGCAGAGCCCTGTTGTAGACGATAAAGGGGCAGGATCCTATAAAAAAGAAGCTCTTTCCGCAGAATTGCACGCTGAGCCTGGAGTTTACGCGGAATTTCGTGAACTATTCCTTGAGGAGTGGCGAAATCTGACCGATTCATATTATACTGAAGATCTGGAGGATTTCGCGATGCGAGTTGCCGCAACTGCGGGAGAACGCGGTGCCGAGGATCTTCGCCGCTGGGGTATAGGGCTGCATCTGGCAGCTTCCGCGGTTGATATCGAGGGGATAGAGAAGGCAATGGCGGATTTTCCGCGTATTCTGGACGTCGACAATAACGAATCAGAGGAATCACTGTGATTGAAACCCTCACGCCCATTCAGGAACAGGAAGAGATGGCCATCATGATTGTGGATGATGTCCCGGCTAATATCCAGTTCCTGGGCAAGCTCCTCAAGGAAGAAGGTTTCAAGATTGCCCCCGCCTCCAATGGAAAAAAGGCTCTGGAGATGATTCCCAGGGTCAAGCCGGATCTTGTCCTGATGGATGTCATGATGCCGGAAATGGACGGATTTGAAGCCTGCAGGCTTATGAAGGAATCCGTTGAAATGAAGGACATCCCGGTTATATTCCTCTCCGCCCGGACAGAAACCGAAGATGTTATCAAGGGTTTCAAGCTGGGAGCTGCTGACTACATCCAGAAACCCTTCAACGCGGAAGAGCTCCTGGTGCGGGTGCGTAACCATATTGAACTGGTTCGTAACCGGCGTTTGATAATCCATTATATGGATGAACTCGGCAAGCAGAATGCCCTGCTGCAGCAGCTTGCCATAACCGACGGGCTGACTGGCCTGTATAACCATTCCCACTGCATGGATCGGCTCCAGCACGAAGCGGCCAATGCCAGGCGTTACGATAATCCCCTTACCGTGGCCATGCTGGACCTTGACTATTTTAAAGAGCTGAATGACACCCATGGCCATCCCTTTGGAGACACGGTTCTGGTGGATGTGGCGGAGATTATTCGTTCCGGTATCCGCGAAGGGGATGTACCGGGCCGCTACGGCGGGGAGGAGTTTATTCTTATTCTCCCCAATACGTCCCTCGAGGGCGGGCTCGTGATTGCCGAGCGTATCCGTTCAAAGATTGAGTCCCATACCTGGGGTAAGCAGGGTGTAAAAGTTACCATCAGCGGCGGGTTGAACTCTCTGCAGAACGGGGAGAGCACCTCACAGCTGGTGCAGGTTGCAGACGATAACCTCTACCGTGCCAAAGAGGCGGGGCGCAACAGGATCATGCCTGAACAGAAGGCTTAAAAACGCAGTCCCGCGCTGATTCCCATGCGGGGATCGATGAGCTCCATATCATGCACCAGACCGTCGTATTCCGTTCCTTCGGGTTTGTCCGCATCGTCGTACCAGTACTGCCGCTGTACCCCGGGAGAGAAGAACCACCTGTAGGAGCCGTAGATCCTCAGATAGGGAGTAACGGTCCGTCCCGTCCCGGGCCTGCGGAACTCAATATTCCCGCGGAGCACGAAGCCGTAGCCGAATCCCCGGCCTGTGGAGAGCTTGCTCCTGAGAAGATGATCGTCCCGGTCGAAGGCCATTCCCAGGGACGGGGCTGCGGAGATCGCGACGCGGGAGTGTCTGCCGAGATCCGTCTCTCCGTGGAGCCCTGCATCGATTATGTGGTAAATAATGCTGTAGTCGATGGCATCTTTGTCGGTGTAGGGGATTATCTCTTTCCTGTCTATGCTGCCGTTTTCATCGTCATCATGCAGACGAAATCCCTGATAATCGGTAATCAGCTGATGTATCCACAGAAAACGGTAGCCGGCCCCGAAAAAGAGCCGGAAAAACCGGTAATCCCCGATTTCCCAGATCCCCTCAAGAGCCAGGTCCAGGGAGCGGTAATCCAGATTGGACTCGGTGAAGATGAATTCAGGTTCAGCAGGATCGAGTAAATCAAGCCAGTCCTCATCGGTCATTCTGTCTCCCGGAGCTGCGACGTTGGTAAGGAGTTTTACTGCATACCGCCGTGATCCGGATGTATTCTCATGCTCCGCCTCCAGTCCAAGGTAGAGGGTATCCAGGGGAAAAACCAGGAGGCTCCGCACCGACTCGGTCCCGTCGTCCACCCGGAGCTCATAGGAGCTTTCGCCGAAACCGTATTCTCCGATCAGCCCGACTTTCCACGACGGTTCATCAGCCCGGAGTTTCAAGGGCAGAAGAAACAGCGGTAGAAAAAGCGGGAAAAGCAGAATGATCGGGTTTTTCATTCTCAAGGGCAGTATGAGCCATTCATGGGTTTTTAAAAAGAGGCTTTTCCGGGATATACCCTGTCAATCGTCAAAGTAGAGTTCATTGATCTCGTCCCAGGCTTCGGGATCGTCGTCCCTGAGACGGGAGACCAGCTCGAACTGCTCAACGAGGTAGGTAATCCTGATCAGTTTAGCCTGCTTGAGCCATCCTTCGGGGTCCTGGCTGTCAAAGGGAGGCTCGAACATCCAGGAAGAACGCATCGCATCCACATCCATGGATTCCAGGCTGTCTATGGTTTTCAGCACATCATCCTTTGTCATTCGTTTCAGGTCGAGGTCCATTGTTCCGGTATAAAATGAGGCATGCAGCATTTCCAGCTGCTTTGCGGCTATATCTATGGCATTCCGGTCATGAGCGGGGAGCGCCTCTATACGTTTTCTGTAATTCTGAGCGGTTTCTGTCATGGAGTCCTCTCTTAACAATAGTCTTTACTATCTTCAGTGTACGCCCCGTTGAGGCAGAAATCAATCCCCGGCAGGGTTTTTGGCAGCTTTTCCCGGCCCCGGAACTGTGGTACCATCCCTGAAGGGCCAGGGGGGAATGGATGGAAAAAGCTAAAATCCTTGTTGTCGAGGATGAACAGCCGATTTTCGAACTTATCCGGTTTAATCTGGAAAAGGAAGGATTCCAGGTTCATGGTGTTTTTCGGGGAAACGAGGTAATCAAAGAGGTCGCACGATGGATACCCGACCTGCTGATCCTGGATCTTATGCTTCCCGGAGCCAACGGTATCGATATTTGCAGGCACCTGCGTATGCAGGAGGCCACACGGGACCTGCCTGTTCTGATGGTCACGGCCAGGAATGAGGATTCCGATGTCGTTCTGGGCCTGGAAATCGGCGCCGACGACTACCTGACAAAACCCTTCAGTCCCAGGGTGCTGGTGGCCCGGGTGCGGACCCTCCTGCGCAGGCGCACAGGCAGTGATACCGGGACTGCAGCAGGCGGGAAAGTTACAATCCATGATATAAGCATCGATCCCCGGCGCCATCTTGTGGAACGGGGCGGAGAAGTTGTTGACCTGAGCCTGACGGAATACCAGATTCTGCTCTTTCTGGCGGGAAATCCCGGCTGGGTATACTCCCGGAACCAGATAATATCGAATATAAAGGGTGATGATTATCCGGTGACCGAGCGTTCCGTGGATGTTCAGATCCTGAATATCCGGAAAAAGCTGAAGGAGTCCGGGGCCTTTATCGAGACCGTCAGGGGGATCGGATACCGTATGAGGGAAGAGAAATCCGACTGATCACTCCTCCAGCAGCTCCTTCAGGTCTCTAGGGGAGACGATACTGTAATCCCGTCCGTCCCGGCTAAGGATGTTCTGGTCCACCATCTGTGACAGACAGCGTGAAAGGGCCGGCCTTGTGACTCCGAATACGTCCGCCAGGCTCTCCAGGCTGTAGGGCAGCTGCAGATGGTCCGATCCCTGCCGGTTGGAGAGGTCGAGGAAGTAACCTGCTATCTTCTGCCGTATGGTCGTAAAACGCAGCAGCCGTATCTTTTCCGCGAGAAAACTGATCTTGTCCCCCGCATCCTTCAGGTAGTTACGCAGAAAGCGCTCATCCCGACGGCAGATATCCAGCACCCCCTGGCGGGAGACTGTTACGACCTCGGCGTCTGTTTCCGCCCGGAGCTGCACCGGCAGGACCGCCTCGCTGGAGAACAGGACCGCCGTGGCAACGGGGGTCGGTCCCACGAGGTTCTCCATTTTCAGACTGGTTCCTTTCTCATCGATAATTTCCGCAATAAGGGTGCCCCGGGTAAGAAGAAGGAGCCGCTCGTAGCTGTCGCCGCGGAAGGCAACCAGGGCGTCCTTGTGATAGGCGGTAAAAATACAGCGGGCATCCAGGCAGAGACTGCGGATCTCCTTTACGCTGAAGCCGGTAAACAGGGATGACGCCGCCAGGTCCTGATATGCTCTTTCGGGAATTTCAGCCATACGGTAACATATATTACAGAAACTCTCCTGCATCAAGCGCATACTGGCAAAGGAATTAGAAAACCGGGGGATTGCAGTCCCCCGGGAAGAGATTATTTGATTAAGGAGAAAGCTATGGGAATGTTCTGTTTTCAGTGTCAGGAAGCAGCAAAGAATACCGGATGCACGGTAAAAGGGGTCTGCGGCAAGGAGGACCACACCGCGGGTGTTCAGGATCTTCTGATCTACAGCCTGAAAGGGCTTTCCGCGGTCGCCATGGAGGCCGGAGATGAAGAGAGCATAAGGAGTGCCGGCTGGCAGGTCGTCCTGGGGCTTTTTTCAACCATCACCAATGCCAACTTTGACGATGAAAAACTAAAGGGTTCTATCAGAAACACCCTCTCCCTCCGGGACCGGCTGGTCAAAAAGAACGGCGGGACCTCTAAAGGAGACGCAGCGACCTGGTCGCTTCCGGAAAACCAGTGGACCGCCAAGGCCGCCCAGGTGGGAGTGCTCGCGGAGGAGAACGAGGATGTGCGCTCCCTCAAGGAGCTGACCATCTACGGCTGCAAGGGAATTGCCGCCTATACCGAACACGCCGGACGTCTGGGCTTCGAGGATCCGTCTATTTACAGGTTTTTACTTGAAGCCCTGGACGCCTGTCTCGAAGAGAAGAGCGCCGATGACCTGGTCCAGCTCGTCCTCAAGACCGGAGAAACCGCTGTAAGCGCCATGGCCCTGCTGGACAAGGCCAACACCGAAACCTACGGTTCCCCGGAGATTACAAAGGTAAACATCGGGGTGGGGGAAAATCCTGGAATCCTTATCTCCGGACACGACCTCAGGGACATGGATGATCTTTTAAAGCAGACCGAGGGCACCGGTGTGGATGTCTATACCCATTCCGAAATGCTCCCGGCCAACTATTATCCTGCCTTCAAGAAGTATTCCCATTTTGTGGGGAACTACGGAGGCTCCTGGTGGAAGCAGGACAAGGAGTTCGCCAGCTTCAACGGACCCATCGTCATGACCACCAACTGTATTACACCGGTAAAGGAGGCCTACAGGGATAGAATCTTTACCACCGGTGTAACCGGGTACCCCGGAGTAAAGCATCTGCCCGAACCCGAAGGGAGAGCCCGGAAGGATTTCAGCGAGGTCATAGCCCTTGCAAAGAAATGTGATCCCCCCACGGAGATCGAGACAGGCGAAATCGTCGGCGGTTTTGCCCATAAGCAGGTTATCGCCCTGGCGGATAAGGTTGTGGAAGCCGTCAAGAGCGGCGCCATCAAGAGGTTCGTGGTAATGGCTGGGTGTGACGGCCGTCAGCCGAAACGGAGCTACTTTACCGAAGTGGCTGAAGCCCTGCCCCAGGACGCGGTTATACTGACCGCCGGATGCGCCAAGTACCGCTACAACAAGCTGAACCTTGGCGATATCGGCGGTATTCCCCGGGTGCTGGATGCCGGACAGTGCAACGATTCCTACAGCCTGGCCGTAATAGCCCTGAAACTGAAGGAGGTCTTCGGCCTCGACGATATCAACAAGCTGCCCATCTCCTTCGACCTGGCCTGGTATGAACAGAAGGCGGTGGCGGTTCTGCTGGCCCTGCTTCATCTCGGAGTCAAGGGAATCCGTCTCGGACCGACCCTCCCGGCCTTTCTTTCGCCCGGAGTTGCCAAAGTACTGGTGGAGAACTTCGACATAAAACCCGTTGGAGAGGTTTCCGCCGATGTGGAAGCCATGATGGCAGGCGCCTGAAAGAAGCTCAGCGGTATCGTAAGCAGCCGTCCCCCTGATCGGGGACGGCTGTACGTTTTTTACCCGGGTTTAGTCCAGGTACTCAATCCTGAAGGACAGGTCGGATGCTTCCTTCAGCATCGCCGAAACACCGCAGTATTTTTCCTGGGACAGTTTTACCGCCTTTTCCACCTTGCTCTCGTCCAGCCCGTCGGATTTTTTGAATTGATAGACCAGCTCAATACGGGTATAGGTTTTGGGATGTTCTTCACTGGTCTCAGCATCGACTTGCATGTTAAAGAAGCTTAAAGGCTGTCTCATCTTCGACAGCATGGCGGCCACATCCATACCGGAACAGCCTGCCAGGGCTGTCAGGAGAAGCGGTTTGGGACGTACCCCGCTGTCGCTGCCTCCCGATTCGGCATCGGCGTCCATACGGACCGTGTGATTTCCCAATCTGCTTTCAAAGGCCATCTCTCCCTTCCACTCACAGGAAATTGTCTGTTTCATCAGCGCGCTCCTTGCGTGTAGTATCTTTCTCTATACGTATAAAGTAGTGGAGGGGAGTACCTCGAGGCAAGTTGTGCGGGAATCTCCGCCTCTTATGGAAAGAACTTGCGGAAAAAAAACTTGACGACATCCGGGGAGTGACCT
Source organism: Marispirochaeta aestuarii (assembly GCF_002087085.1). Taxonomy (NCBI): domain Bacteria; kingdom Pseudomonadati; phylum Spirochaetota; class Spirochaetia; order Spirochaetales; family Spirochaetaceae; genus Marispirochaeta; species Marispirochaeta aestuarii. Next base: position 249,560 of record NZ_MWQY01000002.1, on the reverse strand, counting down.
ACCATAGAAGAAGTCTGATTAATATACTTCAATACATAGAGAGGAAGGTGAAGCATTATGAAGAAGGTTATAACCCTTTTCGCAATCCTGGGACTGCTGATCCCGATGTTCGGTCTGGATTTTCCCATGCCGGAACATCAGTTTGCCCAGGGAGATTGGAAGCTTTTGGGGGACCGTCTTTACCAGATGGATGAGGATGAACCACTGGCGAAGGCAAACATCAGAATCCCCCAGGCCGGGCCGATGGTTTACGCTTTCAATGTTCGTTACGAGGGAGGCGGAGAGGACCTGCACGGTGGATTCGGCATACACGTTTTTGCCGATTCTGTTCATCCCCGCAAATCCTGGGGAAGCGGAAAATCCTATCTGTTATGGCTGAACTATGATGCGGATCCTGTTTCTGACAATATACCCAAAGGTTTAAGCGCTCAGGTGTATCACAGTGTCAGCCATACCAGAATGGACCTGGTCAAGAGCATCGATCTGAATAAATACGCCTATCTGCTGAATGCGGAAAACCTTGATACCGAGGTACCTGTGCGGATCGTTGTAAACGGTTTAACCGGCCGGGTGAGAATCTACAGTGACCTGTATCCCGGATACTATGTCTATTTTGACATCGGAGACGGCAAACCCATGAAGGGCGAATGGATAGCCCTTCGAACCAACGGAATGGCTGCCAGTTTCGGCATGTAATTCTGTACTGTTCCCAAGAATAGTTACAGTGCCGGGGTCGTAAGGTCCCGGCATTTTTCGTATATGCAGCTGCCGAAACTGTTCACAACGAGATCCTCAGCCATAATGCGTCGGTACCTTCGTATACGGCTGGATGCTCCCGATGGCGTCTGGCATGTAGTCGATCTGCCTGTCGAGAGATTCTGCTGCGGTTTTTCCCATGAAAGCGACATTGATCTGCGCCATTTTATCGCTGTTCCGGGGAAAGGTCCCCGGTACTCCGATGAACTCTGCTTCGCCCCCGAAGGCGGAAGCCTCCGGGTCAGTTCCCGCAGGAGGATTCTGATTGCCGGTGTCGAAGGACGTTCAGGCAGACTGAGTCAGGGCTCCTTTCTCCGCTATGGAAAGCTGAAGATCAGCTTTACGGGCTTTTTCGAAGAGCATCAGGAGGTCCTGTCGGGGCCGGGATTCCCCTGGAAGCCCGCTGCCGCAGTTGTCGTTCTCGTTCTTGGAATAAGCGTCGGGCTTTCTGCATTTTTTGCCAATTTTCATGTTCCCCGGGAAACAGGGACGCAGCCCGGTGTGGAAACCGCCGCTCTGCTGCCGGAAACTGACGACCTCAGTTCCTTGTCCGGTAAGGAGCCGGGAGAAAGGGCGGATATACTCTTTATCCATGCCCATCCGGACGATGAGTCCATCGACTTTGGCGCCCTCATGGCCCACTGTGACCTTAAGGACCTTGATACGGCCCTTGTTCTCTTTACCGACGGGGAATCCGGGATTTTTCAGGAAGGATACGCCGGACCCCGGGGGGATCTTTCCACCCTGCGGCTCGCGGAGGTACAGCGGGCTCTCGGCCTTCTCGGAAACGACTGGTATCTGCGCCTGGGGTTGAAGAACCATCCCTACAACAGTATCAGCCAGGAGATGAGTCCCCGGGAGGTAATGATGATCTGGGGGGGAGAGGAGAGCCTGGTCAGTCAGATCGAGACGCTTATCCGCAGATTCGAACCTGCTGTTGTGGTATCGCCGGATGGACCTTCCCCGGCCCGGGAGCACTTTGAGCATGAAGCAGTGGGACTGGTAGTGGCGGAGGCAGTCTCCAGACTGCGGCAGGAAAAGCTTGCGTTTCCGCTGGCCCATCTTGTGAGTGTCGACCCGCGGCAGAAAGAGTTCTATCCCGATGCAGCAGCCTTTCCCCGGGCCGGGGTCACCGATATTCAGCGACAGGCCCTGGAATCCCATGCTACCCAGGCAGACGCTTCGCTGTTTGCTGTTCAAATGATAGAGGAATACGACCATGAGTATTATCAGATTAAATTCTGGGACCTGGATCAGGCTCCGGAGGATTATTTCCTGCCTTAAAGGAATCCTTGCACTGATCTGCTGCATCCTCCTGTTCTCCTGTGCCGGGATTTCCGGAGCCGGCACCAGGGCAGAGGAGGAGCCGACACCTCTTCGAATCTATCCCGCAAGATGGTACAAGGATCATGCCGCCGCCTGTTCCCTTACCTTTGACGACGGTACCCTGGACCAGTATGCCGTGGCGGCACCGGAACTGGATAAACGGGGCATCCGGGGAACCTTTTTCGTTGTAACGGGTTTTGTGGACCGGGGAGCCTGGCAGGACGGCCCCTTCCTGCGGCGGCTATTCAGCTGGGAACAGGCCCGGGACCTGGCATGGCGGGGGCACGAAGTCGCGAGCCACACGGTTCACCACATCGATCTTGCCGCAAATCCCGCAGAGGCGGCAGAGGAACTGTCCCGGTCCCGGGAGAGACTGATGGATGAGCTGCCCTGGGTTCCCGCCGTCAGTCTCGGCTGGCCCTACTGGCGCAGTTCCGAGGAAGCGGTTGCCCTGGCAGAAAAACTGTACATCGCCGCCAGAGCCGGGGGAGTCAAAGCGGGACCGGAGGACTGGTTTTACGGCGGAGTCAACGGGGGGAGCCCGGAGAACATTTACCGGATCGGGGCCAGGGGGATTCTCTCCTCCGACGGTGAGGCGGAGCTGCGTCCCATTCTGGAAGAGGTCTATTCCAGGGGAGGATGGCTGATACCGAATTTCCACGGCGTTGACGACGGCACCATCGATTCCTCCGCCCTGGGATGGGAGGCCCTCAGCCTGGAGGTCTTCCGCCGGATTCTGGACAGCCTTAAAGAGCAGGATATCTGGTTCGCCCCCTTCGGCGAGGCGGCCCGCTATGTTATGCAGCGGGATGCCCTGGTCCTGGAAACAGCCAGGGCAGGGCGGGTGATTTCCGTCGACTATTCCTCGGCCCTGGATCCCGGAATTTACAACCAGAGGCTGACCCTGGTGGTGGAAATCGGACAAAACTTCCGGATAAAACGGGTGGATGAGACGGAGACGGGGAGGCCTCTGGCCTTTACCCGTCAGGCGGAGGGGAAAGTAGTGGACAGGTATCTGATCGATCTGCCTCCGGGGGAGGGGGAGCTGCGGATACTGGCGGATCCGCACAGATAACTCAACTCTTATTCCTCTTTATTCTTCCTCTTCCCTCTGCGGTTCCGCGATTATGCTGCGGTCCCCAAGGCAGGTGCCCACGAGCATGGCGCTCTGGATCCAGGGGTGGTCCAGGGGCACGAGCTTCTTTTTTCCCGCCACACTTTTCAGCGGAACCGCCTGGCAGCTTCTTCCCTTTATGGCAACCATAACGTTGTATTCCCCCCGGGCCAGCAGTTCCGCGGCCTTGGTTCCCAGGAGGGTGCTGTAGAGCCTGTCCGTGGGGGATGGAATTCCGCCCCGCTGAACGTGACCAAGAAAGGTCACCCGGGCCTCGATCCCCGTCAGTTCCTGGATCTGCCGGGTCAGCTGGGAGGCCTTGGGCTCTTTTACCGGATGATAGGCAAAACCGTGCTCGTCGAATTTAACCTCCTCTCGTCTGGGAGAGGTCTTCCTGGTCTTTCCTTCAGCGATGGCCTGCGCTTCCTCCACGGATTTGGCCCCTTCGGCAATGGCGATGATGGAGAAACGCTTGCCCGTGCGGCGGCGTTCCATCAGGTGCTCGGCTACGGCATGCAGGTTGTAGGGAATTTCGGGAATAAGAATTACGTCCGCTCCGCCGGCGATTCCCGATCCCAGGGCCAGCCAGCCGGCGTTGTTACCCATGATCTCGCAGACAATGATGCGGTGATGGCTGGTTGCGGTGGTATGAAGGCGGTCGATGGCTTCGGTTGCAATGGACATGGCGGTATCGAAACCGAAGGTGGTGTCCGTCCGGGCTACATCGTTGTCGATGGTCTTGGGCAGGGTCAGTACATTAATTCCCCCCTTTTTGTGGAGGTGATAGGCGTTCTTCTGGGTGCCCCCGCCCCCCAGGCATACGAGGCAGTCAATCTGGTGACGCTTGATGTTCTCCACCGCCGCGGCGGTCATATCCTGCTTTTTACCCCCGATGGGCATCTTGTGGGGTTTGTCCCGGCTGGTGCCGAGAATCGTTCCGCCCATGGTCAGGAGCCCGGAGACGTTGCGGTCGTCAAGAATAATGCTTCGGTTTTCCACAAGGCCCCGGAAGCCGTCCTGGAACCCGATTACCTTCATTCCGTAGCGGTTAATGGCAGCCTTGGCCACTCCGCGGATGGCCGCATTAAGACCCGGGCAGTCCCCGCCGGAGGTAAGGATACCGATACAGCGTGTTTTTGATTCCTGCTTGCTCATGGAAAAAAGTATAGATCATTCTCCCGGGCTTTGAAAGCTATTCCAGGGAAAGCAGATAGTGCTGATTTATAAGGTCCGCCGCCAAAAGGCTCTTTTCGGGGTCCGTATCCACCACGTGTACCACATCCTCAAGATCCCTGGACTCCTCGTCATCGATAATGGAGAGCAGCTGATTCGGGCGTTCAAGGAGGAGTTCCGGCTGAAAGATGGTTCCCTCCTTACGTGGATACAGGGCAAGGTAGAGTATGTCCAGCTCCACAAGGTCGTTAAAGAAGTGGGTCCCCAGGGAGACATCCGGAATCAGGTTTTCCCCCATGTCCACGACCTCGCATATGCAGGCTGCCCGGCTTATTTCGGAGAAGGAGACCGGAATCCCCAGAAAGACCGTGGTGGTTCCCCAGCGGCCGGGGCCGATGAGAATGGTTTTTATGGAGGGGTCGGAGTTCTTCATTACCCTGCCGATTGTCCGGGCGGTGGAGTGTTTCTTGGATACCGTCAGGGGGCCGTATTTTTCTCCGGAAACATAAATGATTCGCTGGGGACGGATCTCCCGGTTGCGCCCGATTACTGTCCCGGAGGGAGAGGCCATAAGTACCTTCTCCGCCTCTGCCCGGGAAAAATCCAGGTCCACTTCGATGTTGCGCCGGACCTCGAAGGGACGGCACTGGACAATATTGATGCGGTATTCTCCGGGGGCGGTAAAGTTCAGGGTAAACTCCACATCCACAGGGTAAGTATAGGCCTCCTCCAGGGTTTTGAGGATCTTCCGCATGTCATTAATAAAGGGGGTATTCCGGAAAAGTCCGGTAAAGGAGATATATCGGGATTGGGTCTCCCGTTCAAGACTGGTAAGAAGGCTCTTCTCGTTGGGGGAGACGGCTTCCTCCATATCCTGATACTCCGCCGCCACCAGCTGGTTGGCCTCCAGGTCCAGCAGGTCAACCCGTCTCTGGGAATAGCGTCGGATTTCATCCATTCCGGTTTCCGGCCGTTTTTCCGGCGCATTCAGGGCAACCACCCGGGTGTAGTCCTCGTCGGAACGGTCTACGGCCCGGGTACCCATGCCGTAGACAATCCGGATGACCCCGGACTCAGGATCGATCTCCCTGTCCCAGACGTAGGGATTATAGGAGTATCCCACTCCGGCCACGGCGGGGAAAAAGAAGTTTTTATGAAGGTCCCCGGATACCCGCTGGATAAGCAGGGGCATCTGTTCATCCTTGTCCAGAATTCCCAGGTGTGCCCGGTACTGCAGGGCCTTTTCGCTTAAAGTACTTGCATAGATTGTCTTTATGGCGGTGAGCAGGTTTTCCAGCCGTTTTTCCCGGGAGCCCTGGTTCGGACAGAAGATGCTTTCGTATTTGCCCGAGAAGGCGTTGCCGAAATTGTCTTCCAGCAGGCTGGAGGATCTTACAATGATGGGAGACTGCCCGAAGTAGTCCAGCATGTCCGAGAATTTGCGGATTATATCCTCGGGAAACTGGCCGGTCAGGATAACCCTCCGGGCGTATTCCGCCACCGAAAGGAAGGTGTCGATCTCCTTCTGCTGGTGCCGTATCCACCAGCAGCCGTTGATCACCATGTAGGTATAGAATACATCGGATCCCACGTAGAATGAGTCATGGACCTCCAGGCAGCGGCTCAAGGCAGGGTCTTTCTTCTGCAGCATGGCCCGGGCAAGGAGCATGCCCGTGGACTTTCCGCCGATAAGGCCGGTGCCGATAATCCTTCTTCCGATGGTAAGCAGGTCCTTCAGGGAGAAGTATTGCCGGGCCAGGGGTAAAAAGCGTTCATCCCGGGTTACCGCCATTTTTAGAAGACGATCGGTGTGAAAAGCTTCCTGCCGGCGGGCATCCGGGGTGGGATGGAGCAGGGCCTGATGGGCCTGGGTGAAGTTGCGGTTCCACATGTCCTTGTCTTCGTAGGAGCCGGACTCGCTCTGGAAGGGAGAAAAGGAGAGTATCCGCGAGTTCAGCGCGCTGTTGGTTACCGGCAGGTAGTTCCCTTCTTCTTCACGGTGCAGCATATGCATGGTTGAAGAGTAGCGCTGCTGTACCTTCAAGGGGTGAATGTAGAGCTGTCCCTCGCTGTTGTAGACGTCCAGGATAACCTGGGCCGTATTGTGGATGGGATGCAGGGCGTTGTGGGAGTGTTCCTGGCGGAGAATTCCGAAATAGGCCAGGGCCTCCATGTCCAGCAGGTAGGGGCAGGTAAGCATGAAAAAGTTCCCCAGCATGCGGTCGGAGTACCACTTATCCGTCAGCTCCGAGAGGGAATCGAAAACATAATAGCCCCCTCGTCCGTTTTTCTTTATGGCGGAATGAATGCTGGAAATAAAGGGCTCGAAGCCCTCCGCCGGGTCCGGGGTATTGATCTGAATCCCCGGGTATTCTCCGGCATCCAGCAGGGGTGCGTGGGAGGCAAAGCGAAAATATACCAGCTTCTGGTCCCGGTCGGAGGCAAATTCGGCATAGGGTCTGACAAAACGCAGATAGTCGCCGATGCTGGGCACCTGAAAAACGATGTTGTCCCCCGGCAGGAGGCCCCGGATTATCTTGTCCAGTCCCCCGATGCCGGTGGAGAGGTTTGCATGATCTATGGACATACCGGAACCATTGTAGGGAATTCCCTGGGCTTCCCGCAAGGGAAGAAACAAAAAACCCGCTCCGAAGAGCGGGTCGTGAGAGAGTCAGTCATTATACTTATACAACCCCGTGGGCGACCATGGCATTGGCCACCTTCAGAAAGGCGGCGATGTTGGCACCCATTACGTAGTTGCCTTCATTGCCGAACTGTTTTGCGGCGTTCCAGGAGTTGTCGTGAATGTTCTTCATGATCTCCTTCAGCCGTGCATCGACCTCTTCCCGTGACCAGCTGAGGCGCATGGCGTTCTGGGTCATTTCCAGGCCCGAGACGGCAACACCGCCGGCGTTGGCGGCCTTTCCGGGGGCGTAGAGCACCTTGTTGCTTACGAACACCTCGATGGCTTCAGGGGTGGAGGGCATGTTGGCGCCTTCGGAAACCACACGGCAGCCGTTATTCACCAGGGTCTGGGCCTCCTTGCCGGAGATCTCGTTCTGGGTCGCACAGGGGAAGGCGCAGTCGACCTTGACGCTCCAGGGGCGCTGATCCGCGGTATAGGTCGCCTTGGGATACTTTTTGACGTATTCGCTGATTCTTCCGCGTTTCACGTTCTTGAGTTCCATGACGTAGGCCAGTTTTTCCGCATCGATACCGTCCGCGTCATAGATAAAACCGTTGGAGTCCGAGAGGGTAACGACCCTGGCTCCCAGCTCATTCAGTTTTTCTGTACAGTACTGGGCAACGTTTCCGGATCCGGATACCGCACAGACCTTGCCTCGGAAATCTTCGTCCCTGGTGGCCAGCATGTTCTCGGCGAAATAGACCGCTCCGTAACCGGTTGCCTCGGGGCGAATCAGGGATCCTCCGTAGGAAAGGCCCTTTCCGGTCAGGATTCCCGAAGACTCGTTGGCGATCCTCTTGTACTGGCCGTACATGAAGCCGATTTCCCTGGCACCGACGCCGATGTCTCCGGCGGGAACGTCGGTAGCGGTACCGATATGACGATAGAGCTCGGTCATCAGACTCTGGCAGAAGCGCATTACCTCGCCGTCGGACTTTCCGTGGGGATCAAAATCGGAGCCCCCCTTGCCGCCTCCCATGGGAAGGGTTGTAAGGCAGTTTTTCAGGACCTGTTCGAAGCCGAGGAATTTCAGAATGGAGAGGTTTACCGAGGGGTGAAAACGCATCCCCCCCTTGTAGGGTCCCAGGGCGCTGTTGAACTGGACCCGATAGCCCCGGTTTACGACGACCTTGCCGGCATCGTTTACCCAGGGAATGCGGAACAGTATAACCCGCTCCGGTTCCACCATTCGTTCCAGAATAGCGTTCTCCTGCAGTTCGGGCATTTCGTTGATAACCGGTTCAAGGGTTTCCAGAACCTCTTCGACGGCCTGGAGGAATTCAGGCTCATGACTGTTCCTGGCCTTTACCTGGGCCAGAACATCCTGAATATACGCATTTGCCATGCATGACTCCTTATTATATCTTCAGAATTTGATTGGGTCCCATGATCTTCTGCTTATGCAAATGAGGTGTGAAAAAAAAGACCAGGACCTTGAAAAAAGTATAGAGAATATTGTGGAGTGCATCAAGATGATGGCAACGCGTTGCCGTCAAAATTTTACTGTTTTCTTCATCCGTTCAGGCAGTTCCCGGTAGTCGAAAAGGACGTCATAATCCACCAGGGACGACAGGGCCTTGGACTGGACGGGAATTCCGCTTTCTTCAAGGATTGCCACGGGATTCAGTCCGCCGATTATTACCGCCCCTACATTGCCGTAGCCCACGGGAATATCCAGCAGCGTCTGTCCCGGTTGTCCCACCATGTAGAAACCCCTCATGCCCAGGGCATCCAGAGCGGCATCGATCTCCAGGGTTTTTTCCCGGGCCTCCGCCGGTATCTCCCGGAAACTGGCGCCGATAAGACCGGTACCTGATGAGGTGGCACCCAGGTAATCTGTCATGCCGCTCTTAATGAATATCTCCAGGGGATCGATGGTTGTTCCGTCGTAATTGATAATCTCCACAAAACGGCTGGGCCGATGATTGCGAAGTTCCAGGAGTCCTCCGAAGAGGGAGGTGACAGGAATCCCTTCCCTGAGGAGAACGCCGTTAAGGCTGATGGAGCAGATGGTTCCTATGCCTACGTAGCCCCGGGGAATCCTGAGTTCTCCCGGTTCTTCTCCCTCGTCGAAAAGGCAGAGCTTTGTGCCCATGGCGTAGCCTGCCTGAAAGACCCTGCTCATGAGTTCCGCGCTTCTTGCCGCGTAATCCCGGGAGATGTAACTCACGTTGACAACCACCTTCCCGGTGCAGCTGTGGTAATCGAAGTTCATGGAATAGGTCATCTGGGAGATTCTGGAGGAAAGAAAGCCCACCTTTTCATGAGCCCGAGCCCGGGAAAGCTCCTCCCTGCCCAGGTCCGTCAGAACCCGTCCTTTTTTTCCTATATAGTGGGTTAAGCCCTCATCGTCCATGGCCTGCAGGTGGAAACGTACGGTCCTCTCGGTTATAGTATAACCCTGTTCCGCCAGCTCGGCGGCGATCTCCTTGCTCGAAACGGGACGCTTGTTTTCGATCAGGACATGGAGTATGGCAAGGCGTTTGCGTTCAATCTGATCCTTCATCCGGCTATGCTACTGTGAAAACGGCGCGGGGTAAAGACGGAAAAATCGATATTCTGAGGCCGGCAGCGCCTTCGAAATCAGGTCCGGGAATCAATATTTGAGATTTCCCGATTGCCTGGAGTATGATATCCTTAGAGGTACAAATGAAGAAAAGTTTTTTTAAGCAGATTGTTCATCAGCTGGATTCTCCACTTTATGTGACTGATCCCGAGGGTGTGATTCTCTATGTAAATGAAGCCTTTACCGAGGTGAGCGGTTATTCAGAAAAAGAGGCCCTGGGAAAAAAGAGTTCCATCCTCAAATCCGGCAGGATGTCCGGAGACTACTACGAGCGGCTGTGGAGCAGGCTGCTTGCAAAGGTCTCCTGGAAGGAAGAGATAATTAACCGACGGAAGGACGGTTCCGAATATACAGCCCTTCAGTTTATTACGCCCATCTGCGATGCCAAAGACAGAATACTCTACTTTGCGGCAGTACAGTACGACGTGACCCGGGAGAAGGAGCTTCAGAACGAGAAGGAGATATTCTTCAATGTAAATATCGATCTATTCTGCATCATAACTGAGTCCGGAGTCATCAGACAGGCGAACAGCGCCTGGCAGAATCTTCTCGGCATTAATCCCGAAAACCTGGAAGGACGTTTGATCCAGGAGCAGATCCATGAGGATGACACGGACAGTTTCTTTGAAACCCAGGAAAAACTGATACGGGAAAAGATCCTGCCCCAGGTGGATTTGAGGATACGGAAAGCCGACGGCGAATATAACTGGGTCTCCTGGCGGATACTCTATGATCCGGTAAAAAAGCTCTTCTATGCCAGCGGACGGGATGTTCAGGAGCGGGTTGAAATGGAACGGAAGATCCGTAAGATTTCGAACACCGATCCCCTGACCGGTGCCGCCAACAGGCTGAAATTTGAAGAGGAGTACAAAAAAGAGTTGAATCGTTCTCAGCGGTATCGACTGCCCCTGGCCTTTATTCTCTGCGATATCGATCATTTCAAACAGATAAACGATACCTACGGACATTACCGGGGTGATGTGGTGCTGAAAAAGTTTGTCCATATCATCCATGAAAGCCTGCGGGATACGGACCAGCTCTTTCGCTGGGGGGGAGAGGAGTTTGCCCTGCTCTGTCCCCATACCGGTCTGGAGGATGCCCTAAGCTTTGCAGAACGGATCAGGAATATTATAGAGGAAGCGGATTTCGAGATCGAACAGAATGTGACCATGAGCCTCGGTGTCACCGTCTGCAGGGAAGAAGATACGGAGGAGACCCTGCTCCGGCGTGCCGATGCCGCCCTCTACGAGGCCAAACGAACGGGGAGAAACAGAAGCATATCTATTGAATAATGTTCTCATTAAGCACTTTACAGAAGGATACGCCGGGTTTATAATTAGAGTCAGGTTATAAGAACCGCACTGGCTCACCGAAGGAATGCTTTTTTATTGTCACTGCAGTTGCTGCTGAATTTGTTTCAGCGAACCAGCGCAGATTAGAAGTGACGATTTAATGAAGAGAGCATTCCTTTCTGTTTTATTACTCTTTCCCGCCGTTCTTTTCGCCCAGATCACAGTTGTTGACGGATCGGATTCAGGGTCGGATATCGATACTCAAGAAAGCACGACTCTGTACGAGGGGGTCTTTTTCGCGCCTCCGTCGATTTGGGATGGATATACCGAAGAACTGAAGATCTACAATTACAGGCTCTATCAGGAAGGGCTTGCAACCCCTCTATACGGAGGCAATTACCCGGAGATCCCTGATGCAAATCCTCCGGAGCTGCCTTTTATTGTAGAAATCACTGATGAGCAAATTGATGAGAATACCGGCGGATTGTATTCGCAGCTGGAGCCTGGAGAGACTTATTATCTTGAGGTTGTAGCAATTGTGGTAAATTATGCTTCGGAAGTGGCCACCGGGCAGTCCGACGGCGTTCTGATTCTCGGCGGCGAAGAACCGCCGGAAGAACCGGAGGATGACGGCACGGCCGGCCGGATAAGCCTGTCGGCGAGTCCCTCCTCACTGGTTTTCAGCGCCGGTGAGTCCAGCAAGAGTCTCGAGATTGACATACGCGCCTTTGGTACGGGGACCTGCGATATAACATCGATTCGGGAGGACCGCATCTATCCGGAGTGGGGAGAGGACCGCGGCTTCACCGAAAACATCGACCTCCAGGTCTCTTCCGGTTTTACCGAATCCCTGAACCGTACAGTCGAAATGGATGCTCTTGATCGAGCCAAGGCCCTGGGCTCCGGTACGGAGGGCTCCTTTACCCTGCGATATGTGGTAAGCGGTCAGGATGCCTGGGGGAATCCGCTCAGCGCGACTCTGAATGTTCCAGCGGTTGTCAGCGGTGCGCCCCCTGTCAGCCTGGAGGTACGGGATCTCTCTCTGGAGTTGCCGGAATCACCCTATTTTCGTGGAGAGTCGGTCATCAACTCGCGTATTACCATAGATGCAATTGGTTCCGGATCGGTGCTGGGGCAGGTCTATGTGGACGATTCGCTGGGATGGACCGGGCAGCCGGCCTTTGCGGCATCTGTAAATGGCAGCACGGTTATAGAAATCGAAGCGGAACTTCCCACCGACGAACCTGGTTTGCACACGGTGCGGGTGGAGTTGATCAATTTCGACGGGTACAGCACCGAGAGTATCTACATGGTGTCTGCCGGGGAGCCGCCCTTCCCGCCGGATATATTGACACTGGTCCCTGGCGTCGCCGAGCTGAGCGAGTTTTCCGGTACCGCAGAGGCACAGAATATCAACGGCGGGGTGCAGTACACCTTCAACGGAAGCGCCTCTCTCAAAGTTCTTTCCATGGATGACCTGGTCCTGCCCCAGGCTGATGTAAGCGGCCTGGTGGTGCAGTACATGAACAATGCACCGAATGTACCGGTGATTGCAGGCGGATTTGTAGAAAAAGAGGGTGCCGGCCAGATGATAGCCGAGGCTGCTCAAGGCTATATAAAGGTTGGCCGGGTCGCCTGGCAGTGGGGTACAGACGGCAGCCCACTGATCGCCCGCTCCACCCTCTTTATTCCCCGGCTGGATACCGAGATCGTCGTTATCCCTGAGATGCCGATTACCGTGGACGGGCTGGAGCTGGCAGGTTCCTCCTGGGACAAGAATAATTCGAAAAATTTCGAGGCCTTCGGGGTCAGGTTCAGGCTGCACGATGTGGATCAGAACCGGGCGCTGGCGGTTATCGAGGATCAAGCTGCTGGTCGTTACGGCTTTGCCCTGTCGGGCAGCATTGCCTGGAACGAGAAGGAGGGGATGAACACCGAAGAGAAGGAGCTGGTCAGCTTTTCAGGGCTCACCTTTTATACCGACGGTGGTTTTGAGGGGGGAATTACCGTTTCGGAGGATTTCGATCTTATCCCCGGGATACTCACCATTACCGAGGCCGGACTTGAACTGGAGGACGATGAACTGGCCTTCAAGCTTCGGGGCCAGATAAAGAACCTTCCTGCCCCCTTCGATGCCGAGGGCATGAGTACCACCTTCGCCCTGAGATTTGATACTGCGGGAAACGTACTGGGCGGTCTGGTCCCCATCGACGAGCTGAGCGGCGGCGGACAGGGGATAAGCGAAGATGATGCCACGGAGTGGGACTTCGGTTTTGCAACGGTGGATCTTACCTACCTTGGTCTGGACCTGATAATCAATCAGGGAACCCTCAATCGTGACCACAGCAAGGTAGTGCTGGGGGCGGATATTTATCTCACTATGCTCAGCGGAGAAGGGAATCGTATCAGTTTCGGTTCCATCACTGTCGGGGCTGCCGGTGGTCTTACGCTGACTAAGGGCCTGGAGATCAGCTTTGACGGGGATGTGGTCTGGCCTTCCATGGAGGGGGCCATCAACCTGGTCTCCGGAAAAAGCCTCGATCTGGGCGCTGTTGCAGTTACTCTCGATAACCTGGCTCTGCAGTACGGCGATGGAAACTTCGCCTTCCTGTTCAGCGGATCCTTCCGACTCAAGGTTGAAGCCGTCGAAGGCGGCATAAGCTTTGTCAATCTGCGCATAGGTCTGGACGGTGATATGGGCGCACCGGATATACAGGGCACGGATCTGAAAATTATGGATTTTGTCTCCGTCCGGGTGAACGAAGTGAACTGGGGCAGCGGAGAGATCAGCTATACCGAGGACCAGACCACCGGCGAGGGAACCAATCGCCAGCCGGCCATCGGCGATGAACCGGCGGTAATCAAGGTGGAAAACTATTTCGAGATTCTGGGTGCCTCGATCAACATTGGCTCCGGGGACTCCTCGATTATGAGCGGTGGGTTCGAGCAGTTTCTTTTTTACAGTATCGAAGATGAGGTCAGTTTCGTGCTGCGGGAAGCCCGCATGGAGGTCTCCGGCTGCGAGTTGTTCGCCGACATAAAGTACGACCGCACCTATCTGCGGGTTGCCGGCGGCATTACCATGCAGCAAATTTCCGGCGCTGCGGTGGGTAAAATCGGGGTAATTCCCGATACCGCCCTCGACGGGACCCCCGAGCCGCGGGCCGGTGAGCCGACCCTGGGCCTGTTTGTAATGGTCGAGGGCCTGGGTATTATGGTGGCCCCCTCGGTCTTCCTGGATAGCGTCGGCGGCGGGGTGTTCATAAATCCCACCAATGAGGACATCAGCACAGTCCTTGCGGTGACCGGCTTTAACCGGCCGGAACTGGACGATGATATAGCCGACATGCGGCCGGCCGGAGGCGGCGATCCCGGAGGCTTCGCCGTCATGCTTTTAGCCGGGGTCTACGTGGCCGAGCGGACCCTGGTGCAGGGAGAGGCCCTGATTACCCTGACTGCCAACTACTTCAGTCTGGATGCCCAGGTGAGCGCTCTGGAAGGGATGCTCCACGGCCGCTCCTACTTCCTGATCAGCTGGAACCCCTGGTACGCGGAGGGCAATAACGTACTCCAGGCGAACCTCTTCGATATATTTACCATTGACGGGGATCTTGCCTTCTACGCCTACGATGATGATGCCTGGGGCATTATGGGCGGCGTGAACGTCGCGCTTTTGGGGGCGGATATTGCTTCGGGCAGTTTCTTTATCGGCCCGCCGGGATTCATGGTGGAAACTACAGTCAAGACCGGCGTGGATATTGAATTTGTCTCCGGGTACGTACAGTTCAGCGGGATGGTCTGGTTCTATGTCGTTCCTGACCCTGATACCTGGGGTGCCTGGGCGGATGTAGAGGTCGGAGGCTCCCTGCTCTGGGGGCTTGTCTCGGCCAAGGCCGGCGTGGAGGGTGCCCTTATCGGCCAGGGTACGGATGTGCTCATTTATGCCGTCGGGCGGGTTCATTTCAAGGCGTGCTGGGTCACCGTGTACAAGGGCAGCCTCTGGGTCAGTATCCGCGGTAATGATATCGACGGGGGCAAGGGGCGCAACGACGCCTACGATCAGCTGATAGAAGACGCCCGCAATATGGCCGAAGAGATGGAAAGCGCCAAATCCGAGCTTGTCGATGCCCTGTCTGAAGCGATGATGAGTCTGTATCAGCTCAATGAGGAGCAACGTCAGGCCGCCGGACTGGCGCTGGTCGATCGCTCCGGCTGGGTGGGAAATATACTGGCCTGGAGTTTTGCCGCCGCGGAGGTGGAAAGCTGGCCCGGGGCCTTGCCGAATGAATTGCAGGAGATTCAGGAGATGCTCTTCGGAGATGAAGGTCAGGCCTTTGTCGATCTGCGGACCGAGCTGGAACAGATATGGCAGGATCTGAATGAGGAGCTGGCTGATCTTCAGGAGCTGCAGAACGAGGTCCTCGCCCGCCTCGAAGAGTATGAAGAGATCGTACTGGAGGATCTGCCGAATATCCGTGACCTCTCCACCACAGGGAATCCGATCCAGGGGATGGAAACCGCCACTGTGCCGGTAGGCACGGGTACCCGCACTGTACAGGTTGGATTTGATATCGATGAAGCAAAGTTCGAGCAGCAGAAGCAGGAGATGGAGGGTATGCGCGGGGGCTTTGCCGAGTACCAGGACGCTTTTATCCAGCGGGCAGGTCTGCTCGATTCAAAGCTGCAGCGTCTTGACGAGATTCTCTTTGAGAGTGAGCAGTCCTTTACGGCTCTGATGGAGCGCTACAGTGAAATTCACAACAGCATGGTTGACTACATTGAGCGCTACATCCGTTTCCAGTTAGAAAACGCCGAGCTGGCCACCGAAAATCTGCAGGAGATGCAGTATACCGAGATTCCTGACGAGATAGCCGGCAGCGGAAGTTTTGTGGGAATAACAAGTGCACCCACCGAGCAGGTCCTCCGGGAGTTGATGGGCTGGACTGCCGCCAATTTGAGTGCAAATGAAATCAGGGAGTGGAATATTCGCCGCGTAGCCCTGATCAACCTGCTGATCGAGGCCCAGGGCGGGGAAGCGGATTATTCAATCGATGAAGCAAATATAGGCACCCCTCGGGGTTTTATCGATACCGGCATGGAGCTGTGGTGGTACCTGCCGAAGCGGGGCTGGGAATTGACCATCGAGATGTCGGAGGACCGGATTACTTCCTCCATCGACTCTTTTCATCAAAGCAGCACTGTTATTCGTGAGAGCTGGGCGACCGCAACGGGTATCTCGGATACGGTTTTTGACCGCAAGGCAGATCTCTACTCGCTGCTCTATGAGATCTACGACAAGCTGGCGGTCTACGGGACGGGTTCCATGCCGTCGGATGGAAACAGCGATATCCTGCAGATGCGGGACGGTGGTGCTGTCCTTGCAGGCAGAACCCCGGGGCCCCGTGTAATCGGAGATGAAAAAACGGCCAGGCCTTTCGGAGAACTTCAGGATGGTGTGCCGGTGAGCGATTATTTCGAATCCAGACGTGGCGAAATCGCTCCGTATCTCGAGCTGCCGGAGATCGAGCTGATGGACGGTGAGCTTGTCAGCGGAGACCAGTACTCAGCCTTTTTCCGGACGGATTTTGAAGCCGGGCATCCTGTCGGGGTTGTGGAATACGCGGTAAAAATCCACCCCTTCGGCTATGATGAACCCTGGCGTTCGACGGGTATGCAGACAAGCACCGCGGATGTGATCTTCCAGGCGTACAGAATCCAGCGGGACTACCAGTTCGACCTGCGGGCGCGGGGGGCCGGGGGCCTGAGTACCCATCGGAGGGGGGACATCGAGATGCATTTCTTCGACCCCGAAGATGACGCAGAGCCCTTTATCAGCTCTCTGGACATCAGCGACGACAGCATCCCCTCCTGGCCGGTGGTGACCCTGGCGGAATCGATCACATCGAATCCGGAGGAGCTGTACGCCGAATGGAGCGCCATAGATCCCGAATCCGGCATTCGCAAGTACGAATATGCCGTGGGCACTGTCTCTGCACCTGAAGGGGATGAAGATTCAGTTATGGATAACGGCGGTGAAGGCGTGATCTATCTGCCTGGTTTCGGTTCCGCCCTGGAGCCGGCCGGAGAGCCGGGGTATTTCGGCGGCGGAGGGGACGCCCTGCCGGATGTGCCGACGGATGTGCTTTCCTGGACCGATGCCGGGGGACGCACGACGGCACTTATAAAGAACCTCAATCTGCAGCATGGACATGAGTACGTGGTAAGCGTCCGGGTGACCAACGGGGTGGGGCTGCAGAACGTACACTCCTCCGATCCTGTCCTGGTAGACCTTACCCCGCCGGAGGGGCAGGCAATACTCCAGCTGGTGCAGGAAACGGTGGATGAGTATCCCAACTCCATCCGCTTCGAGTACAGCTTTGCAGAGGAGCCTGAAACGGAGATAGTCGCTCATTATATGGCTCTCGGCAGGTCCCCGGCAGCGGATGACCTGTTTCCGTGGACCGAAATGGGCCTCGATTTCGGACGGGTTGCCAACCTGCCCCTTGCTGAGGGAGAAACCTTTTACCTGTCAATAAAAGCGGCGAACAGCGTCGGCCTCGAAAGCACGGTGAGCGAAGGGCTGGAGTTCAGTTTCAATGATTCGACTCCGCCGCCGGTTACCATGGTGATTACCGCGCCCCAGCAGAACTCCACGGATGGATCACAGTTGTCCATTGGCTGGAACAGCGTTTCTGACGAAGAGTCGGGCATCGTCAAATACGCCTACGGGATCAGCAGCATGGCTTTAAACGAAGATGAGTGGCGCCCGGATATCCTGGACTGGGTCGAGATCGATGTGAGCGAGCCCCCCTACTATCTCGGTAAAGGACACGGCGGCAGTTTTGGTGATCTGCCTCCCCCTGGGGCCGGAGATGCCGGGCAGGACGAGGCCGCCGCCGCGGAAGGGGGCATGGTGCCCATGGGCCCCAGCGGGATGATTCAGATAGGCGATCCCCTGGTCTTCGATTCCGGGCTGGATACGGAGTATGCAATAACCCGAACCGGTCTGAACCTGCAGGGACGGGTGTACGCTGTGGTCCGCGTGACCAACGGGGCAGGCCTGAGCAGTGTGGCTGCTTCGATCCCGATCATATTTGATTCGAGTCCTCCGGATTCTGTCAGGCTCCTGGCGAATTCTCAGCAATACCGTACAGACCAGCTCTCCTGCCGCCTGGAAGCCTCCGACCGTCAATCCGGGATTCAGGCCTACCGTTACAGTGTCTTCCGCGTGCTGGGCGGGCCGGTGCAGCAGTGGGTAAGCAGCGAATGGATAGCGGTGGAGTCGACCCCCGAGGGAGGGGTGTCGCTGCCCATACGAATCCGTAATTTTCCGGCTCCCGGGCTTGAGTACGGCCGGGAATACCGGATCGATTTCGAGGTGAAAAACGGTACCGGACTTCAGTGGGGGGCTGCTCCCGTGATAATCGAGCTGGTCCGCCCCAAGGAGGGTGACCTGATACAGCTGGATGAACGGCAGGACTCCGACGGTCGAATTCCGGGGGTAAGGAGGGTGCGATGAAACAAGTGCGTGTCTGCACCGGCTTGTTCCTTCTGTGCGCTTCGGTTCTCCTTGCGCAGGATGCTCCTTTGGTCTACCTGGTCCCGGCCACTGACAGAATACTGGTGGTATTGGGAGATACTCCCCCCACCGTGCATGCTTTCAGGGTCTATCGAAAGGGGCGCCGGGACCGCGATTATGAGCTGCAGACCCCGGAGCCGGTGACTGCTGCAGAGAACGCTCATGAAGCGGTGCAGCTGATGGGCAGCGACTTCCGCTGGATTTCCCGGAAGCTGGACAGTATGGATCCCCAGGTGGTCTGGCGCAGGCTCAGGATGGACCGGAACCTGGCCCAGGCGTATGCTCTTCTGAGCCATGGTCTGCGCCTGGCCCTTGGACGAACCTGGGTCGACACCAATGTTGAATCCGGACAGCGCTATGATTATCGAGTCCTGCTTTTCGACTCCTCCGGGGACGAGATCGGCCGGTATGAGAAACGAATACGCCTCGGCGATGCCGAACAGCCGCCGGCGCCGAAAAAGGTGACGGCGGAATACTCGGACGGTATTGTATCCATCCAGTGGGAATATCCTGCCTTCGCAGGGGGCGAGGAGGACATGACCGCAGGATTTGTCGTACTGCGGCGTCGCGGCAGCGGGCCCTTCGAAGTTCTGAGTCCTGCACCAGTCCTGAGAATCGACGGCTATCTGAACGCCTTTGACGACAAGGTGCAGATCGGTGAGCGCTATACCTATGGGGTAGTCGCCCAGGATATCATCGGTGTCATCAGCTCCCGGACAGAAAGCGGGGAGCTGCGCATCGAAGACACAACGGCACCCCTGGTACCCACGGGTCTGAAAGCCCGGGACCGGGGAGACGACGTCCTGCTTATCTGGAAAATGTCGCCGGAGCTGGATGTAAGCCACTACGATGTTTTTCGCAGCTTCTCGGTGGATGACGAGGCAGACCTGGAGCAGCTGAACGACAGGCCCGTCTCATACGATAAACCGCGCTTTGTGGACCAGGATGCTCCCCGGGGAGTCCCGGTCTATTACCGGGTACGCGCGGTGGACAGCCGGGGAAACGAGAGCCCCCTCTCCGGTCCGGCCCCGCTGCTGGCGGAGGATATGCAGCCGCCCGGGGCAGTTGAAAGACTGTCCGCCAGGGTGGACGAAGAGGCCCGCAGCGTGGAGCTTTCCTGGCGGGGCCCGTCGGATGCGGACCTGTCCGGATACTACGTCTACAGCGGAGCGGATGCCTCCACCCTGATGAGGATCACCGCCTCTCCGCTTCAGCCCGACCGGCGGGTCTCATATACCGATTCCGGTTATGCTGAGCGCGGCCTGGAACCGGGAAAATCCCTGGTCTACGGGGTATCCGCCGTGGATGCCTCCTATAACGAGGGGCCCAGGGAGGTGGTTGCAGTAACTATACCCGACAAGATCCCCCCCGGGAGCCCCGCAGGCTTTGCGCTGCGCCCCACCAGAGAAGGTTCGGTGCGGATCTCCTGGCAGCCTCTGCTCTGCTTCGACCTTGCCGGATACCGCATTTACCGCAGCCAGGGCAGGCGTTACACCGTGGTGGCGGAGATGCCTGCAACAGCTGTCCAGTGGCTGGATGAAGGAGTTGAACGGGGAATTCCCTATTCGTATCAGGTAACAGCCCTGGACAGCAGCGGAAACGAGGGCGAGCCCAGCATAGTCCTGGAGATAGTGCCGACGGATATAAACCCGCCGCGTCCGCCGGTGGAACTTTCGGCGGATCTGGATAAAAGGGGCGTTCGATTGCGCTGGGAACCGTCGCCGGACTCTGATGTAAAGCTGTATATGGTCTACCGCTCCGATTATCCCGGGGGAAAACCCACCCGGCTGCTGGCCCGGATAGAGGGGAGGCCGACCTACCTGGACCGCAGCGGCAGGGCGGGAATTGTGTACGCGGTGAGCGCCGTTGATACCTCCGGCAATGAAGGCCGGCGGCAGGAGGTTCAGGTGCGATGAAGCCGGAACGACTGCTGGGCGCGGTGTGCGTAAGCCTCCTGCTGTCGCTGCAGGCAGTCGTTCCCCAGGTTCAGATTATTCGTCAGCCTCCTCCCTCCGGAGAAGAGGCGGGAAGCGCCACCTGGCGCAACCCCTATTCTGATCCGGTGCAGGTCCGGGAGTCGGGCCGTGTGGATTTGAGCGGCAGGATTTCAGTCGGCGGTAAAGGAGGACGTGACCAGAGCGGGGATACACTGTACGATTTTACCACCGATTCCATGGTGACCCTGATGCAGCCTCTGGGCGGCGATGCCCTTCTTTCCTTTGATGCAGCGGCGCTGCGGGTACAGTCGGCGGTAAAGGAAGATCAGAAGTATGACGGGACCCTGGCCCTCGACCTGGAGAGTTTTCAATTGAAAACCTCGGGAGGTTTCAGCCAGAGCCTGAGTACTGCTGAAGATCTGTCCACCGAAGATTCGGATGCCCGATTTTCTGCTGCAGTTTCATCGGGACTGCTTGAAACCATGCCCATGAGTCTGGAGTATCAATCTGTCTGGGTAAACCGCCAGGATGAAGGTATAGAGACTGAATCAAGCCGCAGCGATGAACTTGGCTTCAAGACAGTCGGTACGATCGGGACCCTTGGTGTGGACCTGCGGGGCAATCTCGACTATGAAAATGACAGGGAAGAGATGACTGAAAGTCTTGCCACCGTCGGCAAACTCACAGTCTCCGTGCCTGTACAAGAGCAGCTGGCTGTACTGGTGAGTCTGAGCCCCCTTTACAACCGCAGTGAAACAGACAGCTCCGATTTGCGCTCCACCAGCATGGAGTCCGGTCTGGGAATCAACTGGGCTCCCCGGGAGTTTTTCGATACCACTCTTAAAGCTTCCCGGGTGGATGCCTGGAGCAGTGGAGAAGGGGTTGATTATGAAGATTACCAGAATTCCTGGAGGAGCGGAGTAGGGCTGAATTATCTGCCCCCGGAAGGCTGGTTTGCCGGTCCGGAGTATACCTTTACAAAGGCCGAGGGCGGGAACCTGAGCCATGATCTGCTGCTCCTGCTTGGCTGGCACGGTAGAGAAGAACTTACGGAGATATCGGGAAACAGTTCTTCAAGCTTTATCCGCAGCGAAAACGGAGACCGTGTAAAGGATACCATTGACTGGCAGCTGAAGGCGGCCCTTATGCCGACGGAGAGGATGAATCTGGATGGGGAGTATCAGGGGGGATATGTCTGGCAGGTGGAGGGGGAAACCTGGAACCAGGAGGTGGAACTCGATTTCCGTCATTCTCCGGACCCGGGACTGAGCTACCGGAGTTCCGCCGCACTCTCCAGCATCAGGGAAGAGGATGAGCCAGCCCAATGGGAACAGCAGTATGCCGCCGGGCTTAGCGTCAAGCCCCTTATCAATTTTATTGAGTACAGGGTGGATGCCTCGGAGACGGTGGATGTGAGCAGCGATTCCACCGGAGACGATATCCTCTCGTCGGCCTTGATGAAAGTTGCCTTCCCGCTGAACCAGGCGCTTTCCGGACGGGTCGGATTTCAGTGGGAATGGATAAACCGCGTATCCATCGATGGAGATCCAGGGAACTACTATCATTATACCACCGGGCTTTCTCTCGCGGGAAAGGGAGCTCCAGTTTCGTTAACAGCGGATTATGGTATAGCCCACGGCTATCGGGGACTGCGGCAGGATATCAGTTCGGGAGTGAAGGTTCCTCTCCGGGGAGGGTACTCCCTGAATGGGGATTTTACTTTGAGCAGTTATGAGGAGAATGACGAAGATAAACTGTACTGGGTTTTTTCGTTGAATCTTGTGTATGATTTTTAGTGGATTCTTTTTCGTTACTCCTGTCCGTTCTCCCGACGCTGCTCCAGCTCAGCAGCCCGGAGGCGGTGGACCGTGGCCTGTTCCGTGAGTCCGAGATCTTCCTCCAGTTCGGCCCAGGAACGGATAAGCGTTGAATTGGTGCGTTCCCGCTCGTAAATATCTGCATACAGCTGCAGCAGCTCCTGCTTCCGTCCTTCGGCGGCGTATAGCTGATACAGCCCACGGTACAACCCGGGGTTTTCCGGGTCGAGATCCCGTGCCCGGCGGTAAGCCACCTTTGCCGCCTGATTTTGGTCGAGGGCATTCAGACTGCGGGCCATTCCAGCATGGGCTTCGGCTAAGGTCGGGAAATCTGAGATCATCTCCCGCCAGTGTGCGAGAGCTTCGTCATGACGGGACTGCTCCTCCATGAAGCTGCCCAGGGTACAACGTAGCTCTATACTGTGGGGATACCATTCAATCAGCCGCTGCAGGTCCAGTTTGTACTCCGCCGGCCGGGAGTAACTCTCTTTCAGCAGGACAAGGGACTCTCTGAGTATCTGTTTCGGTTGTTCAGTATGGCTTGTAAGCTCCTGTAATGCTTCGAGTTCCTCGGTGCTCAGGTCTCCCTTGTGTTGTTGAAAGGTCCCGGCCGCCTGGAGCCGGATAGAAGCAATCTTGTGGACGGCCTTCCCGATAGCCAGATGGAGCCGGGTGCGCAGCTCCGAAAGCGGTACCTGGCCCTGGACTGCGCGAAGTGCCAGGTACAGGTAGGGATAGGGCTCATCGGTGCCGTAGAGTTCAGCCTGCAGAAATGATGCTTCCGCGGCTGAGGATTGGCCGGTTTCTTCCAGGAGAACCCCCAGTTCGGCATGGGCCTGTGCATTCTCCGGCTCTAATTTAACAAAATCCCGGTACAGCTCTATGAGTCCTTCGGAATGTCCCTCCTGCCTGTGCAGCTGGATAAGCATGGCAATGACCCGTGGATTGATCGGGTCCAGTTTGCGGGCCTCCTCCAGGGCCCCGGCAGCCTGGTCGAAATTCCCCTCCTGGTACAGATGAACTGCCCGATTAATGAGTGTCTCAACCAGGGTTTGCGTGCTCCGGGGAAAATTCGTCCCCCCCCTTCCCGGTGCGGTCGAGCCAGTCGAAAGCAGCCGAATAATTGCCGGTGCTGAACTCCAGCATGGCCAGTGCATTGAGCACCCGGGGATCCTCCGGTGCCCGGGCAAGGGCCTCATCCAGTATCTGCTCCGCCTTTGAATACATTCCAAGGCGGGTATAGGTCATGCCAAGGACAGCCATTTCCGCTACTCCCGCCCGGTGGGACTGGACTGCATGTTCCAGGGCCTCTTTTGCCTCATACAGGCGTCCCTGGTTATAGAGTTCAATTCCCGAAAGTGCGGTGAGAGTGTCGATAAGAACAAGGAAGAGAATGAGCAGCAAAAGGTTTTTTTTCATGCCTGCAGCCCTGTATAAATAATACACCCGAAGGGAGTATTTTGAAAGAATCGAATCAGGAGCATATCGATCCGGCGCTTGCTCCCGGGATTTTCCTTTGGAAAACCCTGCCGCAAGCTTGGGCTGGCAGTTCGCGTTGCGAACTGCTGGGCGTGATTCTCACCGCTGTCATGCGTTCGGCAGGGGGATAAACACGTGCCCCCGACCGCTGCGCTTGCTCTCGGGATTTTCCTGCGGAAAACCCTGCCGCAAGCTTGGGCTTGCAATCCGCAGGAGCGGATTGCCGGGCGCGATTCGAACGCATGCATGCGTTCGGCAGGGGGATAAACACGTGCCCCCGACCGCTGCGCTTGCTCTCGGCGGACGCTGACGCTTCCGCCTGCCGCAAGCTTGGGCTGGCAGTTCGCGTTGCGAACTGCTGGGCGCGATTCTCAACGCTGTCATGCGTTCGGCGGGGGGATAAACACGTGCCCCGGGCCGCTGCGCTTGCTCTCGGGATTTTCCTGCGGAAAACCCTGCCGCAAGCTTGGGCTTGCAGTTCGCGTTGCGAACTGCTTGGCGCGATTCTCAACGCTGTCATGCGTTCAGCACACATCAGGCATAAAAAAATAACCGGCCAAAAGGCCGGCTATTTTTTTACCCCCGACGCGATTCGAACGCATGACCTACTGCTTAGGAGGCAGTCGCTCTATCCTACTGAGCTACGGGGGCGTGCAGATGCATAGTAGTAAATATCCGGTGTCGGTGTCAATGTTTTGCTTTACAACCTGTCAGGATGTTACTATGCTTTTTGATAGAGCAACCTTAACAGATTTAAATATTTACAAAGGAGAACAAAATGAAGCCTATCAAGAAGCTCAGTAAAGCTGTTCTGATTGGTTCTGCCCTGATTCTGGTCTTTACCGGATGTGTTTCTGTGGATGACATTGTATCCGGCAATCTCATGGCAAAGACGGAAGCTCGCATGGGCCAGGCTGTGGCGGACGCCATGGGTATCGGCGAACTGGAAGATGCGGTTCTTGCCACTCTTATCTACACTCAGGTCTTTTATGCCGGGGGCTATGGCTACGGCTACGAGGATTTTACCGAGGGAGAAGGGGTCGCCTGGATACTGACGGCAAAGGATAACGATGGAAGCGAGACCCTGGAGGTTGAACGGGCCCTGCTGAAGCGGAATACCGACGGTACTGCCTGGTGGTTTCTTGCCTACAGGGCGGAGGGCGAAGATGAGTTCATCTCCGAGGCCCTGCTGGACTCTGATTATACTATTGTTAAATTCCGCTATCACGATCCCGAGACCGATGCGATTCGGGAATGGGTGCCTGAGCAGGATGAATCTGCGGAAGAAACTGCAGACGATGAGGAGATGGAAGAGGAACCCGAGGTCGGGTATTTCGAGGGTGACTACGGAGAATATGTTACAGGAACCGAGAGGGTTGTTGTTCCCGCCGGGACCTATCAGGCTGAGCACGTGCTGATCGAGGATTCCTATACTGCCGAGGATGGCGCGGAAGCTTCGGAATCCTACGAAGTACGCTATGAATGGTGGCTCGTGAAGGATGTTCCCGGAGACTTGGTAAAATACTCCTGGCAGAATGTCAGCGACAATTCAAGCCTTGTGGGTGAGCTGCTGTCTCACAAACGCGGGTATACGACCCGCCTGGAATCCTACTGATTACCGGGATCTGTAATGTGTAAGGCTTGATACATGAGCCCGCCGATTATTCAGGCGGGCTCTTCTGTTTCTCAGGAGATTCCCAGGGCTCTTCGCTGGGCTTCGCGTATTCGGGCTATCCCTTCCTCCGCGGAATCGAGCAGTCGGTTCAGGGCCTCTCGTTCAAAGACGTTCTTTTCCCCGGTGCCCTGGACTTCCACCAGGGAGCCGTCCCTCATTACTACATTCATGTCCACCGCTGCCCGGGAATCATGGTAGTAGTCCAGATCACAGATCAGCTCTCCATCGACAATGCCAACGCTTACCGCAGCTACCTGACCCAGGAGATAGGCCTCCGGACCGCTTGTTCCCTGGATCTCCGCCAGTTTCTGAAGGGCCCTGTAAAGGGCGACCCATCCGCCGGATATGGCAGCAGTGCGTGTGCCCCCGTCGGCCTGCAGAACGTCACAGTCTATGACGATGCTCGTCTCTCCCAGGGATGCAAGGTCTATCGCTGCCCGGAGGGACCGCCCGATAAGGCGGCTTATTTCCACCCCCCGGCCGTCCCTTTTGGCTCCGTCCCGTCGTTTTCGGCCGCCTCCGGTACTTCCCGGAAGCATGGCGTACTCAGCGGTGAGCCAGCCGGTCCCCTTGCCTTCCAGGAAAGGGGGCACCTTCGATTCAATTGTAGCGGTGCAGATCACCCTGGTATCCCCGAAGCTGGCCAGGCAGCTGCCCGCGGGGTTCTTGATGTAGTCGGTTTCAAAGTGGATATTTCGCATCCGGAAGATCGTAGCATAAAACTCCCCGGTAATTCCAGATGGATATTTTCTTGACAGCACACTGATAAGGTCCCACTATGAATACACTGTGAATACATTATGAACTATTCAGGAGTATGATGTGACTGGTAATCTAATTAGCGACGGGGATTTTGGCTTTCGTGCTGAGTTTGACTGGGCTAAACTCCCGGAGGGGTGGAAATTTCTCGACGCGTCGGACGTGGCCGTCGATTCACGGGACCGCGTCTATGTGTTCAATCGCGGAGGGCACCCGATGACCGTCTTCGACAGGGATGGAAACCTTGTCGATTCCTGGGGCGAGGGGCTCTTCTCCCGTCCCCACGGATTGACCATCGGTCCTGACGACATGCTGTATTGTGCGGATGACGGGGATCACACGGTGCGGAAGTGTTCACCCGACGGAAAGGTCCTGATGACCCTCGGGGTGCCGAATAAACCGGCTGAGTATCTGAGCAACCGGCCTTTCAACCGGCCTACCAAGGTCGCTCTGGAACCCGAAACAGGGGCTCTCTATATTGCCGACGGTTACGGCAATGCCCGGGTCCACAAGTACTCTGCTGACGGGCAGCTGCTTTTTTCATGGGGAGATTTCGGTACGGGGCAGGGAGAGTTCAACCTGGTTCATTCGATCTGTACCGACAGGGATAGCCGTGTGTACGTTGCGGACCGCGAGAACCACAGAATACAGATCTTTGATGAAAAGGGAAAATTCATTACTCAGTGGAACGACATGCACCGTCCCTGCGCGCTGCATATTACCGAGGGGTCGGAGCAGCTGGTTCTGATCGGTCAGCTGCCGACCTCGCTCAAGGTCAACGAAAACTATCCCCGTATCGGGGCCTGTATTTCCGTTCACGACACCAGGGGCAGGCAGCTGGCGCGTTTCGGCGCGGATTACGCAGGGGACGAAGCCCCGGACCAGATGTATGCTCCCCACGGGATCACCATGGATTCCCGGGGCGACATTTACATGGGAGAGGTTTCCCATACCTTCTTCGGGTCGGTACAGGTCCCTCCGCAGGAAGTAAGATGTTTTCGCAAGTTGAAGAAAATAAACATATAAGGGGTTAGCATGAACAGTAAAATTACCGTTGCAGTCGAGATGGATTACAGCAAAAAGTCGGAAGGCTTCCGGGAAGAACTCGAGCGTCTCAAGGGGGACGACCGCTTCGAGGTAAAGGTCCTTCTGGGCCCGGACAGCCCCCACAGCGAGATGGTCTCTTCCGCTGAGCTGTCCGGTGTTGATTATTACATCCTCATGGGGCACCGGAATGTGGGCCCGGCCACGCTG
The DNA here is from genome assembly GCF_002087085.1 of Marispirochaeta aestuarii. NCBI lineage: Bacteria > Pseudomonadati > Spirochaetota > Spirochaetia > Spirochaetales > Spirochaetaceae > Marispirochaeta > Marispirochaeta aestuarii. Next base: position 222,147 of record NZ_MWQY01000002.1, on the reverse strand, counting down.
GAGGGAAACGACCGGCTCAAATGGATCGGCCGGTTCGGAGCCGGCTTCGAGAACGTGGATATCGACGCCTGTAATAAAAACGGGGTCATCCTCAGCAATGCTCCCTACGGCATACGGGAACCGGTTGCGGAACTTGTTCTCAGTTACATCCTCGCCCTTACCACCCGGCTTCCTTTCTTCAACGACTACATACGGGAGAGCTCGTTCCGGGACAAGGGCAAATACATGACCCGCTGTATCCAGGGTTCCACCGTGGGGCTGATCGGCTGCGGCGGTATCGGCCAGACCGTTGCTCGGCTGGTAGCACCCTTCAGTATGAGGGTGATCGCTTATGATCCCTATGTCGACCGGGACGCCGTTAAAAAGCTGGGTGTAGAGCTCCTGTCCTTGGATGAGGTCCTTAAAAGTTCCGACTACGTGAGTCTGCATGTGCCCTTGACGGATGATACCCGGGGTATGCTGAAGGAGGATCATTTTCGCATGATGAAACCCTCCGCTTTCTTTATCAACACCAGCCGGGGCGGAATCTATTCGGATGCTGTTCTGGCTGGGATTCTGAAGGAGGGAGTTGTTGCCGGCGCGGGAATAGACGTTTTCGAGGATGAGCCGGATGTTGACAGCAATCCTCTACTCAAGTGCAGGACGGCGATCGTTACTCCCCATATCGCCGGGGCTGCGAACAATACCGATGCTATCCGGATGGTTATGAAGCAGAACGTGGATTCCGTTTTCCATCAGGTTGAGGGAAGGCTTCCCGATTCAATTGTGAATCCCGAGGTTCTTGAAGGAAAGGTCCCTGAGGATAAAATAACCCCTTCATTCAATCCCCGCTGAGCAATAGATTTTACCGGGGGAAGAGCGATTGGATTCCCCCGGGGTTTCCTGATCTTGAATCACTCCCGTCCTCTTGCTACAGTAAATGCATGATACAGTTACTTGCTCTCGATCTGGACGATACCCTCCTGACGGAGGATCTTTTTATAAGCGAAGAGAACCGCAGGGCGGTGTGTGCCGCCGAGGCCGCCGGTGTCACGGTAATGCTCGCATCGGGTCGAACCCTCTTTTCCATGCGGCGCTACGGCCGGGAACTCGATATGTGGGGCCGCCCTGGTTACATGATCGTCAATAACGGTGCAACGGTGATTTCCACCCATAATGAGGATATTATCCTGGACAAACCTCTGGAGCCGGCTCTGGGCATGGAGGCCTGGGAGATTGTGCGGGGCTTCGGGCTGACCATGCAGTACTACGGAGAGGGAGATATCTACGTCTCCGGACCCAGCGAGTATACCGAGCGCGACTGTCTGCTCACCGGACAGCGCTGGCACCAGGTGGATTCCTTCGCCGCGTCCCTGACGATTCCCCGCAGCAAGTTCGTCATTCCCGGGGATCCCGCCGTTCTTCCCGGGGTTGAGAAGGCGTTGAAAGCGGCCCTCGGCGACAAGGCAAACATCTTCACCTCCAAGCCCTATTTTCTCGAGGTCCTTCGCGCTGACGCAGACAAGGGAACCGCTCTGGCCTTCGTCGCGGAAGAACTCGGACTGGGTGCTCAACAGGTGATGGCCATCGGGGACTCCATGAATGATTACGGTATGCTCTCCTGGGCCGGCGTGGGGGTGGCCATGTCCAACGGCAAGGATGAGATCAAGAAAATCGCCGACTACGTGACCGCCTGTTCCCATCAGGACGACGGAGTGGCCGAAGCCATCAGGCGCTTTATTCCCGAGGCCTTTGCGCTGAATGAAGGATCCTGAGGAAAAGCCGGGTGCCGGGGTGATTGAAAAGACTATCCGCAGGTATTATGCAGCGGGATCAAAAGCGGAAGTGATTCTGCTGGCCCATGGGGAGGCGGTTGCAGCAAAGGCGCAGGAAGTCGCCCGGCGTTTCCCTGAGGTGGAGACGGATTTCGATTTTCTCTATGAAGCTGCCGTGCTTCACGATATCGGCATGATCGAAACGGATGTTCCCTCCCTGGGCTGTTTTGGCAGGGCGCCCTATATTCATCACGGAATTATCGGCCGTCGTCTTCTGGAAGAACAGGAACTGGTCCGGCATGCCCTTGTGTGCGAACGGCACTTTCTGACCGGTGTAAGCCGGGATGACATCTTACGGGAGGGTATGGACCTTCCTTCCCGGGACATGCTGCCGGAAAGCTGGGAAGAAAAGCTGATCTGCTACGCCGACTGCTTTTATTCCAAAAAGCCGGGGCGTCTGAAAGAGGAGAAGAGTCCGGAACGGGTGCTGAAAAAACTGCCTGATTTCTGCAGACCTGTTTTTCGGCAGTGGCTTGTGGAGTTCAGGGAGCCTGGATTACCGGAGGTTTTCACTGCCTCCGGAAACGTTGTTTCCATGGACAGCTGATCAGAGAACAACCTGCGCGCCTGGTAGCTCCGCGAGGGTTTGGTACAACTTCTGAAGGGCGCTGTTGGACTCAACTTCTGCAAAAAAACTAATGCTCATCCATCGACCCTTCCTGCTGAGCCTGGAACTGAATCCCGAGGGCTGGTATCCCAGGGGGGCCACGGTATCATGTATACGCCGTCGGTTCTCTTCTTCCGTCTCCTTGGCGCTCATGATAACCTTCATCATAATCCGGGCGGGGTAGAGAATCTGCGGGGAGTCGTTCATGCCCTCAGGGTAATCCGGATCGGCAGGGTCCTGCAAGACATATCAATCCTCCGTCTCTTCTTCCATCGATTCAACCCAGCCCAGCAGGGTTATGCGGTTAAATATGTATTCCAGATGATCCTGTTTAATCGTGCGGCGGTTATAGGTTGTGCCGGGCAGGTTTTCTGCCGGGACATCCCGCATATAACGTTTCCGGGAGCGCACCGATTCGTCAAACCAGTGGACAAGCCGGATGTTTCCCCGCTCGATCTCGAGCCCCGTGGCGCCGTGTTTGCCGATAACTGCCCCGGAATTGAAGAGGTTCGGCAGGACAAGGTCCTCACTGTGGTAAAAGCTCGATTCCGGTGAGTTTTTCTCCCGGTTTTCAAGGTTTTCCAGTTCGTCCTTCAGAACCAGTATCTGGCTCCGGGCGAAGGTTTTCTCCTTCTCATCCATTTCCGGATAGTTCCTCAGGAGCCGTTCGATGGAGAAACGCAGGGAGTCCCGTTTATTGAGGCCTTCAAAAAGGGGGCGATGGGTATGCCCGATAATCGAGACGATCTTTTTCAGGTAGGAAAAACGGTAGATCCTGCGTTCAACGGTATATTTCCGCTTGGAGTTATGGGCGGCGGTCCGGTTTTTTATTCCCAGGGGATAAGCCAGATATTTTGCCATGAAGCCCACAAAATCGTTGTAGCGGTGAAAAATGTCCGCAGCCTGGTGGCCGTGGAGCAGGAAGATGGTTTGTCCCTTGTAATCGTAGCGAAGGGCTTCGAGAAGATCGGCGTTGATGCTGTCAAAGCGCCCTGTGGAAAGTTCAAGGTCATGGTTGCCGATGATCTTGATCAGTCGTCCGGCGCTGTGAAAATCCTCGAGCAGCTTGAATACTTCGTTCCAGCGTTTCCTGATGACCGGCATATTGAATTTCTGAAGCTCTTCTATATCCCCGTTCAAAATCAGGGTGTAGCCCCGGGGCCAGTAATAATCCTTCAGAAGCCGGTAAAAAAGCTCGGAATTGCCGCGAAAGTCATCTACCCTTCGTCGATTTCCCATATGCAGGTCCGAGAAGATAACGATTTTATCCTCATCGCTGAGTTTTCTCACCGGGGCGGTGGTATAGATTTTCTCTATCCGCTTGAAGGTTTCCCGATCCTTTATGGAACTGAGTATTTCCTCTTTCATGAATGTGCCTTTACTGTCCTGCCCCGTAAACCCGGATCAGGCCGGATTTCGGAAACATGCCGTCGAAGTTGATGATCCGTGTACGGGTCTCCTCGTCCAGAATTGTACCCCTTGGATACAGAACCAGACCGTTTGCGAGAATCAGATCGTCGGCGAGCTCCATTCCAGGGGTCAGTTCCTCCAGCAGTATCAATCGGTCTCCCCTGCGACGACGCTCGTCTTCGCTTCGTATAATGGAAGAAAGATGTTCCAGCACCTGGGGATCGAAGCGGCCGCCTGCCTCCATGTTCTCAAGAGTTGTATCCACCGGGACCTTCCTGAGGGCAACACTTCTGTCATAGCTGAGGGCGGCGGTAATTATTCTGCTTTCCAGGGGGATCTCTTCGCCCCTGAGCCCTCTGGGGAAGCCTTCTCCGTTGTAGTATTCGTGATGAGACCTTACCGTTGCTGCAATTCTTCCCAGGTTCTTTACCACTGCTATAAGATCTGCACTGCGGTCGGGATGGTCAAGCCAATCCCGGTTCTCCTCGTCGAGCCAGTTCTGCTCCCTGCCTGCAAGACTCAGGTCGTGGAGACTGGCGGCGTAGAAGACAAGCCGTCTGCGGTCCGGATTCAAGCGCATGGCCTGGGCAATGCTGCGGGCAAGGGCCGCGGTCCTCTTTGTGTGTCCTCCCATTAAAGGGGAAGCCTGGCTGATTACATCTCCCAGAAGATGCACGATACCGTCAAAGTTCAGGCGCAGGTTGGCGGTCATCTCCTTCGACTGTTTCAGGAGTTTTGTGAATTGACCGGTGCGCTTTCGGTATGCCCTGCGGCATTCCTCAAGTTCCCTTTCGATGTTGTCGTGGGACCCTTCCATCCTAGGCTTCTCCCAGGGGGATCTCCCGCCAGTCTCCGTTCAGGAGCATCATGGTCCTCCGGTAGCCGGCCTTCCGGGCAAGGTCACAGGCTTCGTTGAAATGGAAATCCAGCGCCTCCGGGGTATGGGCATCGGAGTTTATTACCAGGGGGATTCCCCGCCGTCGGGCTTCCTGCAGAATGGAGAAGGAGGGGTAGACCCCTTCAGTAGCTCCCCGGAACAGGCCGCCGGAGTTGATTTCCATGAATATTCCGCTGTCTGCAAGGCTGTCCAGAACCCGAAGTACCGCATCCGTATATCGGGGCGCCTCTTCGTTCAGGAAATGCATTTTGAGGTTCTTTTTCTTTATCAGGTCAAGATGGCCGAGAATCGTGAAGCCTCCCTTATGGATCATCTCCTCAAGGAGGCGGTAGTATTCCACTGCCATGGCCGTCCCGTCCCGGTTATACACGTTCCGGTACAGATGAAGGAACTCATCATCCGGCCCGTCAATGGACCAGGCTTTTCCATCCACCGGGATCATGTGAACCGAACCGATGGTGTAATCGAACCGGTACTGTTTCCAGCGTTCCTCCGCCGGGCCCATTCTGCCGGGTATATAATCGATCTCCAGCCCCAGGTAGAGTTCCGGATCGCTGTTCTTCTGCAGCTCCCGTACTCTGCTGCAGTAGGTTTCCAGGTCCGCCTCCGCAAGGGTCCAGTCATTGATGAAGGGCAGGGGAGCATGGCTCGTAAAGCCCAGGGCGGCAAAGCCCTTGCGTCGGGCCGTCGCCAGGTACTCTTCCAGTTCGCCGGTCCCGTCGCACAGGCTGTTGTGGGTGTGGTAGTTTGTGAGGGGAATCATTTCCGCAGGAGTACTTCCTTCAAAGGACGCTTGGGCACGTGGTGGCGGTCTTCACTGTCCCGGTAGTAGAATATATCCCCTTCGGGGGACTTTTCCTCAAGAACGACGTCTTCCCCGGGTTTTCCCAGGGCTATTACCAGGAGAACCTCGAGTCCCGGGGGGACTTCAAGCAGCTCCTTAAGGGAGTCTTTCTTTACCGAAGCGATCATGCAGCCGCCGTATCCTGCTTCGACAGCCAGGAGCAGCATGGTCTGGGCACAGATCCCCAGGTCGACGGAAGGCGACTGGGATATCTCCGTGTCGCCGAGTATTACAATGTACCCCGTCGGACGCTCTCCTTCTGCAGGGCCCGTCCAGTCCTTGAGGTAGGCTGCCCAGCTCAGGAGGGGGAACACTCTGTCCCGTGTTTCCCGATCCGAGACGATCATGTATTTCAGGGGCTGCCTGTTGGCCCCGCTGGGGCAGATCCTTCCCAGGTCAACCATTTCCGTCATGAGTTTCCGGGGAATGGGGTCTGCTTCGTTAAAACGCCGGTAGCTCCGGTTTTCCCTGACAAGCCGGGTAAAATTCATTGATAACACCTCCCTGAGATTGGGCGAAAAAACCCTTGAAATACGAATCCCTGACGTACTATAACAATCGGATGGCCGCCTGTAAAAGCATAGTTGATTATGAAGATGTTCTCAAGACACGTTCTGCGCTTCCCCGGGGCTTCCGTGCGGGAAGCGTCGCCCTGACCTTTCATCCCCGGGAACTTCCCGGAGACAAGCTCTACCGGATGAATCTTTCTCTCATCGAGCTCAGTGATGGTAAAGGTGTCGCCGCCGGGGTTTTTACCCGCAACGCCTTCCCCGGAGCACCGGTTCTCCTGTGCCGTGAACGTATAGACGGTCCCTCGATCAGGGGGATTCTCGTCAACAACAAGGTGGCCAACGTATGCGCTCCCGGCGGTTTCGATGACGCCTGCAGGATAACCGAAAGCCTGGCGGCGGCGGCGGGGGGTAAATCTGAGGAGTGGCTCTATGCCTCCACCGGGGTTATCGGCTGGAAGCTTCCGGTTCCGGAGATAGATGCTTCCCTGCCAACGCTGATAAAGAGCCTTCAGGCTGAATCAGCCCTTCCCGCTGCCAGGGGAATCATGACCACCGACCGCTTTCCCAAGATCCGTTCGGTTCCTGCGGGAGAGGCCACGGTGCTGGGAATAGCCAAGGGCGCGGGTATGATAGAACCGAACATGGCGACCATGCTGGCTTTCATAATGACCGATGCTGACCTGTCCCGGGAGGAGCTCTCCAGGGCCCTGGGGGAGGTTGTGGAGGATTCCTTCAATGCCGTTTCCGTGGACGGAGACCAGAGTACCAGCGATATGTGTATCCTGCTCTCGTCCCGCAGGTCGCCTGCTCCTGCATACGGCGATTTTGTCGAAGCCCTGCGGCAGGTGTGCACCGGTCTTGCCCGGGATATCGTGCGGAACGGAGAGGGTACCTCCCATGTAATCGAGGTGGCTGTTTCAGGCGCCCGGTGCAGGGAAGAGGCCCGGGGGTTTGCCAAGGCCGTGGTCAATTCCCCCCTGGTCAAGACGGCCATCTACGGCAACGACCCGAACATCGGACGCCTTGTTTCGTCCCTGGGAGATTATGCCGGAAACAATGGAATACCCCTGGACGGAAAGGCTCTGAGTATCCGCCTGGGGGGAGAGCTGATCTTTTCAGGCGGTGAGTTCCGTATCTCTCCGGAACTTGAAACGAGGCTTTCATCCTATCTGGAGAAAAAATCCTTCTCTCCCGAGCTAAAAGGTTACCCGGAGCATGACGAAACGGTACTAATTGAGATAGACTTACAGAGCGGAACGGGCTCTTCCCGGGTATGGGGCAGTGATCTGTCCTATGAGTATATCCGGGAGAACGCCGAGTACCGCAGCTGAACAAAAGAACATAACGTAAGCGTGAAGGATCATTACTATGAGCAGCACCGCGAACAGAACCGAAGTTGATGTCGAACGGGCGAGTACCGAATTAATTCGCTGCCGCAAAGAGATAGCCAAAAGACTGGTCGGCCAGGAGTCCATGGTCGACGGTATGCTGATGGGCCTGATTGCCGGCGGTCATGTACTCCTGGAAGGGGTGCCGGGGCTGGCCAAGACCCTGGCTGTAAAAACCCTGGCGGAGGTCCTGGATGCAAGCTTCAAGCGGCTCCAGTTCACCCCCGACCTTCTGCCTGCGGACCTGATCGGGACCATGATTTACCGCCAGCAGACCGGGGAGTTCGTCGCGAGAAAGGGACCGGTTTTCGCCAACATTGTCCTGGCCGATGAAATAAACCGCGCTCCCGCCAAGGTCCAGTCGGCTCTTCTGGAGGCCATGGAGGAGCGGCACGTTACAATCGGGGACGAGACCCACTATCTTCCCAAGCCCTTCTTTGTCCTGGCCACCCAGAACCCCATCGAGAGTGAAGGTACCTATCCCCTGCCCGAAGCCCAGCTGGACCGCTTCATGATGAAGCTCAAGATCGACTATCCGGACCCCCAGGATGAACTTGCCATTCTGCGGCGCATGGGGGTGGAGCAGAAATCCTTTATTCAGAAGGTCCTGACTCCGGGAATCCTGAATATCATCAAGGAGACAGCCGCGGCGATCAAGGTGGACGAGAGGATCGAGGAGTATATTGTCTCCATTGTCACGGCCTCCCGGGAGAAGGACGCCGGACGCTTCGGCTATACCCGGTATATCGAATACGGTGCCTCCACCAGGGCGACCCTGTTTCTGTACCGGGCGGCCAAGGTTAAAGCCCTTTTTGCCGGCAGGAACTACGTAATCCCCGAGGATGTCAAGGAGACCGCCTACGATGTGCTCCGGCACCGGATAATTCTCTCCTATGAAGCTGAATCGGAGGAGCTCAGCAGCGAAGATGTAATAACCATGATACTCCGGGCCGTACCGGTTCCCTGATTATCTGTATCCATGGAGAAAGAGAGCCTATTTCAACGCATTCGTAATCTGCCTCTTGTCAGTGCCAAGCTCCTGGAAGGTCTCTTCGCCGGAAACTATCGTTCCGTTTTTCGCGGTCCCGGTCTGGAATTCGACGAAGTCAGGGAATACTCCGAGGGTGACGATGTCCGGAACATTGACTGGAACGTCTCCTCCCGTATGGGGAGCCCCTACGCCAAGACCTTCCGGGAAGAACGGGAGCTTGTTCTTTCCCTCGTCTTTGATGTCTCAGCCTCCCTGGATCAGGGGGTCGGCGATATCAGTAAACGGGACATGGCAATGATCCTGGGGGCGATCTTTGCCTTTGCCGCGGTCCACAATAATGATCGGGTGGGGGGGGTCTTCTTTTCCGACCGCATTGAAAAATGGGTTCCCCCCTCCAAGGGTCGCAAACACGTGGCCAGTCTTATTGAGGATATGGAAAATCTGAAACCCCGGGGAGCAGGTTCCGAGCTGGGACTGGCCCTCAAGACGGTCTACGAATCCCTGAAATCCCGGGGAATCTGCGTTGTTTTTTCTGATTTCCGCACCGCCACCGGCTGGAACGAAATGACCCTTCTGGCCCGCAAACACGACGTTATTGCCGTCCGGATAAGCGATCCCGGCGACAAGGTACTGCCCCTCAAGGGCAGTCTTGTTCTTCAGGATCCTGAACGGGGTCACAGCCTTCTGGCCGGAGGGGTCAGTCCTGCCTTTCGCAGTGCCTACGGCGATTTCTGGGATACCCAGGATGTGATCTTTCGTCGTGAGTGCCGCCGCCGCAGAATTCAGGTGCTTTCCGTGGACACCAGTGATGATCCCGTCGCCAAGGTTCTGGCCTTTTTCAAGACCCGGAGGCGCGTTTCATGACTTCAGCCGGATTACGGGCGGTACTAAGCCTTTTCCTCACCTGTGTAGCCTCGCTTCTGTATGCCGCTCCCCAGGTCGTCTCGGTGCACCTGCTTCCCCCGGAATTCTATGTGGGCGACACGGTGGAATTGCGGATTATCCTGCGTTCCGACGAGGCTGATACAATACGACCTCCCGCTGTGCTGCCTGCGGTTGACTGGGTTTTCTTCCACGGGGCCCGGGTTGAACAGCGGGGGGGTAATCATGAACTGCGCATCTTTTTTTCCTCCTTTTCTCCGGGAACCCGGACCCTGCCTGAACTGGATTTCGGTTCCTATGTGCTTTCGGGAATGAAGATCCATACAAGCTCTATCCTGGAAAACGAGGGTGAACTGGAGGACATCCGGGGACAGTTGTACCTTCCCGGCACCTTCACCCTCCTGATTATTACAGTCCTGGTTGTACTGATAGGACCCCTTGCCCTCATTGCCGTTTCCGGCATCCTGCGGGAGCGGCTGCGTTCGGCGGCTGTTCTTCTGGCCCGGAAACGTCCGTACTGGCGTCTGAGGCGGGATTTAAAGGAGCTGAGTTCCCAGGCGCTCATGATGCCGGACAGGGATTTTTATTACCGCCTCTCCGATTCGGTGCGCAGCTATATCAGCCGGCGGACCGGATGGGATTGTATAACCACTACGATTCATGAGATCAGGTCCATGATGCAGAGCCTTTTCCCGAAGGGGGATATCGCCATGCGTCTAATCCATTTTCTTGAGTACGCGGACATGATAAAATTCGCCGGGGTCGAGGCGGGAAGCGCCCGCAAGGGCGACGATATTCTGCGTCTTGGAGAACTTGCATCTGCAGTGGAAGAGGAGTGCCGATTACGGGACAGGGATAAGCAGGAGGACGCAGATGTGGATATTTGAGAGTCCGGCTTACCTTCTGCTCCTGGGACTTCTTTTACCCGGGATCTTCTTCGCCCATTTCTGGAAGGGCCGGGGAGGACGGGTCCCGTTTTCCCTTTCCGTATGGCGGGGAGACTCCTTTCAGGAGAGCCCCTTCAGTCTGCGATTTCTGAGTTTTCTTTCCCATTTCCTTTTCTGGACAGGGTTTGTGCTTCTGGTACTGGCTCTGGCCGGTCCCGGCCGGATTACGAAGGAGCGGGTATATCTGACCCGCGGAATCGATATCATCTTTGTTCTCGATGAGTCTCCCAGTATGGCGGCTCAGGATTTTTACCCGGAAAACCGTTTCAATACCGCCAGGGAGGTAATCAATTCCTTTATCCGCTCCAGGGAGAATGATCCAGTCGGTCTGGTGGTATTCTCCGATGAGGCGGCCCTCATGGTTCCCCCCACCCTGGATTACAGTGCGTACCTCAGGGTGCTGGATGATCTTCAGCTCATGAGTCTGGGCCGGGGGACGGCCATCGGCATGGGGATTGCCGTGGCTTCCCTGCATCTGCGCCAGAGCAGCGCCCAGGAAAAGATAATCGTCCTTTTGACGGACGGAGAAAACAATGCCGGAGAAATAACCCCCGCCAGCGCAGCGGAGGTAGCGTCTTCTCTGGGAATAAAGATCTTCGCCATCGGAATCGGGAGCCCCGGGGACGTACCGGGAGAGTATACGGATCCCGAGACGGGAAAAATATTTCGCGGGGTCTTCTCCGGCAGCTACGATGAGGAGCTTTTGCGGATGATAGCGGAGACTACCGGCGGACGCTTCTATTCCGCTTCCACTCCCGGGGCTCTGGAAACAGTGTTTCGCTCCATCGACTCGGTGACCGTCACGGAAAAAAGGGTAAAGGTGAGGACCGAAACCGAAGCCTCCTACCGCTACTTTCTGCTTGCAGGAGGAATAGCCGTGCTGCTGCATCTGTTTATCCGCAAGTATCTGCTGCGGGAGGTCCTCTAGCCATGTTTCGATATCCCCACCTTTTCTTTTGCCTTCTGCTCCTGGTTCCGGTGATTATTCTGCTGTGGCTGGAGTTTCTGAGGGGCAGACGGGATCTGGAATACCTTCTCGGTCGCTGGAGAGCGGGAAACTACCTGGATATTTTCACGGTAAAATGGTTTTTTTCCTCCCTGGCCCTTGTCCTCTTCATTGTATTCACCCTGTTCGCCGCAGCGGATCCGGAAAGAAAGGGACGTCCGGAAATCAGGACCATCGAGTCCCGGGATATCGTTTTTGCCCTGGATGTTTCTTTAAGCATGCTGGCCCGGGATTCCTCACCGTCACGGCTTGAGCGCTCCGTGGAGGTCATGCGGGGGATTCTCGCGTCCCGGGGCGGAACCTCACGTTTTTCCCTGGTGGTGTTTCAGGAGATCGGTGTCAAGATGATCCCCATAACCGAGGATCTGGCAATGTTTGAAACGGTTTTTCAGAATATCGGCCCCCAGGTGCTCTCCCGCCGCGGTTCCGATCTGAAAGCCGGGCTTGTCGCTTCCCTCGATGCCTTTCCGGGAAAAGTGGAAAGCGAAAAGCTCCTTTTTGTTTTTTCCGATGGTGAAAACTTCGGCGGGGCCGTCAAGCCCGTACTCGAGACCGCCCGGCAAAGGGGAATCCGGATTGTAGCCCTGGGAGCGGGAACGGTCGAAGGCGCAGCAATACCCCTGGAGGACGAACAGGAGCTGCGTGATTCATCGGGCAACAGGGTCGTTACCCGGCTGAATGCCGATAACATGCGCTATCTGGCAGAGGAGACAGGAGGGGAGTATTTTTCTCTGAACGATCCTGCCCTTATGAGCAAACTGGATGCTGTTTTCGGATCCTCGTCGGTACGTTACAATGAACCGCGGGAATCGGCGTATCGGCCCTACCTGCTGATCGCTGTTTTCGCTCTGTATATTTACTTTTTGGTGCGGGTAATACCTTGGAAAAAAACCTTTTAATACTGCTGTTTCCCCTGTTGCTCCTGTCCTGTACCCCCTATCGAACCCACTGGCAGGTCCTTAAGGGGAACTATGAGTACATAAACGGGCGATATCAGTCTGCCGCGGTTTCTTACCTGGGAATCCTGGAAAACGAGCTGAACGAAGATGAGGTTATCCATTACAACCTTGGAAACGTCTTCTATGCCCTGGGTGAGACCACCGCTTCGGAGGATGAATGGACCAGGGCCCTGGAAGGGGAGAATCCGGAACTCAAATTCAGGACCCTTTTCAATATGGGAAACCTCTACTATGAGCTCAGCCAGTACCGGTCCGCCTTCGAAAGTTTCAAAAAAGCCCTTCTGTTGCGACCCGACAGCAGAGAGGCAAAAAGAAACATGGAGCTGACCCTTTTGAGGCTTGGCAGCCAGCAGGAAGAAGAACGGGCGCTTCCCTCTGCCGGCTCGGTAAGCGGCGGGGATACCTCGGTGGAAGAGGTCGACAGAATTCTACAGTATATTAAACGCAAGGAGGAGTCCCAGTGGGTATCCCAGCATGGCGGGGACCAGGAAAGCAGCGGACCTTTCTGGTAGGTCTTTTCCTTGTACTGTTTTTTTCCCCCTCTCTCTCTGCCCAGGATGATCCGGAGCTCTCGTTTTTACCGAACCCGGTGGGCCTGAATGACCGCTTTACCCTCTCCTTTGAAGTGGATGTACCTTCGGCTTCGATGGTCAGCATCGAGGAGTGGGATTATCCGGTGGGGATACGTCTGTATGCGGGGCCGAATATCCGGGGAATCGTCAAAAGCAGAGAGGATGGAACCAGCTACCCCGCCGTTTCCGTCAGTTATATTCTGCTTTCCAACCGGACCGGAAGAATCCTTTTTCCCCGTATCCCCTTTGCTGTTGGTTCGGAATCCCGCAGAACCGGGGTGGGAATCCAGAGGGTCGGAAGCTACCGCAACAGCGTTCTGTCCCTTCCGCTGGAACTGGAATGGGAAATCCCGGAGGGACCATTTTACGAAGGACAGACAATTCCGGCTGTTCTGGTAATGAGAAATCAGGAGGAGATTCTGCTTCCTGAGCGGGTCTCCGTACCCGCATCCGGGGGGGGGCTTTTCGAGGAGGCCCCGGAACTTGGAGAAATCCGCCGGCGCCTCTATGGCGATACAGTTCTCTATACAGTGCCTGTTACGGGATACCTCTTTACTCCCACTGGTGCGGGACGCTTCTTTTTAAACAAGGCTTCTGTTACTGCGGAAGGTATCTCCGGAACATCCGACGCGGTTGCGGTAAATGTCGAAGCCTTACCCGGCGATGTTGCGGTTTCCGGCGGGGTGGGACGCTTTGATATCGATGTCTCTCCTCTTCCGGAAGGATCCAGGGTGGGAGAGACTGTTCAGCTGACCGTGCGTATAACGGGGGAAGGCAACCTTGCATATCTGACTCCTCCTGAACCTGATTTCGCCGGTCTCGTTCTTGTCCGCAGCGAGGAGACCCATGACTACCGGGCCTCTCAGCGAGGATACCAGGGTTCCAGGGAGACCCGGTATCTACTCAAGGCAGAAGAGGAGGGGGATTATGAGATCCATATTCCAGCTTTCCCCTTTTTCGATCCCCGGGATAACAGGGTCGTTTCCCTTCCCGAGCGGAGATTGACGCTGCAGGTACTCTCCGGCGGAGAGATTTCCATCCAGGAGGAAACCTTCAGTTTATCGGATCTTCGTTATACCCCGGATGAGATTCTGGCCGCCCAGTCGACTGAACTCTTCCGGCTTCGCTATATCTATCTTGCTTTTGTTCCCGGTCCCATGCTTCTCCTTCTGTTCAGGGTCCGGCGAAGACGGATTCTCCAGTATTTGGTTCTGCTTCTTGCTCCGCTGGCGCTCTTTATGCTCTCTGCCTCCGGTGAGCTGATGGATTTTGACCAGGTGAGGGGGGCTGAAGATCTCCTTATGCAGCGGGATTATCAGGCTGCTTCCGTTGTCTACAGGGAAATGGCCTCTGAACACCCGCGGAACGGCAGGCTTCTTTTTAACTGGGCATTATGCCTGGAGGGGACGGGAAAGCGGGCAGAAGCTGTCAATACCGTTATTGCCTCCGCCCGATGTGCCGTACCCGACCAGCGGGTTCGTTCCTTCTGGGACAGTCTGACTGATTCTGATCAGTATATCCGTCAATACCAGCTTCCTGCCTATTTCCCACCGGCTGTATCCTTTATTCTTCTGCTCATTTTTTATAATCTTTTCTTTCTGGCCGCTGTGCTTGCCATGTTCTTCAAACGTTCCTATCTGCTGCTTGTCTCGCTGCTCTTCGGAACCCTGAGTTTTGCCGCGGCGGGACTCTTCGGACATGCCGCATATGTCCGCAGCACTCCGGTGGCGGTTGTAGCCTCCGATGTGGTCAGTCGCCGCATACCGCGAGATTCAGCGGAAGCATGGCTTGAATTACCCGAAGGTCTGACGGTCAAAGTTACCCAGCAGTCCGGAGATTTTCTTCTTCTTTCCACGGCTTATGGAGTGGAAGGCTGGGTCGGCAGCGGGGATATTCTTCGTTCAGATGATCTGTTTCAGGATAATAAGGAGCGGGAATGAACTTTGGAGACATCCTTGAGCAATGGGAACAGCAGAACTCCCGGGACAGGGGAAAAAAAAGAGAGCAGGCGGCCTATGAAGAGGTCATGAATCGCTGGCTTGAAGAAAAACCCCTTCCCCTCAAGGATGCTGACCGGCCCCCCCGTGGTAAAAAGAGCCCCTCCCGTAAAACCCTTCGACGCATGGCGCCCCAGGAGAGCCTGGATCTTCACGGATATACAGTTGAGGAGGCCCTGAAGGAGCTTGACGGATTTCTGCTGCGAAGCAAAAGACGGGGGCTCAGGAAGGTGCTGGTAATCCATGGAAAGGGAAACCATTCGGATACCGGAGATTCGATCCTGCGCAAAAAGGTGCGCCGCTACATTGCAGAGTCTCCTTTTTGCGGTGAACACGGAGTACCGCAGTCCGGAATGGGGGGAGAGGGGGCTGTATGGATTATTCTGCGCTAAAAAGGGGTGTTTATCGTTCCCGGTAGATAATGCGTCCCCGGGTAAGATCATAGGGAGACAGGGCAACCCGGACTTTGTCTCCTGGGACAATCCGGATGTAGTGTTTTCTCATTTTGCCGGAGAGATGGGTAAGAATGACATGTCCGTTCTGCAGTTCCACCCTGAACATGGTGTTCGGAAGAGATTCCTTTACAATACCTTCGACTTCAATAGCTTCCTCTTTAGCCACAATTCCTCCTGCAAGTATGGGGAAATAGTAGGACATTGCCCCTTTCTTTGTCAAGCCGAAGGGAATTCCCCGGGATTCGCGCCTTGACATTTTTAAGCATTTCCTTCATATTCTCTTGCCATATTGCCTAGGGCATACATGCAGCGAAGGTAGGATTATGGATAAAGCGTTCGTGGACCAGATGAAGGAAAAGCTCATCACCCTCAAGGAAGAGATTGTCAACAATCTTATGAGTGAGAGCGAGGATTTCGAAAACCTCGTGCGTGACATGGATCCTAAGGATTTGGTGGATGTCGCGGCGGATGACATTGATCGCAAAACCCTGGAAACTTTGAGCACCAACGATGTTAAACGACTCCGGCTCATAGATTCCGCCCTGTCGAGAATCAAGAATGAGCGTTACGGCGTCTGTATGCGCTGTAATAAGAAGATTCCGAGGGAACGGCTCGAGGCTATCCCGTATGCACTGATGTGTATTGACTGCAAGAGCTCCGACGAAAGACGTAACAGATAGATTTTACTAAACCCCTCCTCCGGTATTCCGAAAATAGAAACAGGCCCTGGGGCCGAATATTTCTTGAAAGGGAGTACCGGGATCTGTGCAGGTACAGAGTTCCACTGTAAACAGAACAATTCCTTTAAGCAGTCTGGTTCGCGGAAGCGTCGGTTCCTCCCGTGTCGGTCTGCCCGTCTCCGGTTCTCAGGCCTTATACGCGCGCTTTAAGCATGTATATGGTCGGCCCAGCGAAGCGGGGGGATTCTCTCTTTCGAAGCTCAGGAGCCTGGATAATCTCATCGACAGACTTGTCAAACTTAAGGACAGGGATTCCGCAAGCCTCCCGAAAAGGGAAGACCTTACGGGACTCTCCGACCAGGGACGGGACGCCCTGATCCGGGAGCTTTCGGACAAACTGCACCGGGCCTACCTGAAGGCGGAAACCAATCCTTTTGCACATCCCGGAGTCAGCACAGGACTGCTGGCGGATTTCAATCTTTAGCGCACTGTTCCGTTATTACTGTAAAAAAGGATTATTCTTTATTTCCCGTTCAATGCTCGTGTTCGGACCATGACCGGGGAATACCATGGTCTCCTGGGGCAGTATCAGCAGCTTTTCCCGAATACTTTTCAATATCGATTCCCCGTCACCCTCCATAAGATCCGTTCTGCCGACCCCTTCGAAAAAGAGGGTATCTCCGGAAAAAAGAATGCCCTGGGCTTCGGAATAGAGGCAGATGCTGCCCGGAGTGTGGCCGGGGGTATGGAGTACCGTAAGACTTGAGGTCAGTACTGTTTTACCGTCCTCCAGGATGATATCAGGTTCAGGAAAGAGCAGCTCATAATCCATAAGAACTGATTTCAGGTCGATTCCGATCTGTTCAAAGCTGATTCTGTGGGATTCTGCGGCATTTTTGCCAAGATAGTGGGCATCTGCACCGTGTATCGCCACCGGGACCTCCAGGTCACGTTCGCGAAAATGACGCTGAAGCTCATACGCCCCCGCCACATGATCAAGATGTCCGTGGGTACAGATAATGCCGAGGGGTTTAAGATTCTTTATTGCCATATGAGAAAGGATCTCTTCCATATCTCCACCCGGATCTATAAGGAGACACTCCTTTTTCCATTCCGAGTATATATAGGCATTTGAACTGAGAGGACCTACAATAATGCGTTCAACCATGTTAAGCTTAAGCATAATTCATTTTTCCGTGGTTGTGCAATAAGTGGAACGATTACTGTTGATCGCCGGGATTGTACTCCTTGGCTACGTTATTCTTCCTCTTTTCGGAGGTTTTCGCGTACGCCGGCAGTGGAGGAAATTCCGGGATGCCGTTTATCAGAGTATGGAATACCCCATTATTAATTACCCGAGGGTGCGCACCGAGGTGCTTGACGGGGAGTCCTTCAGGTTTTTCGGCCAGATCGAGGCTGTACAGGGGGATGAGCAGATATGGCTGACCGATGGTTCACTATCTGTACAGGTGGATTTGAAGGGAGTCGAGGTTTTTACCCTTCCGGCACTCAACGCTTATGAGGATGAGGACCTGCTCGAAGATAATGAGCAGGCCTTCGCTGATGCCTCTCCCACGCATATTCCGGCAAATCGTATTACTTCGTTTCCTCAAGGCACCCGTATCATGGTCTCCGGGGAACTGGTCATGGTTAACTCCCGGCCGGTTTTCAGGTCCGGGGATAAAAAAGGAGGGGAACTCCTTGTCCTGATTTACGACGGTGATCCCGGCACGATTCTGCGCCGGTCAATCTGGTCCGGCCGGCAGCGAAACGAGTACTGGAATCAGCTGACACCGGTTTCCCTTACCCTGGCTTCCTTTAGTCTCTTTATTTTGACGTATATCTATCTCAGGTCGCCGGGCTTTCTGTATCTGTCCCACATATCCCTTACCATGAGCCTTGCTCCCCTTGCTCCCCTGCTGCCCCCGGGACTGCTGCTGTTCAGCCTTTACCGGCGTATATGGAGGGCCGGACGCTATCTGCGGGCCGAAAGGGACCTGCTGGCATTACCGGCCCGGCGCTTCGGACAGGCTGTGGGTATGAGGAACGGCAGCCGGGCTTTTCTGCCCGATGGAAGGGTGTACCGTCTGCAGACCTTTCGCGGTCTGGATGCTGCGCTGGCCGGCTGCCCGGGAGCTAAGATCCGAACCAGCAGAATCATTGTGGGTGATTCCCTGGACAGGTCTGTTTTCTATGCCTTTGGCTGCTCACAGCAGGCCGGTTCATCCTTTGCTGATCCCTTTGCCGAGTGCATCATGATTCCCGGAGAGCCCCGATCCCTTTCCGAGCGCTGCAGCCGGGGGGCCCGGTTCAGGGAGATTCTGGGGGCCGCCATATTCGGGACGGCCCTGCTTATCAATCTGCTGGTGATATTTACGCTTCTCTGGTTCATTCTGGTATAAAAAACCGCCCCCTCGATTATCCGAAGGGACGGTGAAGCTTTATGGAGGGAACAGGTACATCAGCGGAGGACTTTTTCCTCCTTCTTGCGTGCAAAATTTACGGTTATTTTTCGTCCGTGAAAATCGCTGCCGTCAAGTTTGTCTATGGCGGATTGCGCAAGGTGAGCCGGAATATCAATAAAGGAATAGTTATCCAGAACCTTGATGCTCCCAACCTCTCCCATATCTATACCCAGGGTCTGGGTAAAGAGCCGCGAAAGGTCCTTTGGGAAAACACGCCGGTTGCGTCCGATGGATACGAAAACCGTCCTGAAGGGCTTGTCCCCGCGAACTGTGTTTCCGAGAGACTCCTTTATCAGATAAGCGCTTAAATATCCGCGCATTCCGAAAGGGACCATTTTTTTTATCATTTTTCGATACCGGTTTAGTTCTTCAGGATCCTCCTGGGAACGGATGGACTGCAGAATACCTTCGACCTTGCCCCGAAAGACCTCCAGGTCATCGGGGAAGTTCTCTTTTTTCATCTTGTTTTTCTCCTGTAAAAACTGAAGTGTCGCCGACTCCTCCTTCGTGACAAAGGTGACAATCTTTGCATTCAGGTCCTGTATCAGTACGGAGGTGATATCCGTATATGCTTCAGGGGGGGATGGAAGATTAAAAAAGACCGCGCATCCAATTTCTTCGATCTCGGTTAAAACAGAAATTGAGACTGTAAGAATGCAGGGGATACTTCCGTCCTTGAAAAGCTGAAAGATTTCTTCCTTTTTTCGCGGAGAAGTACGGGTGGAAATAATACGGCTGCGGATTCCCTCCTTGCTAAGCTTCTTTTCCAGGGTCTTTAAGGCAGCCATAGTTCGGCAGAAGATTCCGCCCCGGGTGATTCTTCTGCTTAGAAAGAGACTTAAAAGCAGCTCCGCCTTGTGCACGGCATCGGCTGCTTCATATACACTTTGAATCCTGTTGTCCCGGTCCCAGTCCTCGGAGGAGATAATCAGGGGGTGCCGTAAGCGGTTTTCCAGTACACCGGTCTCTTTCAGGCTGGGGGTAAAAACGATTATCTGGCTCTTTTTGGGGACCTTGGAGAGAATAAAGAGCACATCCTGCATGAAGTCCTCTTTATTGACCGGGTTCTCCAGACTTATAACAACCCTCTGCATTTCCCGGGTGTTCAGAGAGTTGCGACGCAGGTGGTCAATTATACGGGCTGAGGTGCCGACAATGATACCGGAAGTCCCGGCAAGTCGTTTTGCTTCACGCTTTATCGGACTGTCCCAACCCAGGGTTGTTATGGGAGGCACGCTACTGCCCCCCCGGGTGAATCGCCGGTACTGGAGGGAGGTCTTTTTTACGAGATCCGGCGAAGGTGTTATGATCAGAGCCTGGGAGCCGGTACTTTCGAGGCCATGAGAGACAAGAAGGGGCAGGAGGTACGCTGCTGTCCTCCCGTCGGCGTAGAGAGTCTCAACCAGGAGATCCCTTCCGCCGAGTACGGCTGGAACGACCTTTGCCTGGAGGAGAGTGGGACGAGAATATCCGGCATTGCTCAGCAACGCGAACAACTCTTCTGACTGGGGCTGGCTTAACTTGTCAAACACATCGGCTTCCTGTGGAATACAATTTGAAGATATAAGCTTGGACATATATTTGTCAAGGAAGTAGGCGTGAGAATGAAAATATCAAAGATAAGCTCCTTGCTCCTTTTGTTGACCGGATTGCTGGCGGGAAACAGACTGGAAGCCGAGGTTTTTCGCTTCCAGTATGTCTCAGGGGCAAAATTCCGGGCTGTCGCCCAGGTGGATGAGACCGTTATCCAGCGGTATGGCCGTCAGCAGGCTGTTCAGCAGTCGGAGCTGCGCTACAAGATTGCCTACACAATCAAGGATGTCCGGGGTGAAACAGGGGAGCTGGAAGGGGTTTTCCAGATCGCCAACCGTTCCACCGGGGATGCCGGAGTTTACCAGTGGAGCGAGGAGCACCCCACGGCCTATCGCCGGAATGCCTACGGCGAAATGGATGTTCCCGACAGATACAGTTTTCCCGTTGTGCGGGGAGTTCCCAGGTTCCCGGAACGGGATGTCGCTCCCGGGGAAACCTGGGTGGGGGTCGGCGAGGAGGTCCATGACTTCCGGGACTCCGGCAGCGGCCTGGGCGTCGTGCGATTCCCCATTAACGTGGCGTATCAGTACCTGGGGCTGGAAGAGTATAAGGATAAAATGTTCCATGCCATCGATGCCACGTATCAGGTATACCATCGTTTCCCCGTAAGCCGGGGGCTGGCCCCGGAGCAGATTTCCGGTTTTTCGGCGCAGCACCTTTACTGGGACAATGAAAAAGGGTATCTCGCGGCCTATACCGAGGAGTTCGAGCTGGTAATGCAGCTGAATGACGGTACCTCCTGGATTTTCCGCGGGACGGCGTCGGCCGAGGTCATTCAGGCGGAAAAGATGGAAAAGGAAAAGGTCGCCGAGGAAATCCGTAATTCCCTGGAAAAAGACAAGGTAGAAGACTCCGAGGTACGGGTGGACGAACAGGGTATAACCATTGCCCTGCATAATATCCGCTTTCTCCCCGACTCATCCCGTTTTGTTCCCGGGGAAGAGGAAAAGATTCGAGCAGTGGCGGAGATCCTTAAACGCTACCCGGATCGGGACGTGCTGATTACCGGTCATACTGCTCTGGCTGGTACGGAGAGCGGCCGGGAACGCCTTTCTCTGGAGCGGGCCAGGGTAACGGCCAGGGCGCTGATAGAACTTGGCGCCCGCCGGGAGGACCAGATCGTAATACGCGGTATGGGCGCCCGGGAACCTGTGGCTGGAAACGATACCGAAGCCGGCCGCAGGCTTAATCGCAGGGTTGAGATTACCCTGTTGGAGAACTGATCATGCCCTTTCGCCGTCTGCAGCGTTTTCTCGAAAATCTTCTTAATTCCCCCTTTATGCAGATGGCGCTCTTCTTTCTTGCAGTTTTCCTGATAACCGGCGGACTGGTATATCTCTTTGAAAGCAGTATTAATACCCAGTTCTCTGACCTTCTGGACGGGTTCTGGTGGGCAGTAATAACCTTTTCCACAACCGGGTATGGCGACAAGGTTCCGGTAACCTTTCCGGGACGTCTTGTTGCCGTGGTTTCCATCTTTTTGGGGATTGCCGCCACCAGTGCCCTGTCCGGATCGCTGGCATCCGTTTTTGTGGAACGAAATTCCCGCGCAAGGAGGGGCTTGATGGATTTTCCCAAACTAAGTGATCATCTTATCGTATGCGGCTGGAAGGACCACATGCGGGACATTCTGCTGGATATTCTGGAAAGCAGCGATCTGAAGGGAGACCGGCTGGTGCTCCTGTCGAATATTGAACCCGACAAGGTTGAAGAGATAAAAGAAGAGATAGACCTGAAGGGTTTGAAGTTCGTTCGGGGAGATTATTTCTCCGAAGCAACCCTCAAGAGGGCCAATGTCAGAAATGCCCGTAAGGTCCTGATCCTGGCGGATACCTGGGAGAGTTCGGTTCCATCGGAGGTGGATTCCAAAACGGTCATGACGGTCCTGACCATCAAGGCAATTGCCCGGGATGTCTATACAACCGCTGAGCTCCTTGACCGGAAATACGAAAGCTACCTGAAGCATGCCGGCTGTGATGAAATCATCTTTTCCCGGGATCTCTCCAGACGTATTCTCTCCCGTTCCTCCGTAACCAACGGCATGTCCCATATTATTCAGGATCTTCTGGCGGGAGAAAACGGCAGTGCCCGCTTAAGCACCGCTGTAATTCCCCGGGAGTTCGTGGGAAAGAGTTACAGTCAGTATCGGAACGGTTTTCAAGAAAAGGGCAGCATGATTCTGCTGGGGCTTCTGGAGAACACCGGGACGCCGAACCGCATGAAAATGGAGGCCCTCAGAAACGCCCAGAAAACCTCCGATGTCTCAGCCCTGGTAACCAACCTGCAGAAGGTCAAGGAGCTGGAGGTTAATCGTCCCCTCTTTGTTCCCCCCGACGACTACCCGATTCAGCCCCACTCTATGGCCATTGTTCTTGAAAGCCGGAAGGTCCCCCAATGAGCAGTAATCAGGACATACGGGAACGTCTTGAGAAAATCAGTCTTTTCGAAGCAATCAGGTCTCACTCAGACTACATGGAAGAACTTGAAAGGATATGCCGGATCCGGGGATATAAAAAGGGAGAGACAATAATCCGGGAAGGGGAGCTTGGAGATGAAATGTTCATCGTTCTGAACGGCGGGGTGGAGATTCTCAAGCGGACCCGGGCCGGAGATAATTATACGGTTGTCGGGCTCAAGGCGGAGGATAACGTCTTTTTCGGGGAGCTGGCTTTGATAGATGACGATAAGCGCTCGGCCACGGTGGTGGCCGCCATGGATTCCGAATTTCTGGTTATTTCAAAAAAGGATTTCCTGGAACTTGGCGACAGGAACTCAGCCATCGGGCTGCCGGTTACCCGGGCCATTGCCAAGATCATCGCATCCCGCCTGCGAAAAACGACGGTGGATATGCTTACCATCTTCGACGCCCTGGTGAGTGAAATCCGGGGAGATTGAGAATGGAGACTCCCTTTAACCAGTCTATGCTCCAGGAAATCTACGAAGGAGATACTGATCTTTTTATGGAACTCATGGAGATGGTGCAGAACAGGGTTTTCGATGATATGGAAGAAATCCGTACCCTGATTCGCCGGAATGAACATCGTCAGCTTCGGCATAAAGTCCATCAAACGAAAAGCATGCTTGTTTCCATCGCTGCCGGACCTTCTGTTTCCGCCGCCGAAAACCTTGAGGCTGCAGTTAGGGAAGGACGGGATGCGGAATACAGCAGCCTGTTTTCTTCTCTGGTATTTGAAATAAGGGCCCTCATCGCATATTATAAAGAAGGGAATTGGCGTTCCCATTTCTAATACTTCATGCCCAGGATGAAACATTTAATATGGATTCCCAACACGAAGCCTTCATGGCGGAGATACTTGATCATCTTGATACACTGGAACAGGAATTTCTGAATTTTGAAGAACTGCAGGGCAGTGAAAAGAGGGATATCGACGCTCTTGCACAGATCCACTCCATGTTCCGCAGCGCCCACAGCCTGAAGAGTTCTCTGGGTATGGCGGGGTTTCCTGTTTCATCAAAAATGCTTCATTCCATGGAGCATATCCTCGATTCCCATCGAAATACCGGTACCCTGCCTGCCGGTGAGGAGCTGGACAGCTTTTTGTCCGCCCTGGATGTGGTGCGCCTGAATCTGGAGTCGGATACAGAGCAGGAGTTCCGGATAGATGCCTCTTCGGCGAGTCAACGGCCGGATGCTCCTGTGCGTCCTGCCGCCTCTTCTTCTTCGAAGGATAACAGCGGGCTGTGGCAGATCCAGAAAACCGTCAAATCCTCCCTTCAGGAGGAACGGTTCTGGAAACTGCCTGTATTCAGGACTCTGGAATCCCTCGGAACCCTCATTGAAGTAGTACCGAAACCGGACCAGTGGCCCGAAGGTCAGGAAATGATCACCCTTACCATCATCTTCTCGAGTCCTCTGAAGATCGAGGAACTGAAAGAGCAGATATTCGATCCTCTTTTGCCCTATGCTGATGCTTCGACTGCTCCAGAGCCGAAGGTTCCCCTTGAGGACAAGTCCCCTGTCCGGTCCGGGGAGCTGAATATCCTTATTGTGGAGGATGATTTTACCACCAGGCATCTCGAGTCTGCCGTACTGAGCAACTTTGGCGCCTGCGATGTCGCGGTGGACGGCAGGGAAGCCCTGGAGGCATTCAGAACGGCCCTTCAGGAGGGAAAAGCCTACGATCTGGTCATCCTGGACCTTTTGCTTCCCGAGATATCCGGTCTCGATGTGCTTTCCGGTATCCGGGCTCTGGAGGATGACCATGGTATAGCGGGACTGGACAGGTCGCGCATCGCCGTTGTTACCACCGTGGCGGAGCACAAAAGCATACGGAAAAGCTTTGCAGACCAGGCGGACGCCTATATTCTGAAGCCTGTAACCCGCACGAAGATACGCAGGGAACTGGCCAGGCTTCGTATTCTGGACAGCGAAGATTCTGCAGGTTAGACATTTTTTGTTAAAGGGTGCATACTTTCATCCAGAATGGTTCATGCTAATGTTGAAGTGCGGAACTTCGCGGGAATTCATGTCCGGCCGTCGGGTCTCATAATCCAGGCTGCCGGTGGATATCCGGGGAAGATTTCCGTGGAAGGCAAGGGAATGGTGACGGACCTCACCAATGTAATGGGTTTGATTGCCATGGGACTCTATCAGGGAGACCATGTGCGGATCAGCGTCGACGGCCCGGGAGAGGATGAGATGCTGTCGACCCTTACCGATCTGTTTGGTAAGAACTTTGATTTTCCTCCCCGGGGAGAATGATATGGATGAGAAGCTTCATATCCTTGTTAACAAGGGGGCGGACCTGTTGTCCCTCGATAATCCGGAGGAGGCGGAACGCTGCTTTGCCCGGGTTCTCGAGTCCGATCCTGATCATCTTTCGGCGCTCTTCAACAGTGCCATTGCCTTAAGCCGGATGGACAGATTCAAGCCTGCCGAGGAACGGATGCTGAGATATCTGGAAATCCGGGGTGACGACGCAGAAGCATGGAATCAGCTGGGATTCATTCACTTCCAGTCGGGAAACTACGGGGAGGCCGCCAGAGCCTATAGCCGGGCCGAGGAACTCAATCCGAAGGATCCGACCGTTCAGAACAATATCGGCGCCCTTCAGTTTGTCCAGGGACGATACGAAAAGGCTCTGGCCTGCTTCGAGAAGGCCCTGGCCGCAGATAAAAACCACAAAGACGCCCTCTTCAATATTGCCGATACCTGTGAAGTTCTGGGACGGCAGCAGGAAGCACAGGCCTACCGGCGCAGGCTGAGCGAATTATAGCGGCGGCGGTCGGACTCGACAGCTGCATCGCTTCGCGATTCGCTGCTTACGATAGTCCCTTCGGGCCAATCGCCTGGACTGCGTTCGAGTCCGATGGAATGTGGTCACCTCTAAAAACTACTCTTTTTGCTCTATGCTGCGTTGTCGGGATTTCCCGCGGTCCTCAACTCTTGTTATCACAAGAGTTTGCGGGCGCTACAAAATCCCTCCGCCTTGCCTGTAACAAAAATACCACGTTTTTAGTGGCGCCCTAAAAAAAGCCGTCTTGCGACGACTTTTGATTTACCGGCGGTCGGACTCGAACCGACACGGAGTTGCCCCCACCAGATTTTGAGTCTAGCGCGTCTACCAATTTCGCCACGCCGGCGGGCGTAAAATGTTAACCTGAAGGAGAATACTCCGCCCCCTGTACCTCTGTCAAGGTGAGGTGGAAATCCGGACTCCCAGGCCGGTAACAGCGCATCGGTCCCTGGATTCCGCCAGGAGTTCGGTATCGTCACAGAAGCGTGACCATAAATAGAACGATGCGGCGCCCCCCGTGCCGTTCAGCTGCAGCCCAGTTTCGCAGAAGACATCATAGCCGGCATCCCCCGACCTGAGAAAAAACAGCGTCGGTTCAAAGCGGGCATACACAGTTGAGGGGGCCCGGGTTTCCAGGTATATACGGGGCGCCAGGCTGTATTGTACCCTGTAGCGCGGGAGTCTGCTTTTCCAGAAATCGAAAAGGGTATGATAGCCCCCGTGGAGGGAAAACCGGGCCAGGATACCTCCCGTACGGACGGCTGGAAGCACTGCGCCTGCTTTCAGTACATCATAGGCGGTTTCAGCAAATCCAGCTCGCAGGGGGTGCAGGCTCGATCGTGAATAGCCTGCGGAAAGATCCCAGTCTTCAAGCCGTATCCGGCTTTCTATTCCGTACTCGTACTGAACTGCATTCAACCAGAACTCGGCGGCGGAAGCCGGGGTTTCTGTTCCTTTGTTTGCCCTGCATGGGTAATGACTAAACGGTGAAAGTCCGTTGCAGGTGGTAGTGTGAAAGAGACTGCTAGCTGACGACAAGGGCGTAGTCGCGAGGCTGGGTCTGAAGGAAGTCCGAGGCAAACTTCCGAACCGACGGACAGAAATCACATATAAGGCTGTATCAGTGGACGAGTTTACAAAGAGTGACGAAATCCACACTACAACTGATGCAGTAAATGTGGCGGTTGCCTGGAAGGAAAGTCATTATTCTTAACGGGGGAGGTCTCATGGACATCTTAGCCTGCAATATTGGTAATGATAGGTGGAGTAAAGCTCGCCATGAGAAGTCAGCCGAGGCCATAGTAGGGATGAGGAAACATCGTGAAGGGCCGAACAACTAAATGCCTTTCAAAGAGGAAAGGTCCATCTGTGAATCCGAACGGCGAATGCCTGAACAGGGGATGATACAAGATGGGAAGGAACACATGAGAAAGGAAGACAAGTCAAGACCGAACACCAATTTGTGCGAACAACTGATTTCCTTTGCGAACATCCAGGAAGCCATCAGAAAAGTGGTGGCGAACAAAGGCGCTTGCGGGGTAGATGAAATGGAAGTTAGCGAACTTCCTGGCTACTTCGATGCACACTGGCCTGAGATACGTAAACAGATTGTGAGCAGGAAGTACAAACCACAGCCTGTACTGCGGGTAGAGATTCCCAAAGACAGTGGAGGAGTACGGCTTCTGGGGATACCCACGGCAATTGATCGTGTAATCCAACAGGCAATGGTCCAGGTTCTGACGCCGGTGTTCGAGCCGACATTCAGTGATTACAGTTTCGGGTTCCGCCCAAACAGAAGCGCTGAGGATGCGGTTCGACTCGCACAGACCTACATGTCCGAAGGCTACCGGCATGTTGTAGATTTGGATCTCTCCAAATTCTTCGACACCGTCAACCATGACATCTTGATGGGATTGGTGGACAAGCACATGGAAGACAAGGACATCAGGAGACTCATTTTCGTATTCTTGAAAAGCGGAGTAATGACGAACGGCAGTATGATGGCAACAGCTTTGGGAACTCCTCAGGGCGGTCCGCTGTCTCCAATGCTGTCAAATATCTACCTGACCCCATATGACAGGGAACTGGAGTATCGGGGACTTCGTTTTGTCAGATACGCAGATGACTGCAATATCTTCACAAAGAGTAAGAGATCATCGTACCGAGTGAGGGATAATGCAAAGAGTTATCTTGAGCGGAAACTGAAGCTGAGAGTGAATGTGGATAAGACGGAGGCGAGGAGAGCCTCAGGCTCGTCCTTCCTCGGTTTTACTTTCCTGACATACGGGAAACGTGAGCGTCTTGGTATGGTTATTCCTAACAAAAAGAAACTGAAAAAGCTGGAAGACCGAATCAGGTTGATAACCCGACGTAATCGTGGGGTGAAGATCGATACGGTTATTAGAGAGCTGAACAGTATGCTCAGAGGGTGGATCGGATACTTTGCTAGAAGTTCCATGAAGAAATACCTTGAACAATTGATGGAATGGACGAGAAGGCGTATTCGCCAGTATCTATGGAAACAGTGGAAGAATGGGAGAAACCGTAAACATCGCCTGAGGCAATTGGGGGTAAGTGACTCGGTTTTAAAACATTGGAAGCTTGGGAGTAACTCCTACTGGAAGATGGCCGGTGCAATGAATTGCCTATTACATAGCAAGACGATTCACACACATTTCGGACTGCTTGATGTATTAGGATATTACAAGAATCTCTATGCTAAACGCATGGAGGCTGATCGGGGGGTACTTGATTTCAGGTACCATAGTCTGTTTAGTTGAACCGCCGTATACCGGACGGTACGTACGGTGGTGTGAGAGGTTGGGATCAATAATTATTGATCCCCGCCTACTCGATTACCGGACCCGCCAGAAGTATGGAATCGAAAAAAAATCCCAGACCAATAGTGTCATACTGAACCGCGGTTCCGTAAATACCGCAGCGCAGATTGAATACCTGGGTATCATCCCGGGTAATGACGTTCTCATAACTCAGGCTGCCGGATATACGGGGGAGTAGGGCAGTTTTCCCGCTTATGGCGGAAACCTCTTCCTCCCGGAAGGGGATATCGCTCTGATCGGGAAAATCTATCCCCAGAACCGGAAAGCATGCGGCAAGCATCAACGTCGCGGCTTTTCTGTATACTGCAGCCCCCATATGGCCAGTATATCCTGAAAATCTGCAGGATAAAACAGGGTGAGAACCGGCCCCGCGGCCTTGATACCCTACCCGGGCATGGTATATTTTAGTAAAATAGGCAGGTATTGATGTGGATGCATATTTGCTCCACCCGCAGAATTGTTGGGTATACCTGCATGCTGGCATTAGAAAGGAGGAGCTCATGGAAAACGGATATGTATCAGCAAGAACAGATGTGATAATCCGGGGAATGCACTGTCACCGCTGTATCGAAAAGATTAAAAGCAGCCTCGCAGATTCGGAGGGGCTCAGAATAGAGAATCTCGCGATAGGATCGGCGGAGGTAATATATGATCCCTACCTGTTAAGCTGGGACGATGTATGTGCAACTTTCAGAGAGATCGGCTATCCGATAGACGTTGCCGGGACTCAGCGGAAGAACCTGTGGACCCGTTTTCTCGACCGGATGATATCCGCCAACAAGAAGTCCTTCGGCAACAAACGCCTGGATTGCTGTGATCTGAACAAATGAACTGAAAAACCTTTGCTGCGGAGCTTTCTTTCCGAAGAGGGCCCTGTCTGTTGACAGAGACCGTTTCAGCGATAAATATTGGCGGATAGGCGAAAGTGCCCGGGAAACAACTGCAACTCAGGCGCGTATTCATTATTCTTCTCCAGGATTCCGAACAGTAAGCAAGGATTATAGAAGATGAACAGTTATAGTCAATCATTCCCGGCTGCCGGTTATCGACTCTGTTCTCTGTGTCCCAGAGTCTGCAGTATCGACAGGACCACAGGGCATACCGGCTTCTGCGGGCAGAGCTCCGAAATCAGGCTGGCCTGTGCAACCCTGCACCGGGGAGAAGAGCCTCCCCTTGTTGCCGGAGCGGGGTCCGGTGCTCTTTTTTTCAGCGGCTGCACCCTGGGCTGCCGGGACTGCCAGAACTGGCAGCTGAGCCGGGAGGGGGCCGGCAGAGGCGTTTCGGCCGAAGAGCTGGCGGAGATAATGCTTCATCTGGAGACTGAGGGAGCTGCCAACATTAACTTCGTTACCGCTACCCAGTTTATCCCCTCCATTGTTTATGCTCTGGAAATCGCCCGCTCCCGGGGACTTGGAATCCCGACGGTGTGGAATACATCAGGCTTCGAGTCTGCCTCTGCCCTTGATATGCTCAAGCCCTGGATCGATATTTTCCTGACGGACATCAAAACCCTCTCCTCTACTCTGGCGATACGAGAAACAGGGCGGGGGGATTATCCTGATGTCATCCGTGAGGTGCTGCCCGTGATGCTGAAGGACCGGGATACCGCGTATGACGGCGAAACCCTTGTACGCGGGGTTATAGTCCGTCACCTGGTGCTGCCTGAATATATTGAGGAGAGTCTCGATGTGATCCGCTGGTATGGACGGAATGTCGGTTCACGGGGGATCTTCTCGCTGATGACCCAGTACCTGAATCCCCGGGATCCCGGATGTGAGCGGGGGATCTCAGCCTTCGAGTACGAGCTTCTTTCGGATGCTCTCGCGGAAGCGGGAATCGAGGAGGGCTTCCTTCAGGAACCCTCCGGCACGGCGGAATGGCTGCCCGATTTCACCCGGTCGAATCCTTTTCCGGATGACTACTCCCGGGTCCTGTGGCATTACCGGAAGGGCGCTATTCGCCGATAAGGGTTCCCTCGAACCGTTCTCCCCGCAGAAGCCGGGCAAGGTTTTCAATGTCCCTTCCGGCGGCGCATATCACCCTGAGGCCGAGTTCGGCCGCCTTTTTTGTGGCCACAGGATCAAAGGGCACGTTGCGGCCGGGAGTCCACTCGTCGCCGATCATCCTTCGAAACTCTTCCCAGGAGATCCTGTCCAGGGGTTCGGCCTCCGGATTTGTTCTGGGATCATCGGTATAGACTTTGGCTATGTTGGAAAGGTTGATCACCCTGTCGGCACCGAACTGTTCAGCAAGGTAGACGGCGTCGGTATCAGTGGAGAAGCCTGGTTTCCAGCCTGCGGCGACCAGTACCCTTCCGGTCATCTCCCGGACCGCCGTCGGGTCGGTCACTACCGGGTCCGGGCACAGGTCAGCGAATACTCCCCGTATCAGCTGGGCATTGAGCCTGGTTGCCATGATGCCGATCCAGTCCTGCTCCTCCGAATGGGTTTTCCCGCTTATGTCTCTGTAGGCCTGCTGATAAGCCCTGGCGGGTCCGCCTCCTCCGACTATGAGAATAATCCTGCGGTCCTCCTTTTCTGCCAGGTACTCCCGGACGAGGGCGGAAAATCGCTGAATAAAGGGTACATCCGGGGTATCCGGTGCGACAATGGAGCCGCCGAGTGAAATGATGCTTACCATGAAATTACTATACCCGTCGCCTTCGAGGATGGCAAGCAGCCTGCTGCGGGTGTGGACTGACGGGGTGCCCTTCCGTATACTAAGGCAATGCTCAACTGGCTTCGGAAAAAGCAGCAACATGATCCTGATGATCTGGTGGAAGAACGATGGAAAACATCGTTTTCACGTCTCAGCCGCCGCCGTTTTCCCCCCCGGGAAGAGGGGCACGGCTATAAAGCTTCTCAGGAAAAGGGCGCTCTTCAACTGCAATTGACCCGGAAGAATGTTTTTGCCTGGGTCACTGATCCCCTGTATCGCTACCGGGATTTGTACCTCGAAGCTGACATACGTATTCCCGACGGGAACGGCTATTCTGCTGCGGGTTTTCTTCTGCGGTATATCGAGGACGGAGGCTACTACTATTTTCTCGTCTCCAATCACGGCTACTTCCGGTTTGATCTGGTTTTTAACGATTCGCCCATGACCCTCATACCCTGGACTCCGGCCCCTCTTCCGGAAAAAGGGCTTCTCCGCCTGGGGCTTATTGCCAGGGACGATTCCTTTGTGTTCACCATAAACGGCGAGTGGGTAGGGGAGTTTTCCGATGATAATCTTCACAGCGGCAGAATAGCCTTCGGCGGACAGAATTACGGTGAATCAGACCATGCAGAGTTTCTCCTGGAAAAGCTTGATCTCAATTCAATTCCCATCGAGGTGGAAGCGGCATATTACCGCTGGGCACGGGTACAGGACCCGCCGCGACCTCGGCGCATCGCCCTTGCCGAGTCTCTCCATGGAATAGGACATTTTGCCGCCGCCCTTGTACAGCTGCGCAGGGCCTTCTCTCAGGGAGCCCCCGGACGGGATGAGTATTTCCTCTTCGCAGAATGCTGCCTTCAGCTCGGACTCTTTCCCGAGGCCCTGACAGCTATTGAGGAGTGCCTGAAGATCGATCCTGATTATCTCCAGGCCGTCAGGGAAAAGGCCAACCTTCTGTACATGGAAAACCGTTTTCTGGAGCTCAAGGATTACCTGAGGGAGCAAGTCGAGAAATTTCCCGACGACGAAATGATCTGGAACCTTCTTGGCCACGGTGAGTTCGGGGTAGGGAACTGGGAAAACGCCGCGGACGCCTACACGCGGGCCTGCGGGATAAACAGCGGGATCCCTCTGTTATTTGTCAACGCTGCCCGGGCCAGGGAGCGGATGGGGGATTCCGGGACCGCCCTGTCTGATTACATGACCGCCGCCGGACTCTATTTTGCAGAAGAGGCCTATTTCGACCTGGAAGGGATTCTCCCTGCCATACGGGAACTCGCCGGGGACAGTCCGGAGCTTCGCGCCCTGGAGGCCAAGGTCCTTTTCGGAAGGGAGGATTATGAAAAAGCCGGAGAAATCTTCGAGGCCCTGATCCGGGAAGGATATGAGGAGAGCTCGGTCCTCTTTTTACACGGGACACTGCTTGCCATGAAAGGCAGGCGTCATGAAGCAGTTGATTTTCTGTTTCAGGCGGCCCAGGCGGAGCCGGATTATTACCTGTACTGGCTCAAACTCGCCGACAATCTGCATGCCCTGGGGCTGGATGCCCTGGATGAGGCGGAAAAAGCGCGGTCCCTGGCCCCGGGTAACCAGTGGGCTCTTAACCTGACGGGTCTCCTGCGGGCCCAGAAGGGGGACCTGTCCGGAGCACGGGAGCTGCTGTCCGCGGCTCTCGCCGCGGCCCCGGAAGAGGAGGAGATACAGGCGAACATGGCCTATCTGATTAGCCTGGAGGAGGGCCCGGAGGCCGGAATCGCTTACCTGGACAACCTCGGAGCATGGGCCGGGAAATCCCATGCCCTTCTGAATCAGCGGGCAAACCTGCTGGTCTCCCGGGGCGATCTTGACGGCGCTGTCCGGCTCTATGAGAAGGTAATCAGAATGGCGCCGGAGAACAGGGATTATCGTATGAACTGTGCCGCCGCCTGTCTTAAAGTGGATATGATCAGCCGGGCGGAGGAACTGTATCAGGAAGTTCTCGAGGAGGCGGAAGATCCCGCCGCAATGACGGGAATCGGCAACTGCGCCTGGATGAAGAGTGAGTTTCTCAGGGCGGAAACCGCCTACACCGAAGCCATACGCATCCGACCCGGGATTTCCGAGGCCCATGAAAACCTGATCGAACTCCTGATTACCCGGCGAAAATTCCCCGAAGCGGAAGAAGCCATCACGGCCGCGGAGAAGGCGCTGCCGGAACCCGGCCGGCGCTTCCTGCTGTTGAAACAGAGATTCCAGGATGCCGCCTATGACAGCTATTGCTGTTCATCCTGCGGCAGAGAGTGGCGGGAGGCAAAGAGCAATGATCCGGTTCCCCCCCTGCGTCTCCATGGCGAACCCCCTCCCGACGCCCCTGCGGGAAAGTGTGAACAATGCGGACGGGTCTATTGCGTCTCCTGTGCTTCCCAACGACTGGAGAATTCCCGTTTTGTCTGCGAATGCGGAGGGTATCTGAAACTCAACGATCCGGCCCTGCGCAGGATTATTCTGCGGAAAATAGGAGAATCTTGACAAATGGTATCTCTTGAGTAAGATGGTTCTAATGCGGACGAATAAAAGAATTAACAGGTTTATATATATCTCTGTTGTAATGGTCGTGCTCGGATTATGCGGCAGCGGCGTTCCCCTCTTTTCCCAGGAAATCCTGACGGCATCCCAGTTTTTCGACCAGATGTCCGAGAGGTATGAGTTTATTCAGGATTACGAGGCGGACATTACCATCACCCAGCCCGACAGCGTTCTGACCGGGGTTATCTACTACAAGAATCCCAATCGCATACGGATCAACTTTACTGAACCCGAGGACCAGGTTATTGTCTCCGACGGCAGCCTGCTTACGGTATATCTGCCGGAACAGAGTGTTACCCTCAATCAGAGACTCTCCGGATCAGACAGCGATGCCCAGGGGCTGCGTCTTTTTCGTCAGGGCTACAGTATCGCCTACAAGGAAACCCCCGGTTATGTTCCTCTGGAGGCCGATTCCAGGGAGCAGGTAATAAAGCTTAATCTGGTCTGGAAAAACACCGACGAGGGGTTTCGGCAGATTGAAATGTCCGTGGGCGAAAACGGATTTATCCGGCGCTTGAGCGGAATAACCAAGGATTACGATGAGATCCAGATAGATCTTGAAAATCTGAAAACAAATCAGAACATTCCCGAGGCGAGATTCGACTATGAGAGTCCCTCGTCATCGTATGTTATTGATAATTTTATCTTCCCCGATGAGTAGGTAGGAATGGAATCCATAGGAGAAAAGTTACGGAGCCGGCGCCAGGAAGAAGGCTACTCATTGGACCAGGTGTGCCGGGATACGAACATCGCAAAGAGTTATCTCGAGGCCCTGGAGCAGGAGGATTTTTCCGCCTTCCCCGGTGAACCGTATTTGATCGGATTTCTGAGAAATTACAGCGATTATCTGGGCCTCGATGTTAACGAGATGATCTCTCTGTATAAGAATTTCAAGATTCAGGAACAGCCGGTCCCCATGGATGAGCTGCTGGTAAAGCGGGGCCCCTCGCCGGTCCTGCTAATCCTTATCGGGCTCACTGTTCTCGCTGCGGTGGGCGCGGGGTTTCTGTTTTTTCCGCGTCTGAACAAGCCGGTATCTTCCTCTGCCGGGGAAGCTGCAGCCCAGGAACAGGTCAGGGAAGTTCCCGCTTCTGCGGATGAATCGCTTTTTCTTTTCACAGATGAAATCGTGGAACAGCGTTTTGAAACGGGAACCAGGATTGAAATCCCCGATCTTGGACCGGAGTACAGCATTTCTCTGCTTGAAGCCGGTGATCAGGTGAGCCTTTCCCTGGCGGGAGAAGAGACTTCCCTGAATCTCGGGGAAGAGCGGAGACTCGATCTGAACGGCGACGGGCGGGATGATCTGAATCTCCTGGTGCGGGACATAGATTCCGCTGCCGGCACGACGGTTCTTCGTCTGGACAAGGCGGTTACAGGCCCTGAGCAGCCGGCAGTAATAACCGAGGATATTCCCGTCGGGACCACTCAGCTGGCTTCCCGGGAGGTTCCTCCCCAGGTTCTGTACCGGGCGCCTTCTCCGGAGGTAATAACCCTGACGGCATCCTTCCGGGGAAACTGCCTGTTCCGCTATGAATACGACGGCGAACCCAGGCAGGAACGCTTTTTTCAGCGGGATGAGGTCCTGCGCCTCAATTTCAGCAACAGCCTGAAGATCTGGGCTTCCAACGGGGGGGCGGTCCAGGGACGAATAAAAGGTGAAGAGGTCTCCTTTGGTCGCTCCGGACAGGTGACAGCCCGGCTGCTGAAGTGGCGGATCACCGACGGAGAGTACGAACTGGTTCTCTACCCCCTGTACTGAGGGATAATCCGGCTTAATGACACACGATAACAACTCCTTCTCCATACATGCCGTATCCATAGTCAATCTGGGCTGTGCAAAAAACCAGGTAGATGCGGAATACCTTATCCGGCTCCTCGAAGATGAGGGGTATGCGTATACGGAGGACCAGTCCGCTGCGGACGCCATTATTGTCAACTCCTGCGGCTTTATTCAGCCGGCAAAGGAGGAATCGATCTCCGTTACCATGGAGCTCAAGGCCCGGTATCCCGAGAAGAAGATCGTTCTTGCCGGCTGCCTCGCTCAGCGTTATGCCCATACCATGGCCCTTCCCGAAGCGGATGCCGTCGCGGGCAACCGGGACCTTCAGGCGGTTATAAGAGTGCTGGGGGAACTGGAAGAGGACGGCCGGCCGGTACTGGTCCTCCCTGATGCCCCCAGAGAGCTCCGACGGAACCTTCTTCTCTCCTCGAAGGGGACGGCCTACGTAAAGATCGCCGAGGGCTGTGACAACCGCTGCAGTTACTGCGCCATTCCCCTTATCCGGGGACCGGTTGTCAGCCGGCGGATTGAGGACATCCTGGAGGAGATTGAGGAACTTCTGTCCAGAGGAATATTCGAAATAAACCTCGTCGCCCAGGACCTGGCTTCCTTCGGCCGGGACAGGGGAGCTCAGGAGCTTCCTGAGCTGCTCCGGAGGATCAGCTCCCTTTCCGGGGATTTCTGGGTGCGCCTTCTCTATATCCACCCCGATCGCTTCCCTGAGGAGATCCTGCCCGTCATGAAGGCGGATTCAAGGATTCTGCCCTACTTTGACATTCCCTTCCAGCATGCCTCAGAGGATATTCTCCGGCGCATGGGACGTCGGGGTACTGCAGACACCTATCTTGAACTTATTGCGCGGATCCGAAAACTCCTTCCTGAAGCGGTTTTTCGCACCACCATTCTTCTCGGTTTTCCCGGGGAGACCCGTCGTCACCGCCGGGAGGTGGAGGATTTCCTGAAAGCAGGCCGCTTTCTGTGGGCCGGTTTCTTTATCTATTCCCCCGAGGAAGACACCCCTGCGGCCGGCTACGCCGGGACTCCCCGGGCCCGCTGGAGCCGTTTCCGCGCTGCCGCCCGGAAACCACGCCTGGAAGCCCTGCAGATGGAGATCAGCCGGGCGATCCTGTCCGGATTCGTCAAGAAACCCATGAGGCTCCTGGTGGACGAACCCGTTCAGGGAGAGGAACTTGCCCTTGCCAGGGGGTATATACACGCCCCGGAGGTGGACGGTTCGGTAGTCCTCCACGGCGAAGGACTTACCGCCGGGGATCTGACGGAAGCGCAAATTATCGCCTGTAACGGAATCGACCTTGAGGCGTTACCGCTTTTACGGTAAAGTCCTACACATATATGAGAAGTCCCGACTATCTGGAGAGTCTCAATCCCCAACAGCTTGAGGCTGTAACCCACTACGGAACCCCTCTGCTGATCCTTGCAGGAGCCGGGTCAGGAAAAACCCGGGTAATAACCACCAGAATTGCCTATCTCTGCGATGTCGCCGGATTCGATCCACGGTCGATCCTGGCGGTTACCTTCACCAATAAGGCTTCCCGGGAGATGGCCGAACGGGCTGCATCCTTGAGTCCCGGAACCAGGGGAGTCATGATCCGGACCTTTCACTCCTTCGGGGCCTGGCTGCTGCGCCGCAATGCCCACCTGGCGGGGCTGAAATCGGGTTTTACCATCTACGACGACGATGATTCCCTGACCCTGCTTCACTCCACCCAGGATTCCCGAAAAAAGCAGGACCTGAAGCGCTATGTCCGCATGATCAGCCGGGCCAAGGATTACGCCCTGGGACCGGAGGACGATCTTACGACGATTTCTTCAGATCCGGAGCTTCCCCGCCTGTACAGACTCTACCAGGAGCGGCTTGACAGGATGGGGAACGTGGATTTCGGCGATCTTATAATGAAACCGGTCAGGCTGCTTGGGGAGGTGGAAGAGCTCAGGCGTCGTTTTCATCAGCGCTTCAAGGCGGTTATGGTCGATGAATACCAGGACTCGAATGTGGCGCAGTTCAAGCTGCTTAAGGCCCTGTCCGGGCCGGATACGGACATCTGCGTTGTGGGCGACGAAGATCAGTCGATCTACCGTTTCCGCGGTGCGGAGGTTCAGAACATTCTGAACTTTTCCAGGGAGTTCAAGGGTACCCGGGTTATCCGTCTGGAGGAGAACTACCGCTCCACCGGTACCATTCTTGCTGTTGCGTCATCCGTGATTGCCAACAACCAGGAACGCCTTGGAAAAACCCTCTGGACCCGGAATCCCGAGGGGGTCAGGGCCCGGATCGTTTATCTGCGGGACCACGATGAGGAAGCCGAGTACTGTGCCCGGCTTCTCGGGGACCGGCGCTACAGCGATACTGCCATTCTCTACCGCACCAATGCCCAGTCCCTCGCCTTTGAATCGGTTTTTCTGCGCCGGGGTATCCCCTACCGGATTGTCGGGTCTCTTCGTTTTTATGAGCGTGAGGAGGTCAAGGATGTCCTGGCCTTTCTTGCCTTTATTTCCAACTCCCTGGATGAGGTCGCCTTCAGGCGGATTGTCAATAAACCTGCCCGGGGCATCGGCAACACCACGCTGCAGCGTATCCTGGACCAGGCGGAGGGAGATGACCTTCTGTCCGCCTGCGAGGCAATTCTTCCCTCCCTGGGCGGCAGGTCCGCTGCAGGCCTGGCCGGCTTTGTTGATCTGTTCAGGCGGCTTCAGCAGATGCTGGAATCGGCTCCCCTGGCGGAGGTCATCGAGCTTTTAATCCGGGATTCCGGCCTCTATGAATATCACCAGAAGCAGGATGAGGTTGCCGCTACCCAGAAGACCTCAAACCTGGAAGAGATGGTCAATGCCGCCGCCGATTACGGTCGAGGTCCGGAGGCCCTTGTCTCCTTCCTCGAGGATATTGAGCTTGACCGGTCCCGTATGACCGCCGAAGAGGAGAGCGGGGAGTATGTTACCCTGATTACCATGCACAATACCAAGGGGCTGGAGTTCCCCCGGGTCATCATCACCGGAATGGAGGAGGAACTCTTTCCGGGGAATAACGGATTCCGGGAGGTGGACTACGAAGAGGAACGGCGTATTTTCTATGTCAGTCTGACCAGGGCCAGGGAAGAGCTTATTCTGACCAGCTGCCGCAGCCGTTTTATCTGGGGGAGGCGGAACCTGCAGAGTCCTTCCTGCTTTTTACGGGAGATTCCACAGGAGCGGGTCGAAGTCGAAGGGGACGAAAAGCCCGCGGCATCCGCAGCTCTGACCTATTCCCCCGGCGACGGGGTTTATCATGACGCCTACGGTACCGGTGTTGTGGTCAAATCCTGGCTCAACGGGGAGCGGGAACTGATTATCGTCCGCTTTGAGACCGGACGCAGCGCAACCTTTTATCCCGAGTTTGAGAACCACCTGGAGAGGGTCTATATCGATGAGTTTTGAACTGCCCTCCGCCGCTTCCTTTGCGGGTTTTCCATCCATACGTCGCAGCCGCGGTTTTCGCCTCTACACTCCGGAGGGAAGACGCTTTCTTGACCTGTATCAGGATGCGGGCAGAGGAATGCTCGGAAGCCGCCCGAAGGGGCTCGCTTTGCGATTCAAAAACAGCCTGGATAAACTTGGCCCCGCTGCAATGCCTTCAATCTGGGAGCACAGGGCGGCAAGGCTGCTGAACAGCTTTTTTCCGGACTATCCCCAGGTCAGCGTTTTTCCTTCGTATCCGGAAGCCATGAAGGCTCTGGAGGCACGTCTCGGAGCGGATTCAGCCCCGTTCCGGGATCCCCTGGATGCGGGCTACGGGACGGATGAACTATCTGAAATCGATGAGCCCTGTATCTGGAGACCCTTTCTGCCTGTGCCGCCGGCGGATGTGCTGCTGCCGGTACTTCCCGGAACGGGTACCTGGGGCGGGGTTTTTGTCCTGAGCCGGAAATCCCTGGACCTGATGCCGGCACCGGTTCCGCCTTTTCTGCTTGCACCCCAGGTTTACGCCGCCGGACTCTTTTTTCGCTGGATCAGTCAAGCCGACCTCGATTATTATAAGAGTTTCCCCAGGGGACCCTGGGAGCGGAGGGGTCCCTATCTCTTTCCCGGGTGCGCGAAGGAGGACTATCCGGATCTGGTTCAGGAACTGATCTCCTGCGGGATCTACCCGTCCCCGGATTATCACCTTCCTTCAATAATTCCCGGGAGCTATGAGGAAGGAGACATAAAATTACTCAGGAATTCGGAGGGAAAATGGAAGTAAGTACGATGATCCCCCATATCGCACAGCTTGCCCTGGGAGGAGTGACGGCCTTTCTGGCCATTTACTTCTGGTCCCAGACCAGAGATACCGCGTGGATGCTGGTTATTATGGGTATCGTCCTGCGCTACCTGGAGATTACTTTTTCGACCCTCAGCTTTTTCGGGATCATCGACGACTC
Organism: Marispirochaeta aestuarii; assembly: GCF_002087085.1. Taxonomy (NCBI): domain Bacteria; kingdom Pseudomonadati; phylum Spirochaetota; class Spirochaetia; order Spirochaetales; family Spirochaetaceae; genus Marispirochaeta; species Marispirochaeta aestuarii. Next base: position 182,605 of record NZ_MWQY01000002.1, on the reverse strand, counting down.
CCTGTTGCTGTTTGGAAACATTCCCCTCGCTGCTCTGGTTCTTGATATTCTGCCGTATCTGTTTTTTTCCGCCGCTCTGATTATCATGATTCGTCGTCAGCATTTTCGCTGACGATGATGGCTTCCGCGGGACAGTCCTCAGCAATGGTCAGAACCTCATATTTATCGGCTTTTTTCAGGCCCTCCTGCTTGACCCGGGACTTCTGGTTCTGCATAATGAATACCTCGGGTAACAGTTCCTCACATAACCCGCAGCCGACGCATTGTTGTTTATTAATGGTAACCCGCATGGTCGGAATTTACTAAGGACACTATAAAAGGGCAAACGATACCGTTCCGACGGCTTGACAAGCATCGGGATGTATGGAAATATGTGTTCCAATTCTCACTAGTATTGAGGCGATTTGAATGAAGACGATATTCGTAAAACCGAGCAAAGTAGAGCGGAAATGGTTCCTGATCGATGCCGCCGACAAGCGCCTCGGCAGGGTGGCTACCGAAGTTGTACGCCTTCTGCGGGGAAAAAATAGACCCTACTATACCCCCCACCAGGAAATCGGGGATTATGTAGTTATTGTCAACGCCGACAAGATTGAAGTAACCGGCAATAAGGCTCAGCGGAAAATGTATTACCGACATTCAGGGTACCCCGGCGGGATTAAGTCAGAAACCTTCAGTGATCTGATCTCCCGTAAACCCACAGCTCCCCTGGAAAAAGCCATAAAGGGCATGCTTCCCAAGGGACCTCTGGGACGTCAGCTGTTTCGGAATGTAAAGGTATATGCTGGACCGAATCATCCCCACAGCGCTCAGCAGCCGGAAGTTCTTGAATAATTCGGTGTAACCGATTGAAGGAGTAGCAGAGTGGTTAAGAATTTAGCATTAGGTACCGGCCGGCGGAAGACCTCCGTGGCACGGGTTTATTTACGCGAGGGCAGCGGTAAGATAACCATCAACGGTAAGGATGTGGAGACCTATTTCTCCAATCCCAGCATGGTGTACATCGTAAAACAGCCCCTGGATGTTACCGACAACCTGACCAAATTTGATTTAGTGATCAACGTCAAGGGTGGCGGCATAACCGGACAGGCCGGTGCCTGTCGGCATGGTCTCTCCCGGGCCCTGGTTGCCTACGACGAGACGAATATTCGCCCCTTGAGGGCCAACGGCTTCCTTACCCGGGACCCGAGAATGGTGGAGCGGAAGAAGTATGGACAGCCGGGAGCACGGCGCAAGTTCCAGTTCTCCAAACGCTGATATCGTTATAGTTTCACTCCAATGGGGAACCGCAGAGTCCGCCTTTCGGCTCGGACTGTCCGACGGTTCCTCTTTTTTTATTCCCTTTGAAACCTACGATGCTTCCCGGCATTATGAGGGAGCTCCCCTGGCCCGGGATGATATGGAAGAGCTTCGGACGGCGGAGGAGTCCTTCCTTGTCCGCAGAAAAGCCCTGGATCTTTTATCCCGAAGGGAACACTCGTCCCAGGAGTTGATGCAGAAGCTCTGTCAGAGGGGCTTTGGCCGGGAACTGGCGGAAAAGACCTGCTCGAATCTTGAGGAACAGGGGCTTCTCAGCGACGGGCGCTTTGCCCGCACCTATGCAAGCTCGCGTCTGCGGAGAAAACCCGAAGGTCCGCGGGTAATGGAACGGCGACTGCGGCAGAAAGGTATCCCCCGGGAACTCATCGCAGCTGTTCTTGAAGAAACCTACACACCCGAAGTCCTGGACGAGGCATTGGAAAGCTGTCTGGAAAAGCTTAAGCGCAAGAAAACTGACCTTTCCAGGGAAGAATACATGAAAAAACTTGAAAAAATGGGCTTCCACTACCGGGATATTGCTTTTTTCTTTGAAAAACACGATTTTTGAGTTCAAATCTCTCCATAGTGACCAGTTTTTCGTTGACATTTTGGATGTATTTGGTACACTAATATAGTTATTACTAGCATCCTTGAGACTATCTGTGCATACAGTGAGGGTAAGTTCGTGTCAAAGAATGGAAAAAAAATCAGAATCTTTTCGGCCCTGGAGGTCGCAAACATCTGCGGGGTAGTCAACCAGACTGCCATTAACTGGATCAAGAATCAGCATCTTAAGGCTTTCACAACCCCCGGCGGCCAGTATCGTATATATGCCGAGGATCTCCTCGAGTTTCTAGAGTCCCGGGGTATGAGGATTCCCGATGAGCTCATCGAATTAACACGGGACAGCGAAAGACGGACAATTCTGATTGTCGATGATGATCGGGATCTGAACAGTATGCTCAGGGAAATCCTGGTACGCAAGCTTCCCGAATACGAGGTCGTACAGGCCTTTGACGGTTTTGAGGCCGGCAGGCTGCTCGCTGAGAATAATCCTGTCTGCGTGGTTCTGGACATTGATCTTCCGGGCATCGACGGACACAAACTCTGTGCAAAGATAAAGGAAGATCCGAAACTTCATAATCCCCTTGTAATCTCCATAAGCGGACTTGATCCTGAGAAGGACGGCAAGCAGATTGTTGAAGAGGGGGCGGATGCCTTTTTTCCCAAGCCGCTTGACTTTGATGCCCTGGTTGAAGCAATTACCGACAAGCTGCACTAAGAGGTATTGAATGGGAGCGCAGGGAGTAATTCTTATTGTCGAAGATGAAGACGCCATCCGTCTGACTCTGCGGGATTACCTGAAAAAAAAGGGCTACGAGGTGCTTGTGGCTTCCGACGGGGTAGGGGCCATCAAGCACCTTTTGGACAATCGGGTCGATCTGATTGTGTCGGATTACCGTATGAACGTACTGGGCGGCGATTACTGGATAAAGTTTCTTCATACCTTCTGCGCCGACAAGAAGGTTTTTATCACCTCCGGTTTTCTGCGTCCCGATTTCTCCATCCCCTTTCCCGTATTGTACAAACCCTTCGATTACGGAAAACTGGCGGAGATGATAGCCGCAACCCTCGATACGGAGAAGAATGGGGACGGCTGAAGACAGTGCCTGCAGATTTACAGTCCATGGCCGTGTGCAGGGGGTGGGTTTCCGTTATTCCACTGTACGGAGGGCTCAGACGCTGAGGCTTGCAGGCTATGTACGAAACAGGGCGGACGGCAGCGTCGAGGTCTGGGCGGAAGGAACGGCCGGCGCCCTCGATTCCCTGTATGCCTGGCTGCATCGGGGACCATCGATGGCCAGAGTTGACCGGGTGGACAGGGATCATTTTGCCCCCTCCGGCAGGTACCGGGGATTTTCCGTAACGTATTGAATCCGGAACAAAAATACCGCGATTTTAAAGATTCCCATAAAAAAACCGCCCCTTGTAAGGGGCGGCTTTTTTTGATTCAAGGCTTGTCAGCGCTTGATTGAGTAGAAGGCGCTCCTGCCGGCGTACTCGCTGATACCTTCCAGCTGATCCTCGATTCTGAGGAGCTGGTTGTACTTGCTTACCCGGTCGGATCGGGACATGGAACCGGTCTTGATCTGTCCGGTCTCGAGCCCGACAACCAGGTCGGCAATGAAGTTGTCCGAGGTTTCGCCGGAGCGGTGAGAGATGATTGCGGTGTAACCGGCACGTTTGGCCATCTCCACGGCTTCGTAGGTTTCGGTCAGGGTTCCGATCTGGTTTACCTTGATCAGGATGGAGTTGGCGATACCCTTCTCGATTCCCTCTTTCAGCCGTTTGGTGTTGGTTACGAAAAGGTCGTCGCCGACGAGCTGTACCCGGTCGCCGATTTTGTCGGTAAGAACCTTCCAGCCCTCCCAGTCGTCCTCGTTCATGCCGTCTTCGATGGAGATGATGGGGTAACGGTCGCACCAGTCGGCCCAGAAGTCGGCCATTTCGGCGCTGGAAAATTTCTGTCCGGTGGACCATTTCAGCTCATAGGTGTAGGAACCGTCGGCATTCTTGGTGGAGAACTCGGACGAAGCGGGGTCAAGGGCGATCATTACATCGTCCCCGGGCTTCAGTCCGGCCTTCTCGATGGCGTTCATGATAAAGGTGAGAGCCTCTTCGTTGCTCTTGAAGTTGGGAGCGAATCCTCCCTCGTCGCCTACGGCAGTGGAAAGTCCCGCTTCCTTGAGCAGACTCTTCAGATTGTGGAAAATCTCCGCGATCCAGCGCACGGCCTCCCGTTCCGAAGGGGCGCCCACGGGCATTACCATAAACTCCTGGAAGTCTACGGAGTTGTCCGCATGGGACCCGCCGTTGATGATGTTTGCCATGGGAACAGGCAGGTTGTTGGCGTGGTAGGCCCCGAGGTACTTGTAGAGGGGAACTCCCAGATAATCGGCGGCGGCCCGGGCAACAGCCATGGAAACACCAAGAATTGCGTTTGCTCCCAGTTTGCCCTTGTTCTCGGTACCGTCAAGCTCAATCATTGTCCGGTCCACATCGATCTGTTCCAGGGCGTCCAGACCGATAATCTCCGGGGCAATGATGTTGTTTACGTTCTCTACGGCTTTGAGAACGCCCTTGCCAAGGAAGCGTCCCTTGTCGCCGTCTCTCAGTTCAACAGCCTCGTGAACACCGGTAGATGCTCCCGAGGGTACGGCGGCCCGACCCATGGAGCCGTCTTCCAGAATAACATCCACCTCTACGGTGGGGTTTCCTCTGGAGTCGAGAATCTCCCGTGCTTCAACGTACTCAATAATACTCATGTATAGTCTCCTGATAAAAAATGGAAATCATGTTTAGAATTATCCAAATATACCCTGAAAGTCAAGGTAAGAGGCCTGAGGCCATTGTAAATGCTTTTCTTGACCCCCCTCACGGCATGGCATAAAATGATCCCATGCATTATTCCCGACTTTTCGGAAAAACCCTTAGAGAACGGCCCCAGGGAGGTTCCTCCAAAAGCTACCGGATCCTGCAGCAGGCCGGGTATATCCGTTCCCTTGGCCCGGGTCTCTTCTCGTATCTGCCCCTGGGTATCCGGGTCCTTCGGCGTATCAAGTCGATTATCCGGGAAGAAATGGAAGCCCTGGGCGGCCAGGAGGTCCTTGTGCCCCTGGTGAACCCCTATGAGATCTGGGAAAAAGGGGGACGGGCGGAACTGGTCGGCAGGTCTCTTGTACGGTTTCCTGACCGGCAGGACCGGGATCTTGTGCTCTCTCCAACCCACGAAGAGGCCATGGTGGAGCTTCTGCGAATCGGTTTGAACTCCTATCGCGATCTGCCCATACTGCTCTATCAGTTTCAGACAAAGTTCAGGGATGAGGAACATCTCAAGGGCGGGCTCCTCAGGGCAAGGGAATTTATAATGAAGGACGCCTACTCCTTTCATCGTTCCTACTCGGATCTGAACAATTTCTTTCCCCGAATATTTCGTGCATATCAGCGTATATTTCAACGCCTGGATCTTGATGTCATTGCCGCAGAATCAGGGGTCGGTTTTATGGGCGGGCACAAGGCCTATGAGTTCCTGATGCCCTCCAGGGAAGGAGAAGATGTCATAGTTATCTGCGAGCATTGCGGTTACAAGGCCAACCGTGATATCGCCATAGCCCACAAGGAGTACGGATCGGAGAGGCCGCTTCCTGTGGAAAAGATTCTGACCCCCGAATGTTCCTCCATGAATCGCCTCTCCCGCTATCTGAAACTCCCGAAGTCAAAACTGGCCAAGTCAATGATGTATCAGTCCTCCCAGGGGCTGGTGATGGCTGTGGTGCGGGGGGATTACGAGGTCAGCATTGACAAGCTCAGCAAGGTGAGCGGACGAAACATATCGGATCTTGCCCGGATTGAACGGGTAAAGGAGCTGGGAATCGCTCCCGGGTACATGTCTCCCCTGGGAATTTCTGACGATGTCATGGTCGTGGTTGACGATACCGTAGCGAACAGCAATAACCTGGTGATGGGAGGAAACGAGTCGGGGCTTCACTATGTCAATGTAAATTTCGGCCGGGATTTTGAAACACCCCTTGTAGGGGATATTGTCAGGAGCCGGGGCAGGGACAGCTGCTTTCAGTGCGGACAGCCCTTGAAAGAGGTGCGTGCCATTGAACTGGGGAACATATTCAAACTGGGGGATGTCTATTCCCGGGCCATGAATCTGGAGTTTCAGGATGACAAGCGCAGGCGCTACTACCCCCATATGGGCTCCTACGGCATCGGCATGGGACGACTGCTCAATGCGACAGCCGCCGCACATCGGGATGAAAAAGGCATCGGGTGGCCGGTTGAGATAGCTCCCTTCAAGGTCTATCTGATGGGAATTGGAAAAAGTCACAAGGTCCGGAGGGTTGTTTTCGATCTGTATGAGGAGCTGGGACCGGAGGTTGCCCTGCTGGACGACAGGATTGAGTCTCCCGGGGTAAAATTCTTCGATGCCGAGCTTATCGGTATTCCCTACCGGATAGTAGTGACCTCAGGGCTTTTGCTGAATGATGAGGTTGAAGTGTACGAACGCGCCAGCGGAAGAATCTGGCAGGTGCCTCTCAGGGAAGTTGTCTCCCAGATTCTTGCCTATTGAGGCAGGTTTTATGCTACAGTGCAGGATATGAGTATGGAGTTGACCCCGGAATTAATCGACCAGATAATCTTCGGCATGGAGAACCAGATATCCTATTACTATCTGGATCTGGAGCAGGGGAAGGTTGAAGAAGAGAGCCAGCTCGAAGAAGAACAGCGGACCGACGAGTCGCGGTATATACTGATTCCCCGCTGGAGCTCTGCCGACGGTTTCCAGCTTATGGAGCGTTTTGTCGACTCCCTGCGTAATCCTGTTTTCCGGGAGCGTCTGCGGGAAGCCCTTGCGTCCCGGAAGGGAGTATTCCGGAATTTCAAGAATATCCTGAAGGAACGGGAAGATATTCAGCGTCTCTGGTTCCAGTTCAAGGAACGGGAAATGCGGACCAGGGTGCTGGAATGGTATGAGCAGGTCTGTGAGGCCCTGGGGTTCCAGAAGCTGGGGCCCGAACGGGAAGAGACGGAAGATCTTGTCCTTACGGACTTTGTCATAGCCCCAGGAAATCCGGAGCTGAAGGATCGGCTGGAGGAATATGACCTGAAGGCTTTCCGGGAGGCCTGCGGAGAGAATCCCCGGGACCTGACCCACCTGCTGTTTCTGGCCCGGCGCGCTCTTGTCCCGAAGGATCCGGACAAGCTGGTGGTTTTTCAGGCCTCGACTCCGGAAGGAGAAACAGCGGGTATTGTCTGGGGAACCGATGCCTGGCTCAGTCCTCAGGCGGCGAAATTCTTTGATGAAGACCCGGGAGTTTCCTTTCTGCTGCAGTTTTACGTTGAACCGGAATACCGGGGCCTCGGACTCGCCAGGCTCCTCCTGGATACCTATATCCGGGAGGCCTTCGGGCGGGAGATGAAACGGGTCATTCTGGATCTCTGGGGAAACGCCCAGAGCATGGGCCGGGTTCTGGATGAGCATGGATTCAGTCGGTACCGGAGTTCCTTCTACCTTGATCTTGATGCCTGGGGGAAAAACGGATGAGATCTCTCACCCCCCTGCTGTTGCTTATGCTGCTCCTCCCGGCAGGCTGTTTTCTCGGTCCCTCCGTGGAGGAGTTTGTCGTTCTCGGCACCCGGGGAATAGAAAGCATCGATCCCCACCATGTACGAAGTCCCGAAGAAAAACGTATTGTTCATGCACTTTTCGAGGGTCTTGTAAACGCTGATCCCAGGACCGGAGCCGCTGTTCCGGGTCTGGCGGAGAACTGGACAGTAAGTGATGACGGTATTACATACAGTTTTACCCTTCGAAAAACGGTGTGGAGCGACGGAATACGAATAAACGCCCAGACGGTGGCGGATTCCTGGCTCCGGGGAATGGATCCGAAGACGGCCTCCCCTTTCTCCTGGTATCCGGGAATGTTCATCAGGGGAGCCCGGGAGTACCTCTCAGGTGCTTCCGGACCTGAGCTTGTGGGCATAAGAGCCATCGACGATTATCTTCTTCAGGTTGAACTGATCCGGCCGATGCCTCATTTTATTCAGGCCCTTGTACACCCCGCTTTTCTCCTTGTACCGATGCATCGGGTTGATAAATTCGGGTCTTCCTGGACTGAACCCGGAAATTTTGCGGGAAACGGAGCTTTTCTGCCCCTGGAGAAGGGCGAGAACGGAGGAATTTCCCTGGTCAGGAATAAGCAGTACCGGGAGACCGGAAAAACGGTGCTGAAGAGGCTTGTCTACCGGGTGGTGCCGGAAGCCGATATCGCCGTCAGCATATACAAGGAGGGAAAGGCGGACTGGGTCTGGGACCTGCCGGAAGAGTTTCCTCCCGAACTGTATGGGAATGCTGCGTTTCATATGGCTCCGGCGCTGGAAAACTACTATCTCCTGGTCAATAACGAACGAAAACCCTTCGACGATCCCCGGGTCCGCCGGGCTCTGTCCCTGGGATTCAACCGCAGGGAACTTTGCGACAGCCTGGGCGGGGGGCGGCATATTGCCGCCTTCTCGATTGTTCCGCCGAATCTGCCGGGATACCCGGGGGATCCCTTCTTTGAAGATGACGCCGCAAAGGCCCGGGCCCTGCTGGCGGAGGCCGGCTTTCCTGAAGGAAAAGGCTTTCCGTCCTTTTCCATTCTGTACAATCGTTCCGATTTCAACCGGAAGGTCATACGGTTCATCTCAGCTTCCTGGAGGGAAAACCTGAATCTGCGCTGTGAACCTGTGAACGAAGAGTGGGGCAGTTACCTGATTACCCGGCGTCTGCACGATTTCAGCCTTGCCCGGGCCGGCTGGAAGGGGGATTTTCCTGATCCCCTTGCCTTCCTCAGCCCTTTTATTTCAATCCATGAGAACAATGACGGGCTGTACAGAAATCTTGCCTTCGATGAGGCAGTCCTGAATGCCGAGAACCTTTCCTATGGAAAGGAGAGGTTTGAACAGCTGTACCGGGCCGAGTCGATTCTTGTCGGTGAGGATATGGGAGCTATTCCCGTCCTTTTCCGGACCTCGGCAAATCTGATTGATACGGAAAAGTGGGACGGGTGGTATCCGAACAGCATGGACCTCCACCCCTTTTCCGCCATACGTCCGCGCTGATCCTTCAGGGCGATAGAACCAGGCCGTATTCCTTTTCCAGAAAGGCGGGAAGTTCCTCGATTTGCCGGATCACCGGATAATCCCCCCGGGGATGCCGTCCCAGCTCGTCGATCAGCAGGGCATGTCCGCCCATGCGGCGAAAAGGCTCCAGATAGCCCGGGATATCATCAATGAAAAGGGTCTCCTCCGGTTTCTGCCGGATAACCTCCAGTATGCGGCTGTAGACGGCGGGATCGGGTTTTCCCACAAAGTTGTTGTATCTGAGGTCGAATACATACTCGAACTGGTCCCTGATTTCCAGGTAGGCCAGAACACGCTCCGCATGTTCAAGGGGTGAATTGGTCAGGATCGATCTTTGGACCGGCAGGGAGCGTATAATCCTTGTAAGCTCGGGATTCTTTTTCAGATAGCCTTCCATTCTCTTGGGGTGTACCGCGTCCATGTAATCGTCGATTTCGGTGAAGTTATGGACCTGAATCAACCACTGCAGGGTGGTACCATACTCCCCGCGGCGTGCCCGGCGTTGACGGCGTGCTTCCTCCTCGCTGATTCCGAGATACCCGGCGACAAAGCTGTTGATGCCCTTCTCGAAGCGCTCTCCAAGAATGCTCGATTCCGGGTAGAGGGTATTGTCCAGATCGAATAGGATGTAGCGTATCATGTAGTGTAAGCTACCTGAAACTAATGCCCGGGGCAAGGGCTTGAACCCTGCGATGGTCCGTACCGGGAGAATAATGAGGATTGTAAAGAAATATGCCCAGACCTGGATTGACTGTTTTCATGTGTGTACTGCTTTTCTACGGGATATTCGGAGGCATCGTCCTTGCGGACGAATCCTTTTACGCGGCGGGGATTCAACTGGAGATCAGCCCCGGGCTCTACGCAGACGAGGAAACCTTCTCGGCCCATGCGGCGGACCTGATTGAAGAGGTGCTGGCCGAAGGCGAGGTGGATCTCGTTGTCTTTCCCGAATATACCGGGGTATTCTTCGCCTTTTTTAATCTGGGGATTGAGCGGCTGGAGGGAAAGACCCTGGCGGAGGGTATACGGTATCTGCTAAGGCACACTGAGACAGCAGGCCTGAAGGAGTATTTTCTGCTCTATCCAGCGGAAGAAACGATGAACCGTGTATGGGGAAACCTGGCCAGGAGCTTCGGAGTCGCTATTCTCGGGGGTACCTGTTTTGCCGCTGCGGACGGGAGATCCGGCAGGGAATTGAGAAACCGTGCCGTCCTGTATGACGGGGACGGAGAGGTCCTCTACCGGCAGGACAAGGTTTACCTGACGTCTTTCGAGACGGATATTATCGGTATCGATCCGGGTTCTTTACAGGCGGCCCGGACCGTAAGTATCCGGGGGCGAAAGGTCGGAATCAGTATCTGCAGAGACACTTTTTTCTCCCCCTGGGAGAAGAAATTTTTTGACGTGGATTTATGGATAGATATAAAGGCGAACGGCGAGGTCTTCGACGCCCGTCAGCGGGAGGTCTTTCGCAGGGCCCTTCCTGAGCGCCTGCAGAATCTGACCGATACCCTGGGAATGACGGTCTGTCTGAACGGCGGTTTTCTGGATTTGAGATGGGAGGGCCCGTCCAGTGTTGTCAGTGCTGACGGTCCTCCGGGAGCGAGGTCTGTTACGTATCTGGACAGGGCTGAATCCGTCAGGGAAGAAACCTTTGTAATAACGGCGGTTCCCTGAACCGGCATTGGTTCTGAAAAGCAGAAAAGCTTGACATTGCCCTCTTCATTTAGGAAGCTGGGAATGTACGCTGTAAGTTAGAAGAAATGAAGAGGCATGACAGGTATGAAAGAGTTTTTTGCCCTGCGCAGGAATGCAATATACGAATATCTCGAGGGTTTTCTCCATCACCGGGCCGGTGAACTTGCAGGAATCAACCCCATGGGATCGGCTGCCGCGGAGAGGCTTCTTGAGTATTCCCGGGAAGGGAAAATGATCCGGGGCGGCCTTGCCGGACTGGGGCAGGGTCTTTTTTCGGGTAATGTGGATGCGGAGGCTGACAAACTGGGGGCTGTTATGGAGCTGTTCCAGTCCGCTCTGCTTATTCATGACGACATAATGGACCGGGACCTTTTGAGACGGGGAAAGCCGGCCATGCATGTTCAGTTTGCCGGGGATCTCAGGAAGGAAAGAGCTGTGGATGCGGAACGGACAGGGGAATCCCTGGGCATCTGTGTCGGCGATATCGCCTTTTTCCTGGGCTACGAGATTCTTTCGTCCATCCGGGTTTCTCCGGAAGTCCTTGGAAAGCTGATGCGTCTCTGTTCCCGGGAGATGACCGGTGTCGGACTGGGACAGATGCAGGATATACGGGCCGGGGTTCTGCCACAGCCGCCTTCGGAGAAGGAGGTTCTCTCCCTCTATGTTCACAAAACCGGACGCTACACCTTCTCCTTGCCCCTGATGGCGGGGGCCCTTGTAGGAGGGGCGGATGAAAGATCTCTCGAAACCTTGAGCCGTCTTGGGGAGCTTCTGGGGGTTATATTCCAGGTTCGGGATGATGAGCTCGGTCTTTTCGGAAAGCAGCAGGAGATAGGCAAACCCGTGGGGACCGATCTGAACGAGGGCAAGCAGACCATCTTCTATGTTAAACTGCTGAGTCGGCTGGCAGGACCGGAGAAGGAGAGAATAACCCGTCTTGCAGGCGCCTCGGAGGTGAGCCCTGAGGATATTCGTTTTGTACAGGAGAAGCTGGACCGGACGGGTGTTCTGGAGGAGGTTGAATCCCTCTGCCAGGAATACCAGAGCAGAATCGAGGATGAAATCGGCGGCCTGGATTCCGCATACGGGGAGTTCAGGGAGATCCTTTCCTCTTTTGCAGAGTATAATTTCAACAGGAAGATTTGAAACCGGGTACCTGCAAAAAACGACTCTTTATATTCTTCCGGACCGGATGATCCCGATGATCAGCCAGAGCCCGAGGATGCCGGCTACAAAGTATCCGGCCAGGGCGATTATGGAAAACCCGAATACCTTGAGGCCCCCTTCGAACTGGTTCATAAAGGATGATCCGATCAAAAGCCCGGCGATAATAATGCTGAAGGCCAGGCGGTTGAAGGATTTGTCCAGTTCTCTGGTGGTGGTATCCAGTCCTTTTATCTCCACCTCCAGTTTCAGCTTTCCGGCCCTGAGCTTTTTCATAATCATGCTGGCGTCGTTCGGCAGGCCCCGTACGAAGGTCCCCGCCTCTGTCAGGAAATCCAGGGTATCGGTAAAGCGTTCTTTGGGCCTGAACCTCTCGAACATATAATCCCGCAAAAAGGGTTCCGCCGCCTCTATGATGTTGTACTCCGGATCGAGTTCACGGCCCAGTCCCTCCGCGGTAAGAATCACCTTGAAGGTAAGAGCCAGATCGGCGGGAAGGGATATGTGGAAGGTCCGGATAATCCTGGAGAGGTCCTCGATGATCTTTCCCGCCCGTATGTGTGCAACGGGAATGCTGTAATAATAGTTGATCAGATTATTCAGATCATGGCGGAGATCATGAATGGAGGTCTCCTCCTCGATGAAATCCATGCGCAGAAAGGTCTGGACAATCTTGTTCGGGTCTTTTCTGACGAAGGCTTCAAAGATTGCAAAGAGGGCCTCCTTCATATGGCGGTCAATAAAACCCACCATGCCGAAATCCAGGGGGGAGAGTTTTCCCTCCGGGGTGATGATAAAATTACCGGGATGAGGATCAGCATTAAAAAAACCGAACTTGAATATCTGGGTAAGGATGTACCTGACCCCAAGGTCCGCGTAACGGCGGCGTTCCTCCGCGCTGTGTTTCTCTTCGATAAACTCTCCAACGGTAATACCGGGTATATATTCCATGGTAAGTACACGGGAGTTGGAATAGTCCCAGTAGACCCTGGGGATGATAATGCCTTCTTCTTCTGAGAAGCTCTTGCGGAAGAGGTCGAAGGCCCGTCCCTCATGAAAGAAATCCAGTTCCATTTTAATACTGCGGGAGAACTCGTCGACTATTTTAACCGGACCGTAGATCTTCAGGGACGGGATATAGCGCTCCGCCAGCTGGGCCAGGTCCCGCAGAATGCTAAGATCCTTTTCCACCAGGTTGGTGATCCCCGGCCGCCGTACCTTTATGGCGACTTCGTCTCCCTCGATGGTAATACCGCGGTGTACCTGGGCAATCGACGCGGAGGCGATGGGTTCTTCCTGGAAATCACGGAAAATCTGCTCGATGCTGCGGTTGAAACTCCCTTCGATCTCTGCCCGTATATCATCCACTGGAAGAGGAAGCGCATCGGTCTGCAGCTGACTCAGTTCCGCAGTATAGTCTTCCGGCAGAATGTCCGTCCTCAGACTCATAATCTGGCCAAGTTTAATAAAGGTTGGTCCCAGATCTTCCAGCATGTAGCGCAGACGGATAGCCATGGGGTCTTTATGGGAGACCGCGGCACCCCGGCGGTGCTGGAGTTTTCGTACGATATTCGGTCCCTTGACGAGACCAAGGTGCATAAGGAAGTCTTCGAAACCGTAGGCAATCAGTTTGCTGATAATGGCCCGGTAGCGTCCCAGCTTGCCGATATGTTTAGGTTTTTTTCTGTTAACGAACCATCCCACGTCTCTATTGTACAATCTCCTGCCCGGGGAATCCAGTCAAGTCAGGGAAATTGAACTGCCGCAGCCCGCAGGGCGACAAAAAAGATCAGCTGAATCAGCACATAGAGGATCCCAAGACGCGATTCGGTCTGGATGCGGAGTCTGCCGTACACCCAGGAACAGAGAGCGGCTATGCCGAACCAGGCAAGATAGTTCTGCAGAGGAATGCCGCCCTGGTCCCAGTGCCAGTAATCCAGAGAGATGGCTGCGGGTTCCATAATCCAGTCGAACAGTACTGCTCCCAGACCGGCAAGCAGTCCCCCCGTAATCGGGTTTCTGACCAGGCGAAAGATTTCTCCCGAGAGGGCCAGCACTATGATTGTCCAGTTGAAGCCGATGACCACGGGAACCTGGAACAGCTGGATCCCCAGGCTGTCACCGTATACATAGCCTCCGAAGATGAGGCCCGTGGCGACACCCAGGGCTTCCATGACAAAGGTAAAAAGATAGGTTCCGCCGATCCAGAGCAGTGCCCTTCGCTGCGGCTGAGGATTGACCTGAAGGATGACCAGAGCTCCGAAGATAAGCAGCACCCAGGGAGTCAGAGCGATCATCAGGGGCAGTGCAGGCTGATAGATGTGCCCTGCGATTCCGACGGCGTAGAACAGGGCTGTTACAATGGCTGCGATTCGGTAATCCTTGTAAGCCCGGGAGAGATTCATCAGGGCCTCCTGTTCTTTATGGCGAGTTTTGCCGCGATTATGCCCGACAGCACGACCAGGGGCATTCCGCCTCCGGGATGGGCGCTGCCTCCGCAGAAGTAAAGACCTTCAGGGTATCGGCACCTGTTCCGGTGCCTGCGGAAGGAAGCGGAAATGCTGTTCGAGGCGATACCGTAGAGGGAGCCGTGGGTGCTGGATGTTCGGGACTCAATTTCCGGAGGCGTCAGGATCCCTTCTGCTTCCAGGAGGGGTGGAATCTCGATCCCCAGCCGGGAAGAGAGTTTTTCCAGCACCCTGCGTCGGACCTTGCGGGTAATCGTCTGCCAGTCCTGCCCGCAATCCGCGGGAGCGTTAATCAGCACGAACCAGTTCTCCCTTTCCCCGGGGGCATCCGCGGTGCTGAGCTTGGAGGTAATGTTGATGTATATAGTCAGGTCTTCCGGCAGATCACCCTTTTCAAATATCCATCTGAATTCCCCCGGGTAGTCGGAGGAGAAGAAGATATTGTGCAGACCGAGCCCGGGAAAGCTCTTTTTTACCCCCCAGTAGAATATTATCCCGGAGGATGAAGGTTCCAGTGTGCGATAACGCCTGGCTTCCGGCGAATCCGGTGCGGTGAGCAGCTTTTCGTAGGTGCTCAGAACATCGGCATTGCTGACGACAACGGACGATTCAATCCTTTCTCCTCCGACCCGGATACCCCTTACACGGTGCCCTTCCGTGAGGATCTTCTCCACGGGACTGGAGAAGTGAAAAAGCGCTCCCTTCACCCGGGCTGCGGCATACATGCTGTCGGGGATGGCGCGGATGCCGCCTTCGACACCGAAGGCCCCCAGGTTGTATTCCACGTGGGGAATCAGGGTCATGGTTCCGGGGGTTTTATAGGGGCTTGATCCGTTGTAGGTTGCGTAACGATTGAAAAGCTGGATGAGTCTGGGGTCGGTAAAATAGCGACGGTTGATGCTGTCCATTTTGGTCATAGCGCCGATAAAGGGAAGCCCTGGCAGGGCGCGGAGAAACTCCCTCGACAGCCAGGTCTCCTTTTCGTGAAGACTGTTCCGGAGAAAGATGCTGCCCGCGGTGGCATATATTTTCCTGCAGGCCTCGAGGTAGTCGTGCACATGCTCGGGGTTCTCCCGGGTATGAGAGCGGATCTCGTCGAGAAACAGCTCTCTCTGGCTGTAGCTCTGCAGAGCGCTTCCATCGCTGAAAAAGTAACGGGTAATGGGTGCAAGGGGAACAAAACCCAGATGTTCTGAACGCCGCATTCCCAGGGACTCAAACCACTCGTCGAATACAAAGGGCATGGTAAGAAGGCTGGGACCGGTATCAAAGCGGTAGGGGCCGATCATTTCGCTTCCCGCTTTGCCCCCGGGACCTTCCGCCTGTTCGAATACCTCCACGTCGAAACCGGCGGCGGCAAGATACCCCGCCGCCGCTATGCCCCCAAGACCCGCGCCGATTACGAGTGCCCGCGTACCCATCCTATCGGTCCTTTCTCTCCATAAAACGGTAGGGTGCAAGGGGCCTGTCGGTGGAACCCTGTCCTTCCGGACCAGTGTACGAGCCGTCCTGCGGGGATGGTCCCTGATTCCCGTCGAGGAAAAGACGGAAGAGGGAAAAATTGAGGCTCAGGAGAGCAAAGCTGTAGAAGAAGTCCTCCAGGGGAATGGACCCGATGCGAAGTCCCCAGTTCGCTTCCGGACCGTAGCTGACCACAGGCACCGCTGTGAGCACTCCGTTTACCAGGGCGAAGGCAAGATAGCTGATGACGATGGCTGTCCAGAAATTGAGACTCCTCAGAAGGCGCGGCTGAAGAAGCCGAAGTACCAGAAAGGCCAGGGAAGTAAGGAGCATTACCCAGAACGTGTAGCCCCTTCCATGAAACAGGCCGGCCCCGATAAGGGCAATACCCGCCAGGACCAGTGCGCTGCCCCGGGGTACCGGCAGGGTCTTTTCCCTCTGATAGCCCCGTACGCAGGCATACACGAAAATGGAAGCGAAGGGAACGGATAGAAAAAAGAGCCATTCCCCGGGGGGCAGTCCCAGAATCTTCAGCGTCCCTGCGTAGCGGGGAGAAAAACTCCAGTGCCCTGCGGCAGTGGCGTATATGTCCTGGGCGATAAAGACTGCCGCAACTGGCAAAATCGCTTTGAAGGCCGCCGCCCATTGACGGTAGAATACGACCCGCCGATCAAATGAATGGAGCAGTGGGAAAAGAACCACCAGCAGATTGATCAGCAGGTATAGATTCACCGGTTCTTCCTCAGGCCCTGAACAGATTTGCGGCAATGGAGGCAATAATACGGGCCCTGGATGGTTTTACCTTCCGTCGATATACAATGAAGGGGTCCTGTTCGATGATTCCGGCGCTCCATGTGTACATATCTCCCGCTGTCCTGATGGGGATCCGGTATCGCCGGGGAATAAGGGCATAGCCTTCCTCCGCCTCGCGCTGCCACTCTTTGTAGCGTTCTGTCTGCAGCTGCATAAAGCGGCGAAACTGCTCCGGCTTCTTCCTTGTCTCTTCTTCCTTCAGGGAGACCAGCCCGCTCTCCTCCAGGGGAAGGTAGCGCCGCCCGAAGCTGTTGTCCTCCGCAATATCCCTGATGAAATTTATATACTGCATGGACCGCCCCAGGCGGCATGCCGGGTGATGTGCCTCATCGGGCAGTCCCATGATGCGGGCCATGAAAAGGCCGATGACTTCAGCGGAGCCGTAGATATATTCCAGGGTCTCCTCAAGACTGTCGTAATTCTTTTTATGAAGGTCCATCTCCATGGATTTGAAAAAGGCCTCGGTCCAAAGGGGATCAAAGTCCCGGAGAGAGGCAAGTTTCACAAAACTGTCCGTTACAGGATCTCCGGTGATTTCGCCCTTTACCGCCCGCCTGTAGTTCTCCCGGAAGCGGTTGAACCCTTCCCTGTCCTGGGGTATCGCATCGACGTAATTGTCCGCCACCCGGACAAAGGCGTAGAGGATGAAGACCTCCTCCCTCACCTTCTTCGGAAAAAACAGACTTGAATTGAAATAGGTTTTGCTTCCTGCTTTAAAGATGTCTCTGTGAAGTTTCTGGGCCTGCAGATGCTGTTCCATACTGTTGTGCTATACTCCAAGGGGTTTTCCGAGCATTTTTTCTATCTCTTCCGCAACTACCTGTCCGGATATCAGGGTCATGGGAACTCCGACCCCGGGGTGGGTGAACTGGCCGGTATAAAAGAGGTTCCTGAGTTTTGCCGACTGATGGGCGGGACGGAAAACCGCGGTCTGAAAAAGGGTGTGGGACAGCCCCAGCGCGGTCCCCTTGTAGGCGTTGTAATCCGCCGTAAAATCCCGATGACTGTAAATACGGCGTACCGCGACATCACTGTGAAGATCTTCTCCGGTGACCTTCTCTATATGCCTGAGTACCTCTTCGGCGTAGACTTCCCGTTGGGAATCGTTGTCATCCAGGCCGGGGGCCACGGGAACGAGGATAAAAACATTCTCTCCTCCCGGAGGTGCGGAGGTGGTATCGGTCTTTGAGTTGCAGCTCAGGTAAAAACAGGGGTTGGACGGCCATTCGGGCTTCTTGAAAATCTGGTCGAAATGTCGGTCCCAGTCCTCTGCAAAATAGAGATTATGGTGCTCCATATTCTCAAGCCGCCTGTTGATTCCCATATAGATGATGAACATTGAGGGAGCAACGACCCGGGTCTTCCAGTACGCCGGACTGTAGCGCCGGTATTCCCTGGTAAGCAGGTCCGTTTCGGCGTGATGGTAGTCGGCACTGTTTACCACCAGGTCTGCGGGATACCGTTCATCCCCGCATACTACCGCCGCGATCCTGTTCTTCTCGTATTCATATCCTGTTACACTCCTGGCGGTAAGGATGCGCACACCGCAGTCCTCGGCAAGACGGCGAAATCCCGCGGCAGCCCCTGCCATGCCTCCTTCGGGGTAATAGACCCCCAGGTTCAGGTCCACGTGGGACATGATTGAGTAGAGGGCTGGAGCATCTTTAGGACCAGTCCCGAGAAAGACCATGGCGTACTCAAGAATCTGCCGTGCCCGCAGGTCCTGGAAATAGTTTTTCACGAAGGAATCCATATTGGTGAAGATGTTCAGCTTGAGCCCTTCCCGGATTATCCTTCTGTTGAAAAACTGAAATATCGACCGGTATTCCCTGTAAAGAAACTCCTTCATGGCGACATCGTATTTATACTCTGCCTGGTCCAGGTATTTCTGCAGCCGCAGGCCCGCCATGGGTTCGAAGCTGTCGAAGAGCTTCTTAGTCTCATCCAGATCGCCGGTAATGGTAACTGCATCAGCCTTCTCAAAAAACACCTTGTAGTAGGTGCTGAGCTGGTGAAGACTGAAATAGTCCTCCCGTCTCTTTCCCAGATATTCGAAGAAAGCATCGAAGACTTCCGGCATCAGATACCAGGAGGGGCCCATGTCAAAGGTGAAACCCCCGCTCTTCCACTCCCTGGCACGGCCTCCGGTGGAGTCATTCTTTTCAAGGAGGGTAACCTGGTGCCCCTTATGGGCCAGAAGCGCAGATGTCGCGAGTCCGGAGAAGCCTGCACCGATAACTACTGTTTTCTCTGCCATTGTGTTTCTGCCTTTCTCTATACCGGTCTTAAACTAAAGTATAGCAGCAAGCGATGCAGTTTGAAATAAAATCCCGGTAAATTTATTTCCGTCTTTTCGTACCCTGTTCTGTTCCTTCCGCCCGATACAAGCATTCCTATGGGGCACCTTGAAAAAACTACTCTTTTCCCCATATCCTGCGTCGTCAAGATTTCCCGCGGTCCTCAACTCTTGTTACCACAAGAGTTTGCGGGCGCTACAAAATCTTTCCTCCTTGACTATGGTAAAAATACCACGTTTTTAGAGGTACCCTGTATGCTTGATACTTGTTTCTTTGTTTTCTACAATACACCGACCCATGCTGAATCAGGAGGCTTGTGTGAACTCCCTTAATTTTACCGTTCCCAGACTTGGAGAGGCCAAGATCACTTCTCCCATCAAGATGTCTACAAAAACCGGGGACAATATGGCAAACTACGTCAGGGATGACGAGTTTATCCTTTATAACATCGATGCCAGGCCGGGGAGTTATACCATTGAGTATACCTCTCAAGACCTCCTGGAAAAGGCCGGTCCCAGGGAGAAGATCTTTTTTTCTCCCGGCCACGTTCATGCCGGTATCGTGACCTGCGGCGGTCTCTGCCCAGGTTTGAATAACGTGATCCGGGCCCTGGTGCGCACCCTCTGGTACAGCTACGGGATTCATCGGATATCCGGAATACGCAACGGATATCGCGGTTTTCTGCCCCAGTACGGAATTCCGGTGATGCCCCTGGACCCCGATATTGTCGACGACATTCATACCAAGGGGGGGACTATTCTTGGCTCCTCCCGGGGCGGGGCCGATGTGGAAGCCATCTGCGACTCCATCGAGCGGATGAACCTGAATATGCTGTTCACCATCGGCGGAGACGGCACCCAGCACGGGGCCTTCCGCATCGCCGAGGAACTGGAGCGGCGTAACCAGAAGATCTCCATTATCGGCATCCCGAAAACCATCGACAACGACCTGTCCTTCATTCAGAAATCCTTCGGTTTTGAAACCGCCGTATCCGAGGCCGTGGCTGCCGTTTCCAGCGCTCATACGGAGGCTCACGACGCCATAAACGGAATCGGTCTTGTAAAGGTGATGGGACGGGAGTCCGGTTTCATCGCCGCCCATACAGCTCTGGCGATCAACGATGTAAACTTCGTTCTGATCCCGGAGATCGATTTTGATCTGGAAGGGGAAAAGGGACTCTTTGCAGCCCTCAAGCGGCGACTGGAACTGAGACACCATGCGGTTATCCTTGTCGCCGAAGGGGCCGGGCAGCGCTACATGGAATCGGAACAGCAGCGGGATCTTTCGGGAAACAGGATCCTCGGGGATATCGGGTTTTTCCTCAAGAAAGCCATACGGGACTACTTCGAAAAACAGGGAATGGAAACCAGCATCAAGTATATTGATCCCAGTTACATGATCCGCTCCGCTCCCGCCAATCCCAACGATTCAATCTACTGCGCCCGGCTGGGAACTCATGCAGTTCATGCCGCCATGTCCGGACGGACCAAGACGCTGATCAGCATGGTAAACAACACCTTTGTGCATCTGCCCATCGAAATCGCCATAAACAAGCGCAACACGGTAGACCCTGAGGGACCCCTGTGGAGGGATGTTATCGGGGCCACCCATCAGCCTATGCTTTTCAGAAACGACTGATCCGTAAATACGGTTAACATTGCCCCGCCTGAACAGGGGTAGTAGTATATCTGTATGGAGAAGCCTACAGTCCTGATCCCCTTTAAGCCGGCCTGCACGGGAAGTCTCTGCCAGGATGTTTTTCTGTACCTGCGTCCCGAGACCAACGGTATCCAGGTGGAGAGCCGGATCATGCGGGTCGTTTACGAGAATCCCTGGTATCGCGATGCCATAGAACTGGCCTACCTGGCCAATATTCCCGGTGATTTTCTTGTTGACCGTAGGATAGTGGAACGTCATTATCACGTGCGGATCTTCTTTGCCCGGCACGGCTCAAAAGTCTTTACCCCCTGGATGATGAACTCCTTCATCTCCCGCTTCGGAGAAAAGGAGGCCGGGAAGATTATCGGCGCCTATGAGGCTCTGGATGTCCTCGGCCTCTCTCCGGAAGAACTTTTTCGAATATGGGTCCCCCAGGCAGACTTTTTTGTCCTCTGCGGTCAGAATATCAAGCGTTTTGAGGATCTGTATATCGTCAACTACGATATTCCTGCGATTCTTCATAAAAACAGCATCAGTACCGACATTGCGGTCATGATATTCCGGACCTCCCTGGATTATCGGCATATTCACATCCTGATTTCCGCCATCGGCAGGGAACTGCAGAATGCACAGCTCCTTCGAAAGGATATGCCCCTTTCCCGGATTTTCCACTACTCAAAAAGTCCCTTTGAACAGATCCTGGACGCGTCGGGCTACGTATACCGGGAGGACGCCGGTCCGGAAGATCCTGAGAGTTCATCCTTCTTTCGGTATCTGACCCGGGAACGGGGTTTTTCCCCCGGGGAGGTCCTGGGCGCCCTGAATCAGCCGATCATGCGATTCAGCCAGGGGGAGGATGATATCCTTATCCGGACCCAGGATGACACCTTTCCGGATGCTGCCGACAGGTTTTCCCGCGTGCAGTACCACAGTATTCTGCCCCTGGATGAACCGCTTTTTGGAGCTTCCTCAAAATTACTCTAAAAAGGGTGTTTGGGCCAAAATTCTATTAAAATTCATCTGTAACCTCTGGATCATTATTTTGTTTATTGTTATAGTTAGAGCATAAAATATTTTACCGGGTGTTAACGGGATCCGAAATAGTCCCGGTAACCAGGCCCACACGCTTTTATTTCCCCTCAGGGTTTTACCTCCTTTCCCTGAGGGTTATTTTTTTTCTGCCTTCTTGTCTGTTTATGTGCCTCTCCTCTACAATGGGACCCGGAGGATACGTGAAGCTACTGCATACCTCGGACTGGCATCTCGGGCATCGTCTTCTTGAGCGGAGCCGCCTGGAGGAACAGCGTCTCTTTTTGGACTGGCTTGTCGATCTGGTCCGGTCTGAAAATCCGGATCTCCTGATCCTTGCCGGGGATGTTTTTGATACCGGCACTCCCCCCAACGCCGCACTTGAACTCTACTATGATTTTCTCTACCGGATTTCCCGCACATCCTGCCGCGGTACCGTGGTAACGGGAGGGAATCACGATTCCGTTTCTACCCTGAATGCTCCCCGCCAGCTCCTGAACCGCTTCCGGGTTCATGTTGTCGGGGGAGCTATGCCCCCGGAGGATGAGCTCTTTATTCTGCGGGATGGAGAGGATAGCCCCCTGGCCTGCGTGGGCTGCGTACCCTTTCTGCGGGAGCGGGATCTCAGGCAGCCCCGGGCGGGTGAAAGTATCGGGGAGCGGGATGCGGCACTTGTCGCGGGGCTGAGGGATCACTATCAGGCAGTGTCCCGGGCAGCCTCAGGATATAAGGAGCTGCCGTTTATTCTGACCGGACACCTGCTGGCCGCCGGAGGGGGAAGGTCCTCCTCGGAACGCGATCTCTATGTGGGCACCCTGGGGCAGGTCGATTCCTCCGTCTTCCCGGCATCGGCGGATTACTGCGCCCTGGGCCATCTGCATCGCCGGGGCAGGGTGGACGGAAAGGAGCATATCCGTTACAGCGGATCGCCCCTGGCCCTGGATTTCGGGGACGAAACACGGAAGAGTCTAGTGCTGGCAGAGTTTGACGGAAAGCAGCTTGCCTCCCTTGAAGAGTTTCCCGTCCCGGTTTTCCGGCGCCTGGTCTCTCTTTCCGGGTCTCTTCCGGAAATCATCTGGCAGCTGGAGGATGTTGCGGGCAGGAATGAAGAGCTTTCTCCCTGGCTCGATATCAGCGTCAACGACCCGGTACCCGATGCCCAGGAGAGAATCGAGGAGGCCTCCGGCGCACTTTCCCTTGAGATCCTCCGGGTCCGCTATGCAAAAAACGGCGGTGGGGATGAAACCTGGGAGGATGCGGATCCGCACCTGAGCGAGCTTTCGCCCCTGGAGGTGTTCAAGCGCCGGTGCGAGTCCCGGGGAGAGGAAGCGGACGACGAACTGATCCGGGCGTATCAGGAACTTCTTGTAATTGCCGAGAGCAATATCGCCGGGGAGTTCCGGGGGGAGGATGTATGAAGGTCCTGAATCTAAAATTTAAGAACCTTAACTCCCTGCGCGGGGAGTTCCATCTGGATTTTACCCGGGAACCCTTTGTGGATGCCGGACTGTTCGCCGTAATCGGTCCCACCGGTGCAGGCAAATCGACCATCTTCGATGCCCTCTGCATCGCTCTGTACGGTGAAACCCCGCGGCTTCAGAAACGAAAAGCCGCGGGGTCGGGTGTTCTGGAAATCGTTTCCCGGCATACCGCGGAAGCCTGGGCGGAAGTTGAATTCGAGGTACCCCAGGGCTGCTACCGCTCCCGCTGGGAGGTTCATCGGGCAAGGGGAAGTGTTACCGGGGCTTTTCAGCAGCCCCGTATGCGCCTGGCAAAGATCGATTCCGCCGGTGAGGAGCTTATAGAAGATAAGCTGAGCGAGGTTCCGGATCGGATAGCCCTGCTTACGGGTCTCGATTTTACCCGCTTTACCAGGTCCGTGCTGCTTGCCCAGGGAGCTTTTGCGGCATTTCTGGACGCAAAGCCGAATGAACGGGCGGACCTGCTCGAAAAGATGACCGGCAGCTTTATATATTCCGAGCTCTCCCGCCTGGCCTTCGAACGTGCCAGGGAGGAGGAGCAGAAAGGAGTGGAGATTGCCCGGCGGATTCAGGATGTTAGAGTCCTGGATGAGGAGAGTCTGGACCTGGTACATGAGCATCTGAAGGCGGCCGGGGAGCGTTACGACCGGGCCAGAGAGTCCAGGGATGCAATGGTGCTGGCGGTGGAAAAGGCCCGGCGGGGACGAAAACTCTCAGCGGAACTCGATGAAATCGCAGACGGAATGGAAAAGCTGGAGGAGCAGAGGGAGTCGGTGGACACAATGCGGGAGCAGCTGAAACTGCATCGGCTGGTGGAACCTCACTGGAACGATATACGCCGCTTTGATCTTCTAAAGGACGAACTTTCCGGAGCCGCTGCGGATATCCGGGAGATCAATTCGTCCCTGGAACTGCTTACTACTGAAATCCTGGATCTTGAATCCGGCATGGGGGATCTCCGGGAATCCCTGAAGATTTCCCGCGCGCAATTATCCGATATCCGGGAAAAAAAGGGAGAAGCGGAAAAGCTGGAAGCCCTGTTGTCCGAACGGAAGGCACGCCTGGCCGATGAGGAGGAACGCATCCAGCACCTGCAGAAGCAGCTATCCCGAAACCTTGAGATTATCGAAGAGCTTGAAGACAGGCTTTCCGGTCTGAAGCTGGATAAACAGAAGCTTGAAGCAGCCGCAGACAACAGCGGACTGTATGAACTCTCCCTGAATCGGGAACTCTTCTTTACGCGCCTGTCCGAATGGAAAACCTTTAACCAGGATATTCAAGAGCTGAATGACGAGATTGAACTTCTTCGAAGGGAACAGGGGACACTTACCGGTATAACGGAGGCAGCGTCTCTTCCCGAGCTCAGCGCTCTCAGAAAAGAGCTTTCGGAACTCGAACAGGACCTCGCAGATACAGGAAGCTCCGGGGCTTTGAGAAGTGAATTATCGGAACTCGATCTCCGGCTTGGAGAACTGAAGGCCCTCGTCCCCTGGGCTGAACGCCGGGAAAGCCTCAGGGAAGAGCTTCTTCAGGTTCACCGGCATCTTGAAAACCTGGAAAAAGAGATTGAAACCGCCCGTCAGGATTCAGAAACGGCCCGTGTTCACCGGGATCAGGGCGAAGAATGGCATCTGCACCAGGCGGCACAGAGCTTGAAGGAGGGGCTGAAAAAAGGAAGCCCTTGTCCTGTATGCGGTTCCAGGGAACATCCCGGGGTCCGGCAGAAGGAGCTCTTTTCCGGTGAAGCCCCGGAAGAGGCCATTGACTTTTCCGCAGCTGAGGAACGGTATCGCGATACCCTGATCCGGCTTGCAACTCTCCGGGGCAGCAGGGATTCTCAGCGGGAAAAAGCCTCCGCCCTGGATGCTGAAATACGCGGACTTTCCACACGACTGGCAGATCAGGACTGTTCTTCCGCCATCCTTGAGGATCTGGATCGGAGGAGGGCTGATCTCTCCGAGAGGCATGCCAGGTCCCTGGGCATTGAAAAAAAGCGGGACGAACTTCGGCTTCGTCTGGATCAGCTCCTGGAGCAGGAAGAAGCCGCCAGGGAGGAACAGGCGCGAACCGGGAATCGGGCAGCGGTGGTGGAAGAACGGATCCGGGGCCATCTGGAGTCTCTCCGTCGGAAAGAAGATGGACTGGAAGAGACCGCAGCCTGGATTCTGCAAATCGCCCGGAAGGCCGGTTTATCCGGGGATATGGAGAATCTCCGGGAGCTGGCTGTAAAAAGCCTGGATGATTACCGCAAGTCCTGCGGGAAGCTGGAGGAGATTGTTTCCGAGGAGCGGAGCAGTTCGGAAAAACTTGAGCAGTACAGCCTGGATCTCGCGGAACGCCGGCAGGAACTGGATAAACTTTCCGCCCGGAGGGATGAGCTTCAGAAACAGGTATCTGAGATCAGCGGAAGCCTGATGGAACTGACCGGCGGCCAGTCCGTACAGGACCTCCTGCAGCTGAAGGAACAGAAGGTCCGGGACCTTGAGGATGAGCTGGAAGCCCTGCAGAACAGGGTGAATTCGGGCAAGGAAAAACGGGCGGTTTTTCAGGGTCGCCTTGAAACAGCGGAAAGTCTTTTCGAAGGGAAGCGGCAGGAGCGGGAAAATCTGCAGAGGGATCTGTCCCGACGGGCTCTTGCCGCCGGTTTTTCGGATACTGATGATTTCCGCTCATCCTATCTGGAGGATGCGCAAGCACGCCGGGAAGCCGTTGAAGAGTGGGCTGCCTCCAGTATGAGCCTCGAGCAGCGTCGGGAGGAACTGACCCGGGAGCTTCAAGAGATTCCCGGGGAACTTCGGGACAGTACCAGGGTGGAGAAGGAACTGGCGGATGCTGACGAAGAATATGCAGCGGCCCAGAAAGAGCTTTTTGGCTGTCAGAGCAGAATTGCCGCTGACAGGGAGAACCGGGAGCATCGGGAAAGGCTGCTCAAAGAACAGGAAGATCAGCGCAAAGAATACCAGATATGGTGGCGGCTCAAGGGGCTGATCGGTTCCGCTTCGGGGGATGCCTTCCGCCGCTTTGCCCAGGGACTTACCTTGGATTACCTCGTCTCCCTGGCAAACCGGCATCTGGACCGTTTTTCCGGACGTTACCGGCTGCAACGGGACGGAGGTGAGGAGCTGTCTCTCTTTATTGTAGATACCTGGCAGGCCGACGCAGTACGGCCGGTGGAGACCCTCTCCGGGGGGGAAACCTTTCTTGCGAGTCTGAGCCTGGCCCTGGGACTGTCCGAGCTGGCGGGCCGGAAGACCAGGATCGATTCACTCTTTCTTGATGAAGGTTTCGGGACCCTGGACTCGGAGACCCTGGAGACCGTACTGGCCGCCCTGGAGACCCTGCGCTCTTCGGGCAAGCTGGTGGGTATAATCTCCCATGTGGATACCTTGAAGGAGAGGGTCCCCGTGCAGATCCGGGTCCGTCGCAGGGGTACAGGCTACAGTACCCTGGCCGTATACCCGGAGACTGTCGGCTAGGTCCAGCTGACCTTCGGTTTTCGCGCCGCCAGGACCTCGTCCAGGCGGCCCACGGGGGTGGTCCGGGGCGCTCCCTTTAGCTGGTCAGGCGCCTCTGCGGCGGTCCTGACCAGGTCCTGAATTACCTCCACGAAATGGTCAAGGGTTTCCCTGTTTTCGGTTTCCGTGGGCTCCACCATCAGGGCTTCATGCACGATCAGGGGAAAATATACCGTCGGCGGATGAATACCCCTGTCGATTAGGCCCTTGGCTATGTCTGTGGCGGTAATACCGTACTCTTCCTTGAGTCTGCGGGCGGAGAGTACGAACTCATGCTTGCAGAGGGAGTCATAGGGAATTTCCAGGCTTTCAGAAAGGGAGACCCGGAGATAATTCGCGTTCAGCACCGCCAGTTTTGCCGCCAGGGAGAGCCCGTCGGCGCCCATGCTTCGAATGTAAGCAGCCGCCCTTATCATTATTCCCACGTTACCGTAGAAGCCCGCCACGGGTCCCATGCTTTCGGGACCCTGATCCCTGAAGGTATAGCGGTCTCCTTCTTTCACGATCAGGGGGCCGGGAAGGAAGGCTTTCAGGCGCTTCTTCACCAGCACCGGGCCTGCCCCCGGTCCTCCGCCGCCGTGGGGAGTGGAAAAGGTCTTGTGCAGATTCAGATGCACCACATCGAAGCCCATGTCCCCGGGACGGCACTGTCCGGTAATGGCGTTCAGGTTGGCGCCGTCGTAGTAGAGGAGTCCTCCCGCATCATGTACCGCCGCAGCTATTTCGAGGATCTCAGTTTCAAAGAGTCCCAGGGTGTTGGGGTTGGTCAGCATGATCCCCGCAAGGTTTTCGTCCAGATGCTCCTTTACAGCCTCCAGGGATATCCGTCCGGCCCTGTTGGAGGGAACTTCCACTACGTCAAAGCCTGCGATATGCGCGGAGGCCGGGTTTGTTCCGTGGGAGGAGTCCGGTACCAGCACCTTGGTGCGAGCGTGCTCTCCCCGATGCTTGAAGAAGGCTCGAAAGAGCTTCATCCCGGTATATTCACCCTGGGCACCGGCAAAGGGCTGCAGGGTGCCGGTGTCCATCCCGGTTATCTCCGCCAAATTTTCCAGCAGACGGTGCATGAGTTCCAGGCTTCCCTGGGCCGCTGATTCGGGAACCAGGGGATGAAGGGCGCTGAAACCGGGAAGGGCGGCGATATCCTCGTTGATCTTCGGATTATACTTCATGGTACAGGATCCCAGAGGGTAGAAACCCAGGTCGACGCCGAAGTTGCGCCTGGAAAGACCGGTAAAGTGGCGGACCACATCGACCTCCGAGAGCTCCGGCAGCCCGGCGGGCTTTTCCCTGAGCAGGGCCGGGGGCAGCAGTTCCCCGGAAGCCTTCTGGGGAATCTTCGTTTCCGGCAGGATATAGGCCCTTCGTCCGGGACGGGAGCGTTCAAAAAGAAGGGGATATTCACTGTTCATGTCAGGGCCTCCTTCATGGCACGGACAAAAGCGTCGATTTCTTCTCTGTCGCGCTTCTCGGTTACCGCGACAATCAGGCGCTTGGGCTCTGCTTCCGGATAGAGGCGCTTCTCCGGTACTCCGGCGAAGTAGCCCCTCTGCGCCAGATCGGTGACAACTACTCCGGCGTCACGGGGTAAATCCAGTGTGAACTCGTTGAAGAAGTTTCCATCAAACGCCGCTTCGACACCGGGAATGGAAGTAAGCTCCTTGAAGGCATAGGCGGCATTGTTCAGGTTCCGCAGGGCCACCTCCTTCAGCCCCTCTTCGCCGAGGCTGCTCAGGTAGACTGTCGCTCCCAGTGCAGCCAGGGCCTGGTTGGAACAGATGTTTGAGGTGGCGCGCTGTCGTTTGATGTGCTGCTCCCGGGCCTGAAGAGTCAGGACAAAACCCCGGCGCCCCTCCCGGTCGAGGGTCATCCCGGATATACGACCGGGGAGCTTCCTGAGGAGCTTCTCTCTCGCGGCAATGTATCCTGCCGAGGGGCCGCCGAAACCGGGGGGCAGCCCGAGGGGCTGACAGTCCCCCACGGCTATGTCGGCTCCCCATTCTCCCGGTGAGCGGCAGATACCAAGACTGAGGGGGTTGGCACTGATAATCAGCATGGAGCCGGCGGCCTTTATTGCATCCGCTGCTTCGCTCAGGTCTTCCAGTATGCCATAGACGTTCGGGGTCTGGATAATTACCCCGGCGACCCCGGGCCTGAGCCTTTCCTTCAGCTCCTGAATTGAAGTTGCACCTCCCTCCGCGGGGACAGCCTCCACGGTGATTCCCATGTCGGCGTAGTAGCTCTTGAGAACCCGGATAGTTGAAGGGTGGGCGGAGGCGGAAACGAGTATGGTGTCTCCGTTTTTCACGCTGTTCAGCGCCATGGCGGCGGCCTCGGCGGCAGCGGTATGGCCGTCGTAAAGGGAGGCGTTGGATACATCCAGTCCTGTAAGACGGCACATGAGACTCTGGAATTCGAAAATGGCCTGGAGCATTCCCTGGGACATCTCCGCCTGATAGGGTGTATAGGCGGTGAGGAACTCGGAGCGGCTGGTCAGGTGCTTTATTACCGCCGGGATGAGATGGTCGTAACAGCCGCAGCCGAGAAAGGAAACCGGCTGTATATTATTTTTTTGCGACAGTGATTCCATCTCCCGGAACACCTGGTACTCCCCGATTCCGGAGGGCAGATCAATCCCGTCCCTGAGCCGGATCTTTTCCGGGATATCCAGGAAGAGCTCGTCCAGGGAGCTGAGGCCTGTACGCTCCAGCATTTCGCGGATCTCTGTCTCCGTATGGGGAAGATAGGCAAACATGGTCTTTTCCCTAATCCTCGTGCTCTGCCAGGAACTTTTCGTAACCCGCTGCATCCATCAGGGAATCGAGTTCCCCGGGGTCTTTCATGTCGATGGCAAAAAGAAAGGTCCCGTAGGGGTCCTGGTTTACCTGTTCCGGTTCATCCTCCAGGGACTCGTTGACCTCGCTGATGGTTCCGGATACGGGGGCATATATTGAGGAGGCGGCTTTTACCGATTCGATGGTGGTTACCTCGTCTCCTTTTTTGACCCCATCGTCGACTTCCGGTATCTCCACAAAAACAATCTCCCCGAGGCTCTCCTGGGCATAATCGGAGATGCCCACGTAGGCAATTGTACCTTCCACGCGGACCCACTCGTGGCTTTCCGCGTATTTCAGCTCTTTTTTGATTTCCGAACTCATTGCTTCCCTCCATAGGCCTTTTTATAAAACGGGGTGGAAATTACCTCCCCGGTTTTGCGCTTTCCGTTGATTTCGATCCGGACCTGCTCTCCGGTCTTGAGACTCCCTTTCGGAACCCGCACCAGGGCGATAAACTCGTCCAGACTCGGGGATTTTCCGCCGCTTGTTACCTCGCCGACAGGGTGGTCCTCCTTGTATACCCGGTATCCCTGACGGGGAACGCCCCGGTCGATCATCCGGACTCCCCTCAATACGCGATAGTTCTCCTTCCTGAGCATCTCTTTCAGGGCCGCCCGGCCGATAAAATCACCCTTTTCAAAATCCACGAATACCCTGAGTCCCGCCTCCAGGGGGCCGGCGTCTTCGGTCAGTTCATGTCCATAGAGGGGGAGCCGAGCCTCCAGACGCAGGGTGTCCCTGGCACCCAGTCCACAGGGAATGAGCCCCCTGTCAGCCCCGTGGTTCAGCAGGGTCCGCCATATGCCGGGCCCTTCCGAAGCCTCGCAGTAGATCTCGAAGCCGTCCTCCCCGGTGTAACCTGTCCGGGATATCAGTGTGGGGACTCCGGCGAGGGAGACTTCATCGAAGAAACTGTAAAAGGCCAGGTCCTCCAGGTTAACATCCACAAGCTCCTGCAGGTACTCCCGGGCCCTGGGACCCTGAAGGGCGATCTGCACCCATTGGGCGCTTTGATTTTCTATACGGAGGTGGGAGCTTTTCTTCGAAGCCGCGGGGTTTTCCGTTGTAATCCAGATAAAGTCCTTTTCCGTATTGGCGGCGTTTACCACCAGCATGAAGCGTTTCTCTCCAAGGCGGTAAACAAGCAGGTCGTCCACGGCTCCGCCTCTCGTGTTGCAGAGTATGGTGTAGAGACAGGTTCCGTTCTTCATGGCGCTGACGCTGCCGGTGACGAGGCGATCCAGGTAATCCTCCGCTCCGTCTCCTTCCAGGAAAATCTCTCCCATGTGGGAGACGTCGAAGAGCCCGGCGTTGCTCCGTACTGCTTTGTGTTCAGCGAGGATTCCCGCTGCAAACTGAACCGGAAGCTCCCATCCGCCGAAATCGATAAGCCTGACCCCTTCGGTTTCCCCATAGGCCGGGAAAAGGGCTGTCCTTTTTAACTGCGCCATATTAATTCCTCTCTTTACCGGACAGTACTGCCGGTCCGGGAAGTTTTTCCGGTTTGTGATTAAGGGGAACCTTGCTGTTGTAGCTTTTGTAGACGATAAAGGTCTCGACGGAATCGATCTCCTGGACCCGGGATACCTCCTGGGTATAAAACTCCAGAAGGCCGAATCCTTCGGTAAGCAGGACTTCGATAATCAGGTCAAAACGTCCTGTTACGACCTTTACGGAGACAACCCCCTTGAGACGGCTGATCTCTTCTCCCTTGTTTACCAGGTCCATGGTGGCGAGTTTAATGCCGACCACCGCCAGTTGGCCTCCGGGAACCGCCTCCGGCTCCACCAGGGCCCGGATTTCCAGGACTCCCGATTCGACCATACGGTTGACCCTTGCACGCACCGTATTCTCGGTAACCGCGAGCTCTTCGGCTATGCGGCGAAAGGACCTGCGGCCGTCCTGAAGCCGGTAGAGAATCGCGCGGTTGAGTTCATCGAGGTGCATATCCTCATTTTGAGTATGATTGCGCTAAATGTCAATTCAAAAATAGAATATTGATGATAATCTAATTATTTATGATAAAATATTATGTATTTGTAAGTATTACGCGAGGACTGTATGGCATTCATGAAGGGCATCATCGATCTCTATAAACCAGGGCGTGGTCCCTCCTCAAGTCACACCCTGGGACCGGCGGCTGCGGCTGAACGCTTCCTTGAGGAGTTCCCCGGCGGGGAAAGCTTTGACGTTGAACTTTTCGGGAGCCTTGCCGCCACCGGGAGGGGGCATCTGACCGACCAGGCAATCACGGATGTCCTGGGTCGGGAACGCTGCACGATTCAGTGGTATCCGGATAAGGAGCTTCCTGAACATCCCAACGGAATGCGCCTGAGCGCCCGGGATGCCGGGAAGAAGCTTCTGGGGAGCCGGGAAGTCTACAGCGTGGGAGGGGGAAGTATCCTGTATCCAGGCCTGCCTGAAGCGCCGCGTCCCTATGAACATGAGAGTCTGGCGGCGGTTCTCACGTACTGCGCCCGTGAGGAGATCCCCCTCTGGAACTACGCCTACCTTCGGGAACCGGGACTCGAGGAACACCTGAGGCAGGTCTGGGAGGTAATGAAAAAGAGCATCCAACGGGGGCTTCTGGCGGAGGGTCGCCTTCCGGGGGGCCTGAAACTGCCCAGGAAGGCCTCCCAGTACATGGCAAGGGTGCGGGATGCCAGGGGGATAACCAGGGACCTGGGCAGGCTGTTTGCAAATGCCCTGGCGGTCTCAGAGGAGAACGCTGCGGGAGGGATCGTCGTGACCGCCCCTACCTGCGGTGCCTCCGGGGTGGTTCCGGCGGTCCTGGCATTCTATGCCGAATCCCACAAGCTGCCCAATGAGCGTATCTATCGGGCCCTGGCCGTCGCCGGACTTATCGGTATTCTGGTGAGGCATAACGCCTCCATCTCCGGAGCGGAGGTCGGCTGTCAGGGAGAGGTGGGAACCGCCTGCGCCATGGCGGCGGCCGCCGCAGCCCACCTTATCGGCGGGACCCGCAATCAGGTTGAATATGCCGCGGAGATGGGTCTTGAACATCACCTGGGACTTACCTGCGATCCCGTCCAGGGCCTCGTGCAGATTCCCTGTATCGAACGCAATGCCATGGCCGCTGCCCGGGCGGTGGAATCAGCCGTATACGCCCTGCAGTCCGACGGCAGCCATTCGGTCAGTTTTGATCAGGTTGTGGAGACCATGTATCGTACCGGCAGGGACCTGGGACGGGACTACCGGGAGACCTCCGGGGGAGGTCTGGCCCGGACATTTCGTCCCTTCCCGGGGGAGAGGGGCTGAATCTTGTTGTATCGCCGGTAAAAATGCTATAGTGAGGTCAGTATGAGATTTACAGACTTTGATTTTCATCCGGATATCCAGAAGGGTATTCAAGAAGCCGGCTTTGAAGAGTGCATGCCTGTACAGGAACAGTGTTTTCAGGCGATTTTTGCCGGCAAGGATGTGACGGCCCAGTCCCAGACGGGGACGGGAAAAACCGCGGCCTTTCTGCTCTCCATCTACCATCTGTTTTTGACCGACTCGGTGGAGAAAAAGAAGGCCCTGATTATCGCTCCCACCCGGGAACTGGTGGTGCAGATAGAGGAAGAAGCTAAACTGCTGGGAAGCCATCTTGATTTCAAGGTAGGCAGTTTCTACGGCGGTGTAGGCTACGGGGACCAGGAGCGGATGCTCCGGGAAGGTGTGGATATCGTTGTCGGGACACCGGGGCGATTGATTGATTTTGGAAAGCAGAAAAAGATGGATTTCAAGGGCTTTGGAGCGGTTGTAATCGACGAGGCGGACCGGCTCTTTGATATGGGTTTTCTGCCGGACCTGAGGCGTATTGTAAAAATGCTGCCCCCCCTGGATGAACGCAGGACCATGCTCTTTTCCGCCACCATGAGCGTACGGGTACAGAACCTGGCCTGGGAATACATGCGGGATCCGATGCATATCGAGATCGAACCGGAGTCCATCACGGTGGAGGAGATCGACCAGAGTATCTATCATCTGTCCCGGGACGAAAAGATACGTATGGTCATCGGTATCTTTAAAACCATGCAGCCCGCCAACGCAATCATCTTTACCAATACCAAATTCGCCGCCGTGGAGGTGGCCAAGCGTCTCTCTCTGAACGGGTTTCCCTGTGAGTACATCATGGGAGATATGCCCCAGAAAAAGCGGCTTTCCACCATCAACCGCATCAAGAAGGGCGACCTGCGTTTCCTGGTTGCCACCGATGTGGCCGCCCGGGGTCTGCACATAAACGACCTGGACATGGTGATCAACTATGATGTTCCCGAGGATCCTGAAAGCTACGTACACCGTATAGGCAGGACGGCCCGGGCCGGCAGGGAAGGAAAGGCCATTACCCTGGCCTGCGAACGCTTTGTCTACGGGCTGCCGGCCATTGAAAGCTTTATCGGTATGAAGATCCCCGTGGCGGAGCTTGACCCCTCTATGCTGGCGGAGGACCAGAGTGCAGGGATGAACGTCATGCACGATCATTACCTGAAGCGAGATCGGGGAGACCGTCGCAATGACCGGCGGGGAGATCGAAAGCGGGGTGACAAACGTCCGGAACGGCGGACCGGAAGGAGGGATTCCCGTGGCCGCGACAGGGACCGGGATCGGAGCCGGGAGATATCTGAAAATATTGAATCCGTAACCGGCAGACAGACCGGGGTCGGTAAACGGAACGATCCGCGCCGGGACAAACCTGAAAAACAGCGGAACCGCAAAAAGGAAGTTCCCCGGGATTCCCAGAGAACCCAGCCGGCCGGCGGGACCAGACGGGGAAAGAGACCGGAAAAGGAAGCGGTACAGCAGAAGCGGCGGGAGCCAAAAAATCAGCCCCCCCGAAAACCTGGAAGAAAAATCAAACCCGAGCTTGCCAGGAAAGGTGATCAGTCACTGGAAGACAGGGTGGAATACTATCGCCAGAAGTATGGGGAGAATTTTACCATAAGCCCCGAACTGGCCCAGGCGGAGAAAAAACACGCCAAAGTCTCTCTGTTTAAAAAGATTTCCCGGTTTCTGAAGGGTAAGAAATCCTGAAGAAACCCTCTGCCCGGGAGTTATATTCAATAGTCTGCTCCCCCGGATTGAGTACACGCTTGAGCGTTAGATGCTTAATCCCCGGGGAGGGGCTGTTTCTGTAACTTAAGCTCTTTCCGATTCGACAATCCTGATCTCTTCTCCTATACTTTATAAAGAGAAATAATACCTGTTCTCAGTAGAAACATATTCGACGCTGCGATGGAAAGGGTAATGAAAAAGCAAGGACGCTTTTCTCGTCACATAACTCTTTTTCTGCTGGTTCTCGTTTTTTCAGGATGCACAGGAAGAGAACCGGAGCGGATTCCGCAGGTTCATATTATCTGCGGCACGAAGTCTTTCCTGGGTATAGCCGAGGGTTTCACGGAAAAGATGATGGAGCTGGGTTACGAGGACGGAAAGAATATCGGCATCTTCCTGCATGAAGGCATAAGCGGATCTGAACAGGAACGGGAGATCCTGAAACGGATTGCAGCCGAAAAAGCCGATCTTGTGCTTGCCTTTCCCACGGGATCCGCCGTAGCCGCAAAAAGTACTTTGGACGGATCTGTCCCCCTGGTATTCGGCCTCGGGAATATCGAAGGTACCGGCCTTGTCGATACAGTTCATTGTCCCGGGGGCAATACCACGGGGATACGCGCTCCCAGTGCCCAGGTGGTTGTTAAGCGCTTCGAATACCTTCTACAGCTGGTCCCGAATGCCGAAAGAATCTATACCGCCTATGACCCTGATTATGAAGCAAACAAATCCGTTATTCCCGAACTGGAAAAGGCCGCCCTGCGGGAGGGGATCGAGCTTGTCCAGGCACGGACAGGCAGTGTCGAGGAACTTGCGGCAGACCTGGAGGACAGGGACAAGGGCGAAGTCGACATCGACGGAATCCTGATTACAGCTGATTCCATTACGCAGTCGGTCCAGGGATGGCAAGTGCTGAGCCAGTTTGCCGCCCGGCACAGTATACCCATAAGCGGCGGATCTGCAGTCCAGGCGAAATCCGGAGCTGTCCTGGCATACGCCGTGGATTTCCAAAAAACAGGTGCAATGGCAGCCCTCATTGCAGATAAAATACTGAAAGGTACCGATACCGGTACGATACCGGTGGCCACGGCGGATATGACCCTGCTGGTTAATTACCGCCGCGCACAGGAGCTGGGCCTGGTCCTTCCCCAGGTGCTTTTGAATATTGCCGACCAGATACTGCGATGACGGGATTATCAATGGGCAAAGGGAGCAATCAATCAGTCTCGGGAATCCTTTCCAGGTCTTTTCTGTATCTGATGCTTTTTTTCCTTGTTGTTCCGGGAACCATACTGACGGTAGCAAGCTATCGGCGCCAGTTGAAATATGTATCCGCGAATATTCAGATAATCGCGGAAAAAACAGCCTTGAGATTTGATGGTTTTATCAGCACCCGTTTGCAGATCCTGAAAAATACAGCATGGATAGCTGACATTGCTTCCCTGTCGGTACAGGATCAGGTGGAAATGCTCTCTCGCCTGCTGGGCCATGTGGAGGCCCTTCAGCAGGCGGCATTTCTTGACCGGGAGGGAAACCTGGAGGGTAGATTTTCTCTCCTTGACAGTACAGGTTCACAGCATCTGACGGAGTATCTGCAGGCCCAGGGGAAGAATCTGATGAACCTCCGGGAGTCCCTGGTAGGGGAGGTCCATATTGACCGGAGTACCAACGAACCCCATGTGGCTGCAGCCGTTCCGGTATTTGATGTGTTCGGTGATTTTCAGGGCGTTCTGGTAGCGGAACTCAGTCTCAGATTCATGTGGGAATTTATCGGGCAGGTTCTAATTGAAAACGGGGGCTACGCCTATATCGTCGATTCCAAAGGCCGGCTCCTGGCCCATCCTGATCTTACGCGAGCACTGGCCGCGGAGAATGTGTCGGGACTGCCGATTGTCGCGGATTTTCTGCGTTACGGAGAAGATCAGACGGGGACGGATGAACGCTATATCGGAATAAACGGTGTACCCGTGGTGGGAAAATATTATCCGGTTACAGCCACTGACTGGGCGGTGGTAACGGAGATCCCCTGGGACCGCTCCTTCTCTCCTATTCTCCGACAGGTTCTCTTTTCTGCGGGAATAATCATTCTTGCCGCCCTTACTGCAGTACTCATCGGTATTCTCCTGTCCCGGCGGATAACTGTACCTCTCGATCACCTGACCGGCATGGTAACGAGGATATCCGGGGGTGAAGAAGATCTTCGTGCCGATCTCCATGGCCCCCGGGAGGTTTCCCTGCTTGCCGCGGCTTTCAACAGTATGACGGAGCAGTTGAATCTGGTTCTCCGGCGTCTTGAGAACCGCATCCAGGAGATACGGAGAAACGAGGTCAGTCTGCGTGAAGCAAATACGAGAATGCAGGTCCTTATCGATCACTCTCCAATTGCTGTTGTTCTGCAGAACAGAGAGGGGATTATTGAACTCTGGAGCAAGGCGGCTGAATCCATCTACGGATGGAAAAGCGGCGAGGTCCTCGGTAAGGAGCTGCCTGTTATTCCCCCCGGGGAACTCGGGTCGTATAAAATCTTTTTCCGGGAGATTGTAGAGGGTAAGGACAAGGTCATTAACAGGGAATTTCAGAGCCTCCGTAAGGACGGAACGCGTATCTGGGTAAATGTTTCCGTCGCTCCTCTGGTGGACTCTTCAGGAGACGTATACGGAATCATGAATCTTGTCAGTGATATTTCAGAACAAAAAATGGCCCGGGAACAGATAGTATCCTCTCTGCGGGAAAAAGAGGTGCTTCTCAGGGAGATCCATCACAGGGTCAAGAACAATATGCAGATTATTTCCAGCATGCTGAGCCTCCAGGAGGACAGTATAGATGACCGGATCATGAAGGATGTATTTCAGGCCGGGCAGCAGAGAATCCAGTCCATGGGACTGATCCATGAGCAGCTGTACATGAGTGATGATTTTTCCCGGATAGATTTCTCCCGTTATGTCGAGTCCCTGTCACAGTATCTTCTTCAATCCTTCGATCAGGATACGGCGGGTATTCATTTCGTCGCCGATATTGCTTCTGTCGCTCTCAGTATTGAAACCGCTGTTCCCTGCGGTCTTATTATCAACGAACTTCTTACCAACTCCATGAAGCATGCCTTTCGCGGTCGGAAGGAGAGGAACATATGGATAGAGATGAAGGAAAATCCCGACAACTCCATAGCCCTGACCATCGGGGACAATGGTGTCGGTCTGCCTTCTGATGAAGCTTCAGGAAAGAGAAGTTCCCTTGGTCTGGTTCTGGTCAGGGAGCTGGTCCTGCAGCTTCACGGATCTCTGGAGTACAGGAGTGAGCCGGGTGCGGTTTTCCGTATTGTTTTTCCCCTTGATCCGGCCTCAAAGTCTGCCTGAAGGGAAGTAGAAAGCGGAACGCCTGGACAGCCGTATCTTCTCAAGGGGATATTACAAATCCAGAGCTGAAGGATTTGTCCCTGCATTCCCCGTGGCTTCGATCCGGAATGAGAGGTTATTCAGATCTGCCCTCAGACAGGCACAATGGCCTTCATGATGCCACTCGATATGCAGCGATGAGGGACTGCTCTCCTTCAAGGTAAATACACCCGAAAAAGCAGGGTGGGAGCTGCGGAACTCCATGAGGCGCAGCAGCCTCTTCACCACCGGCCGCCCGAGTTCTGAGTCGATCTCTTCGAGACTGTAGCTGTGGCGGTTTATATCCCTTCCGTTTTTTGTCTTCTCCAGAAGGGTTATATCGTTTCTGCCCGCAAGGAGCCCCACGTAGTAGACCTGGGGGATTCCCGGTGCGAAGAACTGAACCGCCCTGGCCAGAAGATAGGCCTCGTCATCGTCTCCCAGGGCTGAATAGTAGGTACAGTTGATCTGGTAAATATCCAGATTGTTGTACTTCGGAGTATTGTAGATGCGTTTTACATTCGCCCCCCGGGAATAGAGGTTGTCCCTGGTATCTTCAATCTCTTTGTCGGTCATAAGGTCCCGGACATCAACAACACCGATACCGTCGTGGGTATCGAGGGTCGTGATCTGCCTGCGGGGACAGATCGACAGCCAGTTCCTGAGATTACGGCTGCTGCCGTCGTAGATGGCCTGGAGAATGAGCATGGGAAGTGCAAAGTCATAAACCAGGTAGCCGTGCTGTGCGAGCTTCAGCTGGATGCCGTGGTGCTCGTGGATCTCCGGAAGCACCACAGCTCCGGATTCGGCGGCGATGCTGTCGCACCAGCTCAGCAGGTCCCAGACATCGGGTTCGACAAAGAAGCAGCTGGTCCCCGGGCGCTTGATTCCGTAGGCGAAGGCGTCCAGGCGGATACAGTCGGCACCCCGGCGGCAGAGTGACATCATGGAGTCCTGCACGAAATTTCGTGTCGACGGGGAATCGAGGTTCAGATCGATCTGTTCTGTATCGAAGGTACACCAGATTTTTTCCGCTGTTCCGTCGGAAAGCTGTTCTTCCACGTAGGGGGGACGGGGTTTGCGGGTGTATATTTTTGCCAGGTCTTCATCCGTCGGCTCCCCTCCCGGCCAGAAACTGCTGTAGCGTATAAAGAAATCCCTGAAGGGAGAATCCTTACCCCGGCGCAGAAAGTCCTGAAACTGGGCAGACCGGCGGGACAAGTGATTGATCATGAAGTCGACAGTCAGGTCCAGGCCCATCTCTTTTATGCCCCGGATATCGTCCCAGGATCCAAAGGAGGGATCCACCGTGTCATATCCCAGGGGAGAAAAGCCCCGGTCGCCGGAAGACGGGTAGAAGGGGAGAATATGGACCCCCGTTATAGCACGGGAAAAATACTTCTCGATTCCATGCTTCAGCGAGGCGATACTGCCCCCCATGGAGTCGGGATAGGTAATTAACTGACATCCATTGCGCACGCTTATCCTCCCTGTACAGAAATGTCCGGATACGGCAGCTCTAAAAGTTGTCCGGTAAGCCTCGTATCTCCGCTTCCATGCAGCGTTCAAGCAGAATAGGTTCACCCGTCGCACTGCGGGCTACCCTGTCCCATACCGAAAGTCTGACCTCTGTTTCGCTGGTCCCTGCCGCGAATGCCCTCCGGCGGACCTGCTCCAGAAGCCGTGCTTCCAGAACGCTTTCCGCCTGGCTTAATTCCGAATAGATCGTATCATCGGTACCGGTAAGACGATAGCCTTCAGGCGCGGCGGGGACTATTGAAGCCCTTGCCAGAGCCTGCACCGATGAAGTCACCGCCCCGATCGCGTTGGCCACATCGGCATTCTCCGGAATCAGAGCTTCCTGATCAAGGCTGCGCTGGATTCCTCCCAGCAGAAAGGGGGCCGCCGCACCCAGTCCGACAAGCGGTGCCGCCGGCTTCGCTGAAAGCCTGACCCGCCTGGAACCACCGCTTACAAGAAGCTCTACGGCGGGATCCCCCGGGCTGAGCTCGAGCATTTTTGCCATGACTCCGGCACTGATGCTTCTTTCAGCCTGCCCCCAGACCAGGCGGGCATACTCAGCTTCCGGGAGACCTGAGAGACGGGCGTGGAGTTTCAGTCCCAGACGGGCGGATTCCTTTGAACCCAGGACAAGCCGTTCCTCCACATGCAGAAGGTCTGTAGGTGTGAGTCCCAGGATTTCTATGGAGCGTACCGAAAGAAGGCGGTCCAGTTTGAGAAAGCGCCAGTGCCCAAGGAGGATTTTCTCGGCCAGTTCCAGCACGGACAGAGGACCGTTTATCAGGGAATCCAGGGCCTCCTTCTCCATCCGGTTGAGCGGGAAGGGGGGCTGTTTTCCCGTGAAGCGGCATATCAGGGCAGCGCTGCTGGAGGCGCTGAAATCATCGATCCTGGATGCAAGTCTCTTAAGGAGATCCTCACCCTCCCTGCCGAGCCTGCAGAGGGGGCTTACCCGCCTGGGACCGACCCGGATATCACCTCTGTCGAATACTACCTCGCTGTCTCCTCCGATACCCAGGGTAACCATGTCGACGGCCCGCACATGGGTGCGGTGATTTCCGATCATGGCACCGTCGGGATCTGTCTCCACGGAGCCGTTTTCCACATAGGCGATGTCAGAAGTTGTTCCCCCCACATCGATAATACAGGCTTCGTCGCAGCCGGTAAGGTATCGCGCACCTGCTATGCTCGCGGCGGGTCCGGAGAGTGCCGTTTCTATAGGGTGTTCCATGGCATAGGAGGCATTCATGAGGAAACCATCGCCCCGTACGAAGAGGACCGGTGCGTCGATATGGCGGAACCTGAGCCGGTCTTCAACGGCATGAAAGAAGGTCTCCAGGTGGGGAATGATGCCGGCATTCAGCACTGCGGTCGCAGCCCGGACGGTAAAATCCAGCTGACCCGATAATTCATGTCCCGCACAGACCATGAGTCCTGTCTCATCCCTCAGAATTCCGGCGACAGTCTTTTCATGCACCGGGTTGACGGTTCCGCCGTACCCTGAGACCGCGAAGGCCCGTACCCCGTGGTTCCGCACCATCTCCCGGGCTGTTTTTCGTATCTCCGTCTCGTCGATCTCTTCCTGTACCTCTCCGGAGATGTTAACCCTCCCGCGTATCAGCTGCAGGGGGCGGTGTTCTATCTCTTCGGCCACGGAATCGGACAGGGGCATTAACAGCAGTCCTACAGCCTGCCGGTTGTTTTCCACGATGGCGTTTGTGGCAAGGGTCGTGGATACCGAGACTATCTCCGTTCGGATAAGGGTCTCTGCAGGAAGCTGCTCCAGAGCCTTGTCGATACCCTCGGTATAATCCCAGGGTGTCGTAAGGGCCTTGGTTTTTGCCAGTACCGATTCCGTCTGCAGATCGAAGAGTACCGCGTCTGTGTACGTTCCTCCGGCGTCGATGCCGAGACCGATTCGTCGCTGCCGGTGGCTTGTTCCTCGGCTGCCCGGGATAGTCCAGCTGCGACGCTGCGGGGAGTAACCGAGGCCCGCCTCTTCAGGTTTTCCGGCGTTCAGTCTGCCCGCGGCAACATCGAAATAGGTAAGCTCACCGGGTTCAACGACAAGGATCTCATCATCGCCTGTCTCTGCCTTCAGGGCTCTTTCCATGAGCCTGGTGGAACCGGCGATGGTTTCGGTCTTCCAATTGAACTTTTGACCTATAGTCTGGACATGCTTGCGGTATTTATCCCGGTCTCCGCTTCCGGTATCGATAAAAACAGCCCGCTTGTAGTTTTTTTTCCAGGAGTGAGTTACATCGAGTATAGCTTCGGCATTTTCCCGACCGTATTTCTCCACCAGGTCTTCCGGTTTATCCCGGGAAATATCGAGCCTGATGGCCTCCTGGGAAGGGTCCCTGTCGTCCCCGCCGGGTTTTGATCCCCTGGGCTGGACCTGTTCCTCATACCATCCCGCGGAGATATAGTAGGTACCCGGAATGTGGCGGAACTGCCTGGTATATGCGGCGGAAGAACCCAGGAAGAGGCTGATACAGTCGTGTACCCGGGGAATGATCAGCGGGATACTGCGGGCATGCAGTCCGGAAGTACCGGTACCGCAGAGGCCGTAGAGCAGGATTATCCTGGAGGCTGCATGCTCTTCATCGATGGCTCTCTGCAGGGCTTCCCTCAGTTTGTTCGGTTCGCTGTGAAGCCCCCCCTCGAGAAAGCTTATCGCAATATCGGATTGATTCGTCCCCAGGATTTTTTTCAGGTCTGTACGAAAGACTCCGCAGGCGAGGATTCGTATACTCATTTCTCTGCTGCAGTCTCGATGTAGGCGATTGTTTTATATAGAAGCGTTGCCGCCAGCATGGGAGATGCGTGGCTTCCGTCGGGGCAGAGTTCGACGATATCGAACCCGACCAGCCGGCTTTTTTCTGCAATGCATCGTATCAGCCTGAGTACGGTATACCAGTCCAGACCTCCGGGCTGAGGTGTGCCGGTGGAAGGAAGAATCGACGGGTCAAAGGCGTCCAGGTCGATGGTCAGATATGTACGGGCACTGAGTCTGGAACAGAGCCTCGAAATCCATTCCGGATCTTCATGTATCTGATGGGCGTAGAATATGCGGTCCGGGTCGACAAACTCAAGCTCAGAGATGTCCATGCTGCGGATTCCGGCCTGAAGAATCGGACTCTTCTCACGGATTCGGGCCATGACGCAGGCGTGGTTGAAAGGCGAGCCGTGATAGCTCTGCCGCAGATCACTGTGGGCATCAAGCTGCACAACCGTCAGATCGTCGAAGTATTCTGCCGCAGCCCAGGCCGATCCGACACTGACGCTGTGCTCTCCTCCAAGGATAATGGGGATTTTTCCGGCCTCCAGGATTCTGCGGGTACGTTGCTGTACCCTGTCCGGGAGCTCCTCCGGCTCCTGGGCGGAGACAGGTTCTTCTACATAAATGCCCGCTCTGCAGGGGATGCTGCCGGTTTCAATGTCGTATTCTTCCAGTTGATTGGAGACTTCCAGCAGGGTGGAAGGACCAAGATCCGCCCCCTTGCGGAAGGTACTGGTTGCATCGAAGGGGACCGGAAGAATATGGTATCTGGCTGTTTCGGGGTCCCGGAATTCCGAAGAGAGATACATGAATTGGGGGTACTGTCTGTTCATTTACGGGACAGCTTATCCCTCCGTGAAGGGTTCTGCAAGTCCCGGATCTCCCTGCTGTTCCTGCTTCGCCGCAACTCGTGAAGCAAGCTGTCTGCAGATCCGGGTGTAAACACGGTTGTACTGTTCGAGGCGCCAAAGGTGGAATTTGCTGTCCCGTACCCAGATGCTGTCGGGATATTCTGAAACAACCTGGTAAAAACAGGCATAAGATTTTTGAAAATGACGCAGTGCAGATATGGCGAGATTGAGGAGCTGACTGTCAGGGACGAAGTGCTGCGGTCTTCCGGCGGCATTTTTCCGGTCGAAAAATCTGCGCTGTCCGGCTCTGTAGTTTTCAATGCCCCGTTTGTAGTATACGTAATCGGGATTCTTCAAGGGGCCGGGGAGTTTTTCTTCCGGTGAAGGAGGGGCTGCCGCCGGAGGGGAATTGGAGGACGGTTTGCTTTCAGCCTGCCCCCTGATGTAAAACAGGGCTGTAAGCGCCATGTATGCTTCGTTGATACGCATCATGGCGAGTTCCTGTTTTTGATGCTCACTGTCCGGAAACAGGTCAGGGTGGTTGGATCTGGCCGCCTGATGATAAGCCCGCTTAATGTCGGCACTGTCGGGATTATCCGGAAGTCCGAGAATCCTGAGATAATGGGCGGGTATCTCCGGAATCATGCTGAACCTCCGGTATTGTCCTGTTCTCAGCGGGTCAGGTGCTTTGGATTCAAAGCTTCAAAGGCGGGGTGGACGAAAATCCCGTCCTTGCGGATGAGCTGACCGTCCATGCTGATCTCTCCTCCCCCGTACTCCGGGCGCTGAATGCAGACCAGGTCCCAGTGGATGGCGCTGCGGTTTCCGTTGTCCGCTTCTGTATACGCGTTTCCCGGCGTAAAATGAAAGGAACCGGCGATCTTTTCATCGAAGAG
The DNA here is from genome assembly GCF_002087085.1 of Marispirochaeta aestuarii. NCBI lineage: Bacteria > Pseudomonadati > Spirochaetota > Spirochaetia > Spirochaetales > Spirochaetaceae > Marispirochaeta > Marispirochaeta aestuarii. The sequence goes on along the minus strand of NZ_MWQY01000002.1, from coordinate 138,713 downwards.
CGTTTCGTCCATCGGTTCCAGAATCCGGGGATTACAGCCCAGGGCGAATTCACCGATATACCGGGAGCCTTCATCGGTATCGAGTATGGCGTTCAGCTTGCCGGTATCGTCGGAAGCGGCCTCGATAATCCTTCCCTTTTCAAAACTGAATCGGATGTTTTGGTAGGTGTGACCGAAAAAGCTGGAAGGCGCGTTATAACTGATTGTCCCCTCGACAGTGTCCCGTACCGGCGCGGTATAGATTTCACCGTCGGGAATATTCCGTTCCCCGAAGCAGGGAACAACCGGAATTGATTCGATGGAGAACCTGAGGTCGGTGCCGGGGCCGGTGATATGGACCTTTTTCGTTTTCTCCAGGAACTCCCTGGCCGGTTCCATCGCCTTTGCCATTGCAGCATAATCGACTTGCGTAGTCACGGCAAAATAGAAATCCTCAAAGCTGCTGGTGGAGGTTTGCGCCATGGCGGCCATCCCTGGGGTCGGGTAGCGCAATACCACCCATTTGGTTCCGGGAACCCGTATTTCATGATGCACCGGTTTCATCAGGTGGGTCATTTCAAGCTGGCTCTGGGATTCCGGGAGATCGCCGGTTTCCCTGGGATTGTCGTAACCCCGGATACCGATAAAAGCGTCCATCTTTTTCATGCGGAAGGCTTCTATCTCCGCGAGATTTGTAAGGCTCTCCACGGATGCGCCTTTAAGCAGTGCCCGTTGCAGCCGCGCGCGGCGATAATCGAGCACAGGATAGGCTCCGACTTCGTAGATTTCGTTTATAAGGGCTTCGATCATCTCCTCCGGGACGTCATGGCTCTGGATCAGGCATTTCTCCCCTTTTTTCAGTGCAACGGAGTGGGTAACAAGAAGACGGGCAAGTTCGGCTTGTTTAGGATGAATCATGACAGGTCTGCTCCCGGTAGTTTCTGTGAATGCAGGGATAATATACACAAAACGGGAAAAATAGCCAAAGGTATCGTGGTATACGTAGGGCTGATCACCTGTGCTGCGACAGCTATGCCTTCTCTTCTCAGCGTCCTCTGCGTGGTTCCGGTGCCTGTGCCTCATGAAGCGTTGGTTATTGTAGTGTAGTGTGAAAAGGAGGAGGGATGTCCGCGCAGAGTTCGCAGAGGTATAAACCGGGCTGATCACCTGCGCTGCGACAGCTGTGCCCCCTCTTCTCAGCGTCCTCTGCGTGGATTTTCCGGTACCTGTGACTCATGAAGCGTTGGATAGTCCGGATAGCGTGTGAACGAGAAAGAATGTCCGCGCAGAGTTCGCAGAGGTATAAACCGGGCTGATCACTTGCGCTGCGACAGCTGTGCCCCCTTTTCTCAGCGCCCGCTGCGTGGTTCGGGTACCTGTGCCTCATGAAGCGTTGGTTATTGTAGTGTAGTGTGAAAAGGAGGAGAAATGTTCGCGAAGAATCCGCAGAGGTATAAACCGGGCTGATCACCTGCGCTGCGAAAGCTATGCCTTCTCCTCTCAGCGTCCTCTGCGTGGTTCCGGTGCCTGTGACTCATGAAGCATTGGATAGTTCGGATAGCGTGTGAACGAGAAAGAATGTCCGCGCAGAGTTCGCAGAGGTATAAACCGGGCTGATCACCTGTGCTGCGACAGCTATGCCTTCTCTTTTCAGCGCCCGCTGCGTGGTTCGGGTACCTGTGCCTCAGTATGTGTAGGTTATCCTGGCGTAGGGCGTGAATGTGGGAGGAATAACTGCGCAGAATCCGCAGAGGTGTAATTCGAAAAAAGAGTGTTTTCACTGGAGATAAATCTTAGTATTTTAATCATATGAAAAACGATCTGGAACGAACCAACACCAAGCAGGCTAAACTCAAACTGAGCGGTGCTACCTGCGCTTCCTGTGTTTTTACCATAGAACATGCCGGCCGAAAGGTTCAGGGTGTTGCAGATGTCAATGTTGACGCAAGTAAAGGTGAAATATCCGTGAGCTATGGCGGCAATGCGGGTTCGCTGGAACGGATAAAAGAAATTGTTCATCGCCTTGGCTATTCCGCGGAGATTGACTGGGATACTGTACGCGACGCCTGATCGTCTTCTCCGGGTTTGTCCTTCACATTTTGTTCATATCTGCGTTATATAATAAAAAGCAGGAGGACACGTGTGGAGGAAAATGCCTGTATCCTGGTGGCGGAGGACGAGAAAAAACTCAACCGCATGATGCTCGATTATTTTGCATCCCTGGGGTATCGCGTGGTTTCTGCCTTCGACGGGGTGGAAGCCATGAAACTCTTCCACAGGGAAGGGCCCGATATAGCCATACTTGATGTAATGATGCCCAGGATGGACGGAATAGACGTTACCCGACGCATCCGGGAGTTGTCCTCTATCCCGATCATCATTCTGACCGCCAGGGTAGAGGAACAGGACAAGCTCATTGGACTGGATACCGGCGCTGATGATTATGTTACAAAACCCTTCAGTTTCAAGGAACTAGCCGCAAGGGTACGGGCACAACTACGCAGGGTAGGAATGGCCGAGGTCCGTGCAGGGAACGGGAAGAACGCACCCCTGATGTATCATGGTCTGCAGGTGGATCCTGAATCTCGCCGTGTAGATGTCGACGGAAAACGGGTGGATTTGACCTCTCTCCAGTTTGATCTGCTGAAAGGCATGCTTGAATCTCCTGGACGGGTGTTTACCCGAATGGATCTACTGAGAATAATCCAGGATGATCCCTGGGAGGGCTATGAACGGACCATTGATGTGCATATAAAAAACTTGAGAAAGGTCCTGGAGCCGGATTCACGACATCCACGTTATATTCAGACAGTATGGGGAGTCGGCTACAAGCTGGAAATTTCCAACGAACTTCCGGGGGCCGGGATCAATGAAGCATAGACTCTTCTATACCTTTCTGGCCTTCTTCGCCCTGATTATTTTTCTCGGTGCCGCCGTCAATATTGCCATCGTCGCCTTTTCCACCCACAAGGCGTATACCCGCATGGTGCGGCAGGAGGATAAGCTGCTGGCGGATCAGATGGCCCTGCTTGCGGAAGATTATTATCGTCAGAACGGCACATTGATCGGAATTTCGGAGATCCTCCGTCTGCCCTCCGGATACGGGATGCCCCCAAGCCGCAGAATGATGGATCATTCCAGGATGATGCCCCGAATGGTCCCGCCGGTGCTGGTGCTGGGAGAGGATGGACAGGTATACGCTGATACCCACGGTTTTTTTACCACCAGGGATATACAGGATTTTGAGATTCAGCACGGCACTCCGGTTATGATTGGCAGCCGGACGGTGGGAAGGGTCTTTGTCGGCAGCATGATTGTACCCGCCCTGGATGACCGGGATAACGAGTTTCTTGGACTCGTGGTCCGCTCGGTCCTCGTATCCTCCCTGTCTGTTGCAATTGTGGCGGTTTTTCTCGGAGCCGTGCTGTTCCGGCGAATTGCATCCCCGGTGGAAGCCCTGGCGGCTGCTTCCAGGTCCATTGCCCAAGGTAATCTGCATGCCAGAATCAACATCCATAGATCCGATGAACTCGGCGAGCTTATCGATCAGTTCAACACCATGGCTTCCTCCCTTGAATCCTCGGAAGAGTGGAAGCGGCGGATTATCAGTGATTCAGCTCACGAGCTGCGGACTCCGGTTGCTGTGCTGCAGGGTGAACTTGAGATGATCCTTGAAGGAGTGTATACCCCCGACCGGAAACGGATCGAGAGCCTCTACCGTGAGACGGAGCTCATGTCACGGCTTATCAGTGAGCTGGGGGAACTCGCTGCTGCAGAGGGTGGTCAGATCAGGCTTATCCGGCAGAACTGTTCTCTTGAAGAACTCGCAAGAGAAGCGGCTGAGCCTTTTCTGGTACAGGCTCTTCCCCGGAAGGTCAGCATTCAAATCCCGGATACTGAGGGTATGGAAGTCTTCGGAGATCCCCAGAAGATCATTCAGGTAATCCGTAATCTTGTCGCCAATGCCCTGAAGGTCGTTCCCGACGGTGGACGCATCGATATATATTCTGAAAAAGTCGGGAATGAAGCAGTACTGCGTGTCGATGACTCAGGGGCGGGTATCCCTGAGGAGTACCGGGAGCAGATTTTTCAGCGCTTCTTTCGTCTTGACTCCAGCCGTAACCGGGAAGCCGGCGGAGCCGGGCTGGGGCTTGCCATTGCCAGGAGGATCATGCAGCTTCATGGCGGACGCATCTGGGCGGATGAGGGGAAAAACGGGGGAGCCCGGATTTCAATAGCCCTTCCTTTGTCGGATACCCGGGTATTCTCTTGACCAGTTACCCGCCCATCGGGGTAGTCTAAGCCATGTTTCGATTATCCCTGCGTCCGGGCGACTGGATCGTATTGCTGGTATCCATAATCCTTGTTGTTCTTTTAACCCTGCAGTCCCTGGGCGATCGCGGCGGGACTCCGATTGTCAGGATTGAAGGAGAAGATGAAAGCTGGGTATACCCCCTGGATGCCGATATCGAGGTGGAAGTCGAGGGCCCCCTCGGCCATACCCATGTCCTTATACATGACGGTGCTGTATGGGTTAGTGATTCTCCGTGTACCCAGAAGGTCTGCATCGCTGCGGGGCAGATATCCGCCCCGGGCACCTTTATCGCCTGTCTGCCGAACAGGGTTCTGGTCCGCATAGAAGGAAAACAGGAGGGAGAGGTTGATGGACTTGCATTCTGATCTGCACAAACAACGGATCGATCTGGTCGCCTTCCTGGGGGCCCTGTGTCTCTTCCTGTCGACGGTGGAATATCTGTTCCCCAAGCCGATCCCCTTCATGCGTCTGGGACTCGCCAATCTGCCGATACTGGTTTCTCTTCATCTGCTGCCCTTCCCCTACCTCATGCTTCTGACCCTGGTAAAGGTCGCGGGGCAGGGACTTATAAACGGAACCCTCGCCTCCTACGTATTCATCTTTTCCGTGGCGGGGTCCTACTCGAGTGTACTGGTAATGTATGCGGTTTCCCGCATCAGCGGCAGGTTCCTTTCTCTGGTGGGGGTCAGCCTCGTCGGCTCACTGACCAGCAACGCGGTGCAGGTTCTGCTATCCATCTATTTTATCTTCGGAAAGAATGCCGTCATGATAGCTCCCCTTTTTCTTGGCATCGGTACGGTCAGCGGACTGCTTATCGGGCTGATCGCCGAAGGTTTTGTTGAACGTTCCAGGTGGCACGCCAAGCTGAGGAGGCTCTATGCCCAGGAATGATCACATCTCCGCCATCGTGAAACCGGGCCATCGCTTTGTGTGGGGTTTGCTGCTTCTTCTCTCCTTTCTGTTTATCCAGGGCCTGCTGCCCCGGTTTGCCATGGTAATCCTTTTTGCCCTGATGGCGAGAGCTGCAGGAAAAAGGATAAAATTCTCTTATTTCATTATCCTGACCTCTTCCATAGCTCTTTTTAATCTGCTTACTCCCTGGGGCGAGGTACTCTATTCTCCGGGAGGTTTCGATATTACCCGGGGGGCCCTTATCGCCGGACTGACGAAGGGAATCACCATCAGCGGACTGGTTTTTGTTTCCCTCTTTTCCGTTTCCCGGGACCTCAAACTGCCAGGCAGGTTCGGAAGACTGCTGGGGCGCAGTTTCTACTATTTTGAAAGTCTCTACAGCCATAAACGGAAGATTCACCGACGCAGCTTCTTCTCGGATATAGACGGGATCCTCCTGGATCTGTTTCCTTCGGAGAACGTACCTGACGGGGAGGATCGGTTCAGGAGAACGACACCCCTTGGGGTGCTGGTAATCATGCTGAGTTTCGGCATTACGGGAGCCATTGCCCTATGGATGTAAAAGAGGACGAAAGCGAGGCCATACTCAGGGAGTTCAGAGAGTTCCTGGTCTCTTACCTGCGGGGAAAGTCTACATCCGAGAAACGGGGGTATCCCTGGAAGGACTCCTGGCAGTATATCGTTTCCCATTCCCTGCGGGTGGAATCCTACGCGAAAGAACTGATCGAGCTGGAAGGGGGCCTGTCGGAGAGCGAAGCCCTTATGATCCGTGCGGCGGCCCTGATGCACGATATCGGGTCCCTGGATGACCGGCGACGGCATGCCAAAACCGGTGCCGGAATTGTCGAGAATTTCTGTCGGAACAAAAGCCACATTACAGCCAGGCTGAATGTAAAAACCCTTCTTTCTCTTATCCTGACCCACCAGAAAAAAGACGGTAAGGAAAAGAAGCTTCCCTATGCCATTCTCAAGGACTCGGACATTCTTGATGAACTTGGGGCCATGTCGATTTTCATGATTTCCCACCAGGCAGACCGGGAGCGCTACGACTATTATGCCCAGGTGTTGAAGCTTCTGGAAAGAAATGAGTACGGTTTCTTCAAGAAACAGGAGCAGCGCCTTTCCACCCTGGGGGCACGCAAGATTATGCGGAGGAAGTTCGCCTTCATCAAACAGTTCGCCCTTCATCTGCGGGACGAACTCAAGGGCACGGAAAAGCTGAAACTCTAGGGGAACGGCACGCTAAACATGGGTTCTGAGCTTCATTTCCGTGGGGTGGGGATTCAGGTACCACTGTTTTTCCAGGTACTCGTTCCCGTATTTCCGTACAAAATGATTCAGCATGGTTACCGGTACAATCAGGGGAAAATGACTCTGCCGGTACTGGTCCAGAATTTGCAGGAACTCCTGCTTCTCGTCGGAACTGAGCTGCTTTTTAAAGTATCCCAGGATGTGCTGAAGAACGTTAATGTGTTTCCTTATGGTCCCCAGTTTTGTCATTGCCGACAGCAGCATTCCCAGATACTCGTCAAGAAGCTCATCGAAGTTCCGGTTTCTACCTTCCGCCACCAGTTTCCCCATTCTGCGATACGCCTCGACATCGTGGCTCATGATAAGGAGCTTATGGCGGGTATGGAAATCCACCAGCTCTCCGTAGCCGGTTTTTTTCTTTGCAAAGTCTCTCCAGCGTTTAAAAACAAAGACCCTTTCGATGAAGTTTTCCCGCAGCGCAGGATCATGGAGACGGCCGTCCTCCTCCAGCGGAAGGAGCGGGAAATGGTCCCGGAACATTCCGGCCCAGATCCCGGTGCCGGTATTCCAGACATGATGTCCCTCCGGAGCGTATATCTTCACCCTGAAAAGACCGGAGGACGGGGATTTGCTCTTGAATATATAACCGCACAGGTCTTTTTCCTCCAGTTCCCTGAGCCGTTTCCGGCCCCACCTCATCATTTGCCCTGTCTTGTCCTCCTTCGTCTTATGAGTGATGAGCCGGTAATCGTCGGGTTCCCCCTCCAGGCGCATGGATTCCCGGGGTATCGGCATTCCGCACTCCACCTCGGGACATACGGGAACATAGTCAAAATAGTCTCCCAGGGTCTGCAGAATGAAACGGTCCTTCTTGTGACCGCCGTTGTAGCGGACATTGTATCCAAGCAGGCAGGTACTTATTCCAAGGGGGATTTTCTCGTGGCTCATGTTTAACCTCTTTTCTGATTGTAGCTTTTGGGATTCCCGAAGGCAAATCAAAAGGTATGAAAAATGACAATTGCCCGCCTTGCAGGGCTCTGCTATTATTGCGGAATGGACAGTACCGACTCCAGGCGGGATTTCCGCTGGATTCTGACAATTGATGCAGGAGGTTCCGGTATTCGGGCCACCGCAGTGAATACCGACGGCCAGGCCTTCGCCATGTTCCGCCGGAAGCTCTCTCCCCTGCCGGGCCCTGACGGAGCGGTTGAGTTTGACCCGGAAACCGTCTGGACTATCGTTCTGGAAGCAACAGAAGGTCTTTTCCGGGAGCATCCTGATCTGGGGCAGCCGGATGCGGTTGCGGTGACCGTGCAGCGGGCCACCTTTTGCCTGTGGGAGGAAGGTACCGGAAAACCTGTAACAAAGCTGATCTCCTGGTCGGATGTGCGTTCGATGGAAACGGCTGCCGGCATGAACCGGTCTCTGGTCTGGCGGATAATCCGTCTGGCCGCGGGTATTGCCGGGCGGATTTCCGGAAATGCCTTTCTTCGTACCGCTTCCATGTTGCGTTTTACCACTGTCCATGTTTCCTGCCGGCTGAAGGCACTTCTTGACCGGAACCCCGCCATCCGGGAAGCCTGCAGGGACGGAAGCCTGCGCTTCGGAACCCTGGATACCTGGCTTCTCTATCGTATGAGCGGAGGACGGCAATGGGTTACGGATACCTCAAATGCGGCGGCCACCGGACTCTACAATCCGTTCAAGCTCAAGTGGAACCGCCTGTTCTGCTGGCTTTTTGACATTCCCGTCAGCATCCTTCCCCCTGTACGGGACAGCATTGACGATTTTGGTACCACGGATCCCGAGGTCTTTGTTGGGGTTCAAGCCCCTGTAAAGGCTCTTGTGGGCGACCAGATGGCGGCCCTCTTCGGTCACCGCTGTTTTGATCCCGGAGAGGTGAAGGTCTCCAAGGGATCAGGGAGCTTTGTGACGATTAATGTCGGGTCCAGACCGCGCTTTTCGCCCCGGGGCCTTTTTCCTCTTATCGCATGGTCCATACAGGGAAAGGTAACCTACATGCTGGAAGGGCAGGTAGCCTCGGTAGGTACACTCATCAACTGGCTCTCTTCGGAAATCGGTTTTGCCGATTCTCCCGAGGAGCTCGATGCCCTGGCGGAAGAGGCTGCTGATTCCGGCGGGGTTATCTTTCTTCCCACACCCCTGGGTATACGATTCCCCTATTTCCGTTCGGGAATGCGCTGCGCCGTGTTCGGTCTGGGCCTGGGAACAAAGCGCTCCCAGATTGCCCGGGCCATGTATGAAGGAATCGCCTTCCGGGTTCGTGAGATTATTCAGGGTATAGAAAAGGATCTTGGGGTAGAGGTCAGGCAGCTGAAGGTCGATGGAGGCGTCAGCCGTTCGACGATTCTCATGCGGCTGTTGTCCGCTTCCTGTGGCATTCCTGTTCTGCGTTCCCCTGAACTGGAACTCAGCAGCGTCGGGGCAGCCTGTATGGCAGGCCTGGGTGCCCTCTGGTGGAGCAGCGAAGATGAACTGCGGGATATCCCCCTGCAGTACGAAGTTTTTTCCAATCCCCGGGAAGAGGAGCTTTTCGACAGGGAGTATCCCAGGTGGCGTCTCGCGGTTCATCTTGCCCATCGCTACAGTGGCGGAAGCCGGAGGTGCCCTAACTTTACAGATACCTGAAAAGGGGGTAATATCGCCGGTATGGTCCGATCAGTTCTTTTTCTGCTGCTGTATTTTGTTGTAACGACCCTCATGTTCCCCGTGGCCCTGTTTTCGGTAATTTTCAGGGTCTTTCGTCTGCACAGGCTTGAGCGGCGCTATATCAATCTGATGGCTTCTTTTCTGTCCTGGTTCTATATTATCGCCGGCGGGGCAAAGGTGGAGATCAAGGGCAGAGAAAACACCGCAGGACTCCTGGATAAGGCCGTCTGTGTGGTCAGCAATCATCAGGGAATTGCGGACATACCGGTAATTGTACATTCCCTTCCGTTTTATGTCGGGTTCATTGCCAAGAGGGAGCTCCTTTATTTTCCCTGGGTGGGGATAATGATGTGGGCTATCCGTTGTGTACCCATCAAGCGCAGCAGTCCCCGTTCCGCCATCAGGGCAATAGAAAAGGGTGTACAAAATATTAAAAACGGTTTTCCCATGCTGATTTTTCCCGAAGGAACCCGGAGCCGCGGGGATAAAATGAATGCCTTTAAAAAAGGGAGCCTCAAGCTTGCAACCCGCTCCAGAGCCAGCATCCTTCCGGTTACCGTCCAGGGGACCTATCATGCCCTGGAGGAGAAGGGAAGACTGACCCCTGCCTCCATTTCCATCACCTTCCATGAGCCCATCGATACTTCCGCAATGGACAAGGAAGAACTGTCGTCCTTGCATGAGCGGGTGGAGTCGGTTATCCGTTCAGGACTGAAGGAGTAGTCACATAATGCTCGTCGAGATACCTGAAACCCGCCAGATCCCCGGAGAAGGATTCCGGCGCTGGTTTTCCGACGAGAAGATGGACCTCATTGTCTGGTACCGCCGGGAAGGCGGTGCGCTTATCGGTTTTCAACTCTGCTACGACAAAAACGACAGGGAGGAGGGAGAGAAGGCCCTCACCTGGACCGAAGAAGAAGGCTATCGTCTCGATAAGGTGGATACCGGAGAGGATCGGGGCTACACCTATAAGGAGGCTCCCGTTCTGGTGAAAGACGGAGTGTTCGATTCCGGCAGGATCATCCGGGATTTCAAGGAAGCCTCAGCCTCACTGGAACTCCCCTTAAAGGCCTTTGTCCTGGAGATCCTGTCCAAATATTCCTGAACTCCTGTTAAAGATCGGTTAAATCGTTCCCGGACGGATGGTTTGCTGCCGCTGTTCTGATTATATTGGAATACGGGTATGCAGGCGTTTAAGAATGCGGTTTTTCTTATAAACCCGAACCGATTCCCGGGCTATGCGCGGAAACTGAAGAAAATCCTTCGGATCTATAAAGCCTCCCATATCGTGGAGTGCAGAAGACCGGAGGATTTTCGCAGGGAGGTCGAAGCCTTTGCCGCCGGGGAAAAACGCTTCCTTCTGATATGGGGCGGAGACGGAACGGCGAACCTGGCCATTAACGCCTATATGTCCGCACACCGAAGGATATCCACAACAAGCAAGGCCCTTGGTTTCCTGCGCGGGGGCAGCGGAAACGGTATTCAGGATTCCTATGAGGTCCCGGTTTCGATACGGGCTCAAATCCGCTCCTATCTGGAAGGCATGGAACGGGAATATATTCAGCCCGTGGACCTTATCCGTGCAGACGACGGAAAAGCATCGCTGTACTGTCAGCTGCTTGGAATCGGGCTCGATGCCAGGGTGCTGGAATACAGGGAAGGGGCCGGGCGCGGCCGTCCCGGAATGATGAATTATATTGCCGCTTCCCTGCAGTCATGGTACCGGGATTTTTCTCTCCTGCAGGATACAAAAATCCTGGAAATGGAAGATGGGAAGTACGCCTTCAAGGGCCCCAGGAGCAATGCTGAATTTCCCTTTAAGCACTTTACACGAGAAACCCGTTCTCCCCTCATCGAGATTGCCACCCGCCCGTATTACGCGAAAATGTTCAAGATAGCCCCTGATGTTGTCTGCAACAGCGGTTTCATGGATATCTACAGCTTCAATTTTATCCATCGCCGGGAGATCCTGTCGAACATCTTTGATATATGGAATGGCTGGCATCGCAGGATAAACCGGCAGCGGGCCAAAAGAGACCGGCCGGTGATAGAACGCTATGAGGTCAGACAGGTGAAACTGATGAAGCGGGAGCCCTTTGCCTACCATGCGGATGGCGAACTCCGTCGTTGTGATAATCCCGCAGTGGAAGGGCGCTACACCTTGCACTGCTCCATTGTTCCCTCGGCGGTGAATTTTCTGGTTCCCGGGAGTTTCTACCGCAAGTTCCACCCTTTTGAGGATCTTTAAGCTCCTGCAAATCCTTGAAGATAGGTGCTTATCATCCTGTCCATCAGGGCGTCCTTCGCTGTATCGATGATCTTCTTCTCCGGATGTGCCTCCAGGTACACCACGGAACGGCGGATTCCCCGGGCATAGGAGATCCGGGGCTGGAAATCGGGAACGGCCGCTTTAATCTTGCTGTTGTCGAAGATCACGCTGTAACTCTTGTCGCCCCTGAGCCCGGGACCGAACTCAGGAGCCTCCTGTTCGATAAAATCCAGGGGCAGGTGAATTATATCAGCCTTCACCCCCAGGGCAGACGCCAGCAGCTGGTGAATCCTGTCCCAGGTCAAAAGCTCGTCGGAGGTTATATGATAGGCCTCTCCCAGGCTATTAGGATTTCCGACGAGTCCCGCGAAACCGACGGCGAAGTCCTCGGCGTGGGTCAGTACCCAGAGACTCTGACCGTCACCGTGAACGGGTATCTTCCTGCCTTCGAGCATGCGGGCGGCCGCAGTATAATCCCTGGAACCGAAGCTTGAGATAATCCAGCTTTCTCCGTAGGTATGGGAGGGGCGTACGACGGTTGCCGGAAATCCCGTTTCCTCCCAGGCCCGGAAAAGCTCCCGTTCACAGAGAATCTTGAGCTGTGAGTAGTCCCAGTAGGGATTAATAAGGGGCGTCGATTCTGTAATCACCGGCTGCAACGGGGGCTTCCGATAGGCAGACGCGGAACTTATATAGATATACTGTCCGGTTTTTCCGGTAAAGAGGCGAATATCCCGCAGGACCTGTTCGGGTCGAAAGGCAATCCAGTCCACCACAACATCGAAGCTTTCCTTTTCCAGAGCCTGAGTCAGGGCTGCCTCGTCGTTTACATCGCAGTGTATGCTCCGGACCTTGCCCTCGGGAAAATCCGGTGTGCTGCTTCCCCGGTTGAGATGGACAAGCTCGACTCCGCGACGCAGGAGTTCCCGCGAGCAGGGAGTGGATATGTTGCCGGTGCCGCCGATAAAAAGAACCTTCATGGGTATCCTCCTGGAATCTCAGGGTTTATGATGAGTGTACGGCATTGCTGCAGGTCATGCAAGAAAAGTCTTCTCTCTTCATGGAGCACAGCACTTCTACCCGGCTGTATATTTCAAGAATAAATACTTTGACTGTTACCGGTTCCAGGATTATAATAGACTAGCAATGCTAGTCTATCTCATCGGGGGAGAATACCTGGAATGGGAAAATCCAATCGAGAAAAGATTTATCAGACAGCCTGTTCACTATTCTCCGAATACGGCTATAAAAATGTCTCTATACGGGATATTGCATCGAAGATACACATCAGGGCCAGTTCGATCTATAACCATTTCCCGGAAAAAGCCGCTATTCTGGATGAAGTAGTACTGCGGTTCAGTCAGGATCTCAGAGCCCTGGGCATGAATGATGTTCCTGAAAATCTTGATGACTTGCTGATCAGGAACGGTCCTGAAGCGGTGCTATCGGACCTGATGCTTGCACCTGTTGATCTGCTTCAGAATGAGAAGTTTTTTGTTCCTGTTCGGATTGTAACCAGGGGACAGTATTTTCACGAGGGCATTCGTGATTTTCTGTATAATGAGTTTTTTTCACGACCACGGAAGCTGGTAACTCTGGTTTTGGAGCGGGTAAGGATGCTTGGATGGCATTTTGACTGCTCCACCGATTTTCTCACCGCCGAATTGCTGGCCCCCGTGGCGGCGAACTTTTATGAACGAAGTCTTCAGAAAGAGAACAGACATTTCGATTCCGGGCGGATTCGCGATGCCCTCAGACATCATGTGTGCTTTATCTGGCGTGCCGCTTCGATGGAGAGTGTCGGGGAGGAACCATGACAGAGGATGCAGCTTCTGCATTGAGAGGAGTGGAAAAAACCATGCTGCTTCCGCTCTGGGGGCGGTATTCAGAGAGTATCAGGGAACATGGTCTGCTGCATGACAGTGAATGTGTTCGATTGGTTGAATCTCTGGGAATCGACTTCTCGGTTATTTCTTCGGAGCAGCTCAGTATGAGCCGCCTGGCCTGGGTGGCCAGGGCCCTCAATGTGCTGCGTGAACTGAGGAGTATAAGCGAAAAGGGTGGTGATTTAACGATACTCAATCTTGGCTGCGGACTGGATACGGCCTTCCATGGCTTCGTATCGGATTCCGTTCGCTGGTATGATATAGATTTTCCAGGGGTAATAGCGTTGAAAAAACGGCTTTTTCCGGAATCCGACCGCTACAGGCTTATTCCGGGTTCTGTCCTCGAGGAAAGCACCTATCGGAGGATTGAAATCCAGGGCAGGCCTGTGGTCCTGGCTGTCGGGCTCCTCTACTATTTCAATGCTGATGAAGTTGCACAGCTACTGGAGATCATTGCCCGTCGCATCGGTCAGGCTGCAATGATTCTGGAATACTGTTCCGCCAGGGGACTCGAGATGGGTAACCGTCTGGTTCTGAAAAACTCTTCGGATTCTGTCATGAAGTGGTCCATTGAAAGCGCGGATGAACTATACACCCTTTCAAAAGCGGTTCGCGGGGTTGAGTCCTATCCTCTGTTTCAGCATGTTATTCCTCTTCTCAACGGGGAGGAGGCCCGGCAGGCGGAGCTGTCCGATCGGCTGGCCATAATGTCCTTTGCAAAGCTGTTACTGCAGCGTATCTGAATCGGACGCTGGACTCAGGCCAGAAAGCGGCGGGTCTCCTGCAGAGCTTCCACCAGCCTGTCCAGTTCCGATTCCCGGTTGTAGACCCCGAAGCTCGCCCGTAAGGAACCCTCCAGGCCGAAACGGCGATGCAGGGGCTGTGCACAGTGGTGTCCCGAGCGCAGGGCAAAGCCTTTCCTGTCCAGGATCTGGGCCGCGTCGTAGGGGTGAATCCCGTCCATGGTAAATGAGACGAGTCCGGTTCGTGTTCCTTCCGGGGCGGGGAGCATTTTTATCCACGACAGCTCGGCAAGGCGGGATCGCAGGTATTCGGTAAGATACTCTTCCTTGTCCGAGATGAGCCGTATATCCCGCCGCTCCAGCCACTCCAGGGCAGCACCTGTTCCGGCAGCCCCGGCAATGTTGGGGGTTCCTGCTTCAAACTTGTAGGGCAGGGTATTCCAGGTGGATCCATCCAGCTCCACTGTATCGATCATATCTCCTCCGCCCCGCCAGGGGGGCAGCCGCTCCAGCCACTCCTCTCTGCCGTAGAGCACCCCGATTCCCGTGGGGCCGTAAACCTTGTGCGCCGAGAATACAAGAAAATCCGCCCCCAGCGCCTGAACATCCACGGGGAGTCGGGGAATGCTCTGGGCGGCGTCCACCAGCACAGGGATCCCCTCTGCATGGGCTCGCCCGATAATCTCTTTCACGGGATTTATCGTTCCCAGCACGTTGGAAATATGGGTGAGGGCTAAAACAGCCACATCCGGGTTTAGTTTCTCATCGAGTCTGTTCAGGTCCAGTGAGCCGTCATCTGCAAGGGGTATGAAATCAAGCTCAGCCCCGCTGCGTTTCGCCGCCAGCTGCCAGGGAACCAGATTCGCGTGGTGTTCCATCTCGGTAAGGAGAATCCTTTTTCCGGGACCAAGGAGTGACTCCCTGAAAACGGAAGCCACCAGGTTGATGGCGTCGGTTGTTCCCCCTGTGAAGATTACCTCCTCCCGTTTTCGGGCGTTGAGAAACTTCTGTACCTTCCCCCGGGCCCCTTCGTAGGCCTCGGTGGCGGCTTCGCCCAGGCTATGGATTCCCCGGTGTACGTTGGCGTTCTCCTGTCGATAATACCTGTCTATCCGCCGGATGACGGACTCGGGTTTCTGGGTTGTAGCACCGCTGTCCAGGTACACTATGTCCGGATGGTTTCGCAGCACGGGGAATTCATACCGGATGTCCGTTTCCGTGAGTTCCATGAGGGTCTGTCTCATTCAGCGGCCTCCATGTCGATGTAAACCATCCCGTCTTCGACCCGGACGGGGTAGCTCCCCACCGGAACCATGGCGGGAAAGGAGCGTACCTGCCCGTTTCGGATATCGAAGCGTGAACCGTGTTTGGGGCAGTAAACCTCTCCGTCCCAGATCTCTCCCTCTGAAAGGCGGGAATACTCATGGGAACAGATATCGTCCAGGGCGTAGATACCGTCTTCCAGGCGGAAAAGGGCAAAGGGCTTTCCGTCAATCTCCACCCGGGTGCTGTTGCGGAAACCGTCTTCTTTTACGGCGGGTTTCCATTCGGCCATATCAATCCTCTCCGGCACTGAAAATGGGATGTTTAAGGAGACGCTCCCGAACCGATTCCGCCACAAGCTCGGGAAGTTTTCCCAGGGCGTCGTCGTAGAAGCTCCACAAAAGCAGCCGCTTTGCCTCATCGCTGCTGAATCCCCGGCTCTGGAGATAGAAAACCTGTTCAGGGTTTAGCTTTCCCGTGGTGGAACCGTGGGTACATCGTACATCGTTGTTCAGGATCTGCAGGGAGGGGATGGAATCCGCCCTGGCCCCGTCTTCGAGAAGCAGGTTCTTGTTGGAGAGGTAGGCATCGGTCCTGACGGCCCCGGGTTCGACGCGGATCAGTCCCTGGAATATGGTGCGGCCCCCCGGCAGCAGGGCTCCCTTGTACAGGCTGTTGCTGCTTCCGTAGGGCTCGGCGTGGCGCTGGACGGGGCGCAGGTTCTTGTGCTGAGCCCTGGCAGCGGCGTAGAGCCCGGTAATATCAACCTGAGCACCCTCTCCCAGGGTGCTGAAGACCGGGGCGCTGACGCTCAAGGCGGCTCCCAGATCGATTTCGGAAAAGGTGAATTGTCCGTCCCGGTCTATTGAGGCGGAATGAAAGCCGAAATGCTTCGAGTTCAGGGAGAGATCCTGGATTGCAGCTGCTTTGACCCTGCTGCCCCTGCCGACTTCAAAGTGAAAACCCGCTGTGCGCAGGGTTTCGCTGCCGTCAGCATCCTCCAGGATTATATACACCTGGGCGCTGCTGTTCTCTTCCGCCATAATGCGGCCGAAAAGCGCCTCGTGGGTTCCCGGGTCTCCTCCGGCAAAACGCAGAACCATGGGCTCCTCGATGTGTACCCCCGCGGGGATGCGCAGGGTGAAACCGTTGTTGATCCTGCTGTAGTGAAAGGCCTCCACCCGGTCCCGGCTTCCCGAGGCATGGGATACAAGGGTGGAAACTACATCCCCGGAGAGATCCTGCTCTCCCTTTCCGCCGTTAAAGGTTACCAGTTCGAATCCTTCAGACCGGGGCAGCTCGGTCTGAACCTCTGAGGAGTCCGGTTTGAAGGACTCGAAGTCTATGCCTGAGACATCGGTTCTGCGCCACATCTCGTCGGAAGGGCCGGGCCACTCGAGCTCTGCAAATCGACGTTCCCCCTCTTTACGAACTGCATGTACGGATCGCGTTGTCTGTACCAGGCTGTTTCCTCTGTCGTGTTTCATCCTACCGAGCCCTCCATTTCGAGTTCTATCAGTCTGTTTAATTCCACCGCGTACTCCATGGGGAGTTGCTTGACCAGGGGATCCAGAAAGCCGTTGACGATCAGCCCAGAAGCCTCTTCCTCATCGAATCCCCTGCTCTGCAGATAGAAAAGCTGGTCCTCGCCGATACGGCTTACCCGGGCTTCGTGTTCGATGGAGACGTCGTCGGATTCAATCTCCATATAGGGATAGGTGTTGGTTGCGCTCTCGTCGTTCAAGAGCAGGGCGTCACATACGACCCGGGACTTAACGTTTTTCAGGCCCGGGGCTACCTTCAAAAGTCCCCGGTAGCTCGCGATTCCAGAACCCTTGCTGATCGACTTCGAGGTGATGGTGGAAGTTGTATTTGAGGCCATATGAACCATCTTGCCTCCCGTGTCCTGTTCCTGGCCGGTTCCGGCAAAGGCAATGGAGAGCACCTCGCCGTGGGCACCCTCTCCCATCAGGTAGACCGAGGGGTATTTCATGGTGCGTTTGGAGCCGATGTTGCCGTCCACCCACTCCACGGTGGCGTTTTCGTGGGCCACGGCACGCTTGGTTACCAGGTTGTAGACGTCGGTGGACCAGTTCTGGATTGTGGAGTATCTGACTCGCGCTCCCGGGAGGGCGATTATCTCCACCACGGCGCTGTGAAGGGAATCGGTGGTGTAGACAGGGGCGGTGCAGCCCTCTATATAGTGAACGAAGCTGCCCTCGTCTGCGATTATCAGGGTACGCTCGAACTGTCCGAAGTTTTCCAGGTTGATCCGGAAATAGGCCTGCAGGGGGATATCCACCTTTACCCCTTTGGGGACGTAGATAAAGCTTCCCCCGGACCAGACCGCGGAGTTAAGGGCGGCGAACTTGTTGTCCCCATAGGGAACCACGGTCCCGAAGTACTTGCGGACGATCTCCGGGTGTTCCCGGACAGCGGATTCGGGATCGGAAAAGATGACCCCTTTTGCCTCCAGTTCCTTTTTCAGGTTGTGGTAAACCACCTCGGAGTCATACTGGGCACCCACCCCGGCAAGAAACTTGCGCTCCGCCTCGGGGATGCCGATGCGGTCGTAGGTCTCCCGGATCGATTCCGGCAGATCCTCCCAGCTTCGGCTCTGCTTGTCGGTAGGCCGGGCGTAGTAGACGATCTCGTCGAAATCAATGGCCTTCAGGTCTGCGCCCCAGTTGGGCATGGCTTTCCGCCGGAAGGCCTCCAGTGCCCGAAGCCGGTAGTTGAGCATCCACTCGGGCTCCTCCTTCTGGCGGGAGATCTGCCGTACCACCTCTTCGGAAAGGCCTTTTCCGGTGGTATAAACGGAAGAATCGGGAAAGTTGAAACCGAAACGGTAATCTTCTATATCTACATTGGGAGTATCAGCCATGGCTTACCTCCTCCCCGTGTTCTTCCCGGACCCAGTCGTAACCCTGGGCTTCCAGGGTTGCCGCAAGCTCTCCGCCTCCGGAGACGACGATCCGGCCGTTATACATGACATGCACAAAGTCGGGTTTCAGATAATCGAGGATACGCTGATAGTGGGTAATAACCAGGGAACCAAAGTCGGGACCTGAAAGCCGGCGTACACCCCGGGATACTATCTTGAGGGCATCGATGTCGAGACCCGAGTCGGTTTCATCCAGGACCGCGAAGACCGGCTTGAGGGTAAGCATCTGAAGGATCTCCATGCGCTTTTTTTCGCCCCCGGAGAAGCCCTCGTTCAGGTAACGGTTGATAAAATTCTGATCCATCTCAAGAAAATCCATGGTTTCCCGGAGTTCCCTGATAAAGCTGGAAACCTTGAGTTTTTCCTCCCCGCTGCGGAGCTCCGCCGCACGTTTCAGGAATTTTCCCACCGTAAGACCGGGAATTTCCACGGGATACTGGAAGGCCAGGAAAAGCCCTGCCAGGGACCTCTGGTCCGGTTCCAGGTCGAGGAGTTCGTGGCCGTCCAGCCTGACCGAGCCTCCGGTTACCTCGTATTTTGGATGCCCCATCAGCACGTTTGCCAGGGTACTTTTTCCCGATCCGTTGGGTCCCATGAGGGCATGGGTCTCCCCGGTTCTTACCGTCAGATCTATTCCCTTGAGGATGGGCTGATTTTCTATTGATGCGTGCAGATCGCGGATAACAAGTTCCATATGCAGTCTCCTGTGTGCAGATTTTCAGCTTATATCGGATAACCCAGTTCAAGCCGGGCAGCCTCGCTCATGCGTTCCATATTCCACGGGGGATTCCAGATTATCGTGGCGCCCACCGGAAGGCCCGTAGCCTCCGTGACGACACGTACAATCTCGCTCTGAATCAGGTCCCCCACCGGACAGCCGGGGTAGGTCAGGGTGAACTGGATGGAAATTCCCCTGTCGTCTCCTTCTTCATCGATCTCGATACCGTAGATCAGGCCAAGGTCGACAATATTTATTCCCAGCTCCGGGTCAATTACATCCATCAGCGCGTCCAGCACGGTGCTCTCGTGAATCATACCGATAATACCTTACAAAAAAAATCAGTTAATTATTAGATAAGATACCGAGAGAATCAAAAACAGTCAAACCAAAAAAGAGCGGCAAGCTTGAATAAGGACTGCCTCCGGGGGTAGGCTTGAGGCATGAAGAATTCGGTCCTTATTATCCTTGCTCATCCCAACACATCCTCCTTTTGCGGAACCGTGGCCGCGGTTCTTGCCGAAGCTGCCGGAAAGACGGGAGCCGGGGTTTCAATCCTGAATCTCTACGAGGAGAAGTTCGATCCGGTACTGAGTTCTGACGAGACAGTCCGGCGCTTCAGCTTTGATGAAACAGTCCAGCGTCACCAGAAGCTTCTGAGCGAGGCCGGGCTGATTGCCTGGGTGCATCCGGACTGGTGGGGAACCCCTCCGGGGATCCTCAAAGGCTGGCTTGACCGGGTTTTGCAGCCGGGTTTCGCCTTCAGTTTTGAGGAGGACTCAACGGGGAGGTTTCGGCGGATCCCCCTTCTGAAAAAGAAAATGGCCCTGACGGTGATTACCTCCGACGCCGACGCTTCCGAGCCGATACCGGCGGTGGATATGTGGCAGAGGAGGGTCTTCCACTACTGCGGATTCGGTCCTGCGGAGGTTCTGATCCTCCCGGAAACCCGGGGAAGCGATTATACTGAGCGGAAGGAGTTTCTTGACGCCTGTGCCGAGACCCTGAAGCGTCTTATGGCATCAGAAGACGAAAGCGGAGCTTCCCTATGACCTGGGTGCAGCCGGATGAGCACCACCACTGGAAGGAGATCCAGCGCCGGGTAGTCGCAAAGACCCCCATTTTTACCCTTTCTGCCGCGAAACGCAGGGACGGGGAGGCAAAGGAAGGGGAGTTTGTGCTGATCGAGGCTCCCGAATGGGTAACCATCATTCCCGTACTGGAAAAAGCCGACGGAACCCGGGATTTTCTTATGGTACGACAGTTCCGACACGGGTCCGGGGAGCTGACCGTGGAGTTCCCCGCCGGCGCAGTGGATCCGGGGGAGGATCCGGCAGATGCCGCCGCCCGGGAGCTTCTGGAGGAGACGGGCCATCGTGCGGATGAGTTTGTCTGCATCGGCTCCATCAACCCCAATCCAGCCTTCATGACAAACCATACCCATACCTTTGTGGCCCTTGGTCTCCAGGGCGGTACGGAACAGAGCCTGGACCTTCATGAAAGAGTGGAGTTCGCGCCTGTTCCCGAGAAGGAGGTGTTCGAGAAGATGGGGACAGGGGAATACGGCAACGGGGTAATGCTGATGGCTCTTGCCTATTACCGGCGCTGGCGGAAAAACCTGGAAAGCGGTTCACCCGGAAGGGTGCTGTAAGTATATTAGAATATAGAGGGCTGCTGTATCGACTGGTCTGGAACTCAAGCTGATGGATCCGATTCAAGGAGGCAAAGAATGAGTTACAAAGCCACTCAGAATCTGCACGAAGTAGAAAAAGAGTTTTTCAGCAAGTTCAGAAACCGTGTTACCAATTCAAAAAAAGTTGATGATTTACGCCGCGCCTTTACCATCAGTGTGGCGGATCTTCTTGGAACTCTCCTCCATGAGGAGATCTCTCTGGATGGAGAGGATGTCAGCTTCAGTCCCGAAAAAAAGGACCATTACAGGATCAGCGAGGAGTTCAAGGGCTCTCCGCCTGTTTTTGAAATACTGAATGATCCGGAGATACGGCAAATCCTGAAAAAAGCCGCACAAACCGCGCATCACCGGTATCTTCATTTAAAGAAGCATCCGGAAAAAACAGAACTGAAAATCCGTAACTGATGTGACGGGTTCTTCCTTTTTCCCTGCAGTTCAGGCCTGAGCCGCATTCCATCTTTGCAGCATATCGGCTATTCTGATTTCAGGAACCACAATCCGGGAGAAGAGTTGTGACAATTGCAGAGAAACCACTGGCGGTGGACCCGACGCGGGTCTGGCGTACATATGTCGGCGGCAGGATACTGGACACGGTCTATGGAAAGGAGAATCCCGGGGACGGTGAGTTTCCCGAATCATGGCTGGCCTCGGTGGTCAGCGCCCGGAATCCCGGGCGGGAGCACATCGACGGGGAAGGCTTGAGTTTTGTTTCGAAAGATGCCGGGACAGAAACGAAAAGCCTGAAGAGCCTTATAGAGCAGGATCCCGCCGCTTTTCTGGGAAAACGCCACGTGGATCGTTTCGGAAGCGACCCCGCCCTGCTCGTCAAGCTCATCGACTCCGCCGAACGTCTTACCATTCAGGCCCATCCCACCCGTAAGGACTCCCTGCGTTATTTTAACTCTCCCTTCGGGAAGAGCGAGTTCTGGGTTATTCTGGGTGGACGGGAGATCGACGGCCAGAAGCCGTATGTGCTCTTTGGTTTCAAGCCCGGTATAACACGGGAAAAGTGGCGTCGTCTTTTTGAAGCCCAGGATATTCAGGGAATGATCGATGCCCTGCATAAAATCCCGGTACAGCCCGGTGATGTAATGGCCGTCCCCGGCGGCGTGCCCCATGCCATCGGTCCCGGGTGTTTTCTTCTGGAAGCCCAGGAACCCACGGATTTTACCCTGCGTCCCGAACGCATTACCCCCAAAGGCCGGGTTCTTCCGGAGGAGGCATGTCATCTGGGTGCCGGTTTTGAATCCATGCTGGATATGTTCGATTACACCCCGTATACGCCGGAGGAGCTGCGGGGGCGCTTTATCGGATCATGCCCCCTGGACGAGTCAGGTGAAACCTGTCTGCCCCTGACCGTGCCGGCCATGGGCATGCCTTTCCGGGTGAACTACCACGCAGTTCCCGGAAAAGGAGAGCTCAACTCAGACGGAGGCTTTGCCGTGGTCCTCTGTCTGGAAGGGGAAGGCAGCCTGGGGGACGTGCCTGTCGGTCCCTATACGGCCCTTTTTGTTCCCGCCGGGGCGGTGAACAGGGTAATAGAGACCTCTTCGGGAAAACCCCTGAAGCTGCTGGAATGCCTGCCGGAGGCTACATAATAAAGGGCCTGAAGCGACGTCGATGAATATTCGCAACCCGCGGATGGACCAGCCGTTTATAGTCCGCCGCCGATATTCTTAGGGCCTCCGTGTGGTTTCCGGCGTTGAAGGTGATGGTATCGTCCTTCATCAGATCGGAATCCGCAATCACCGGCAGATGGTACAGGTTCCCGAAGGGGGGCATGGCTCCGACGCTGCAGTCGGGAAACATGTAGGAGAACTCCTCCTCGTGGGCAATAGAGGCTGACTTCGATCCGGTAAGCTGCTTAAGCCGTTTAAGGTCGACCTTGTAGTTTGCAGGCAGCACCGTCATGACGGGATCCCCGTCGAGCATTACCACTACGCACTTGGCGAATTCCTTACCCTTCACGTGGGCTGAGGCTGCAGTTTCCTGGGCGGTGTAGTTTTCAAAATGGTGGGCCGTTTCGTAGTGAACATGGTTCTGATTGAGGAACTCAATCAACTTTTCGCTTGGCATACTCGTACTCTCCTTTTGGTATGGGATGGACCTAAGAAAAGGAGATGCGTATCTGAAGGCTGTGATTCAACTCTTCCTTGTTATAATTTATCCAAAACCGGAGCCAATGGCAAAGAACGGTAAAGGATGTACCGGCTTAAATTGAGCATAAAGGCCCGAGCGGATAGCCGGAGGCTACCGCCTTGCAGGAATGATGAAAGGCCCGCTGTTGCGGGCCTTGAATATAGAGGCGCCGAGCGGATAGGCCTATGGCCGCCCGCCTTGCAGGAATGATGAAAGGCCCGCTATTGCGGGCCTTGAATATAGAGGCGCCGAGTGGATAGGCCTATGGCCGCCCGCCTTGCAGGAATGATGAAAGGCCCGCTGTTGCGGGCCTTGAATATAGAGGCGCCGAGCGGATTCGAACCGCTGCATAAAGGTTTTGCAGACCTCTCCCTTACCACTTGGGTACGGCGCCGTAATCAGGTGCAAAAGATACCAAAACCCGATTGGCTTGTCTACCCCTTTCTGATCCGGTTCCTAGGCGTCCGGAATAGTCTGCGTAAGCGCCCCGCCAAGGTTTTCCACCATTATCGATACCGCCTGGGAGGGATTAACCTCGCAGTTCAGAATGGAATAGACGGTTTCGCAGATAGGCAGCTTGAGCTTCCGCTGACGGGCGATCTCATGAACAAATTTTGCAGCCACAGCTCCTTCGGGCAGGAATCCCAGGCTGGAAATATTACGGATAAGGTCC
Source organism: Marispirochaeta aestuarii (assembly GCF_002087085.1). Lineage (NCBI taxonomy): Bacteria > Pseudomonadati > Spirochaetota > Spirochaetia > Spirochaetales > Spirochaetaceae > Marispirochaeta > Marispirochaeta aestuarii. Next base: position 115,258 of record NZ_MWQY01000002.1, on the reverse strand, counting down.
TCCAGATCCTTGAAGCGGGCGAGTATCCTGTCCTTGATGATCTCCCGGCCGAAACGCCGGTTTCTGCCGTGACGGCTGCGGCAGGTTACGTCCAGGTCGCCCACACCGGCAATAGAGGTAAAAGTTTCAGGGTGGGTGGAACCGAGGGCTGTTCCCAGAAGCTGGATCTCGTTCAGGCCTGCAGCCAGAAGCAGAGACTCGGTGTTGTCGCCGAAACTGTCGGAGAACTCCATCATCGCATCCAGCATTCCGAAGGCTATGGCAACGACGTTCTTGACGGCACCGCAGGTCTGTACCCCCACTATATCGAGGGAGGGAAAAACCATCAGGGTGGAACCGGTCAGGAGTTCCCGGAAGCGTATGGCATTGCGCCCGTTGGGGCAGGCGGCGATCAGCCCGGTCAGCTTACCCCGGGAAACCTCTTCCGCGTGGCTGGGACCCGAGATGTAGACCAGGTTGTTCCTGTAGGTCTCCGGCAGAAACTCTTCAATGGCCTCGATAAGGAGTTTTGATTCTTCTTCGCCGGATATGAAACCCTTCGTTACCACAGCGATAAAGGTGTTTCCCTCCCGTACTCCCGGCATGGCGGCAATCTTTTTTACCGAATCGATTATATACAGGGACGGGGTTGCAACAATTATAAAATCCTTGTCCGCGGCGGCCAGGGTAATATCCGTGGTTGCCTGCAGGTTCGAAGGCAGCCTGACACCAAGCAGATACCGTCCGTTGGTATTGTTATGATTAATGTCGTCGACCACGTCCGTCATGAAGTCCCACATAACGACTTCATTGCCCAATTCAGCGATTATTTTACCCAGGGCCGTACCCCAGGCACCGGCACTGATAATCCCAACCTTCTTCATGCTGTCCGAGACCTCCTGTGGTTTCTTTATATAGCACCTCGGCGGTGGATTGCAAGGTTTCCATATAGCCGTTTTCAGATCAACCCTGGAACCTGAAAAGACCCATGGTTTATCTGGTCATTATCTGAAAAAAGTATGCTACCATATATGCCGGAGTTTGCTTATGATCGAGTTGACGTTCTGTGTTCCCTACGTCTCTATGATGGAACTGGTCCATAAGGTATTTCAGGAGCATCCGCTCTTCGAGAGGATCAAAAAGAACATCCTGCAGGTTGAGGTTCATGATGTTCCCTCTCTCAAGCTCAAGGGGGATGTCATCATTGCCAGGGGTATCGCCGCCGAAAGTATTCGCAGCCTCAACAGCGGTATTCCCCTTATTGAGCTGCCCATAAGCGGATACGATATTGTTCATGCTATTCACGCATGCAGGGAACGCTTCGGCGCAAAAAAAATCGCCTGTATAGGTTCCTCCTTCGTCATGTACGGTGTTTCCTCCATCGGAAAGGCGATGGATGTGGAGCTGGTCGCGCATCAGGTATCCTCCGAAGAGGAAGGCGCTTCCTTTGTTCGTCAGGCCATCGCCGGAGATGCGGATGCCGTTGTGGGCGGTCTGATGGTGACCAAGATCGCGGAAGCGGCACATTTTCCCGCTGTCATGATCGAATCCGGCTACGAATCCATCCGGCAGGCGGTGGACGAGGCCGTACGGACTGCCCTTATATCCAGGGCCGAGAGAGCACGGGTCGAGCGGCTCCGCACCATCATGGACTATTCCTACGAAGGAATAATAGCAGTGGATGAGCAGGGTAAGATCACCCTTTTCAACAAACTGGCAGGGGAGATCCTGAAATCTGAGAAGCAAAATCTCATCGGCAGTCCCATAGGTGAGGTGTTGCCCGAAATCGGTATTACCAGGGTCCTTGAAACCGGCAAAGAGGAACTTGAGGGGCTGTATAATGTAAAGGACTCGATGATTTCCACGAACTGTGTTCCCCTCCAGATAGATTCTGAGATAGTCGGCGCCGTCGCTACTTTTCAGAAGATCTCCCGCATCCAGGAGGTGGAAGAGCGTATACGGCAGAAGCTGTTCAAAAAGGGGCTGACTGCCAAATACCATTTCAAGGACATTATCGGCTATGGCGAGGCTATTTCCGGAGCAATCGAACTGGCCATGAAGTACAGTGAGGCTGATTCAAATATTCTGCTTGACGGAGAGACCGGTACCGGCAAGGAGTTGTTTGCCCAGAGCATCCATAACGCAAGCAAAAGACGTAAAGGGCCCTTTGTGGCAGTCAATTGTGCGGCGATTCCGGAACATCTTCTGGAAAGCGAGCTTTTCGGGTATGTCGAAGGGGCCTTTACCGGTGCAGCCAGGGCGGGTAAGGCGGGGCTTTTCGAACTCGCCCACAGGGGTACGATTTTTCTGGATGAGGTATCCGAGCTCTCTCTGCCTTTTCAGGCTCGTCTCCTGCGGGTCCTGCAGGAAAAGGAGATCATGCGTCTTGGACATGACCGGGTGATTCCCATCGATGTGCGGGTTATTGCTGCTTCCAATGTGCCCCTCAAGGATCTTGTTCGCTCAGACCGTTTCCGGCGGGACCTGCTTTACCGGCTGGATGTTCTCAGAATCACTATCCCCCCCCTGAGGGAGCGTAAAGAGGATATTCCGCTGCTGCTTCGCAACTACATAGAACAGAACAGCATGCGTATGAAAAAACAGGTTCCGGATGTCTCCCCTGAGGCAATGTCGGTTCTTTCGGAACACTCCTGGCCGGGCAATGTGAGGGAACTGATAAACATCTGTGAACGGTTGGCTATTATTGCGAATGACGGGGGGATCGACTGTGAAACAGTCTATAAGGTTCTGGATACCGATGAAACTCAGGCCTGCAGCGACAGGGAAGGCGACCTTTTCTATATAGACACTATAAACAGTGAGAGTTTCGCAAAGATGGAGAAGGGTATTCTCGTCGCCGCTCTGCGTCAGACCATGGGAAACAAGAAGCAGGCCGCTGACCTTCTGGGAATCGATAATTCAACGCTATGGCGGAAAATGCGAAAATACAATCTGGACGCGGAAGAGGTGCTTTTTCGCAAATAGTTTTGCATATATGCACCTCTTTTTACAGAATTTCCTTTTTCCTGGAATGAATCCCCGAACTATTTGCCGCTAAGATATTGCCATGCAACAAATTGTGTGTTTTTCATTATTCTCTTTTCATTGGCATGTTCCTTGCAGCCTGTTTATAATAACTGGAATCATATTCTGGAAATACGGGAGGACCGCATGGCGGAGAAGCTGGGAATAATAGGTTTGGGACGAATGGGGATTGTCGCTGCAAAAAAGTACATTGGAGCCGGTTACGAGGTATTCGGTTACGCCCGGCGACAGGAAGTTATCGATGAGTTCGAATCCTTCGGCGGGCATCACATGAGCAGCATTCGTAAAGTAGCCGAAGAATCGGACAAGGTGATTGTCTATGTATTGAATGATCAGCAGGTAATAGACGTGGTTACCGGAAAGGACGGTATTCTCGACGGTGCCCATGAGGGAACTGGAGTTATCTGCATGGCAACCATCGATCGGGATAACCTCGAGATGGTGGCACGCAAATGTGCGGAAAAGTCTGTGGGATTTATCGATTGTCCTGTAACGGGGGGCCCTCCCAGGATTGAAGCCGGAACACTGACCCTCATAGCCGCCGGAGACCGCAGTTTCCTGGAAGAATGTCGGGCTATTATGGAGGTCCAGGGAAAGATCACCTTTGTCGGAGAGGAGCCGGGACTTGGACAGGCGGTAAAACACTGTAACCAGCTGCTCGTGGGAACGACTCAGGCGGCGACCATGGAGGTTATTACCCTGGCACGGAAGAGCGGTCTGGATCCGAAGCTGGTATGCGAAGTGGCCGGCAGCGGTGTTGCAGGGAGCGACTACTTTCGCATCATAGCCCAAAGCGTGAACGAGGGCGGGGCGTCCATCGGCGGGCTCGGACAGATGATCAAGGACGTCGGTCTTGTTGTAAATGACGCAAGGAGGGTCAAGACTCCCCTTCTGGTTGTAAATGCGGCGTACCAGTACTACCTGTCCGCCCTGTCGCTGGGGCTTGAGAATGCGGATACATCGGACCTTATCAAGGTGCTGGAGAAAATGACCCGGGCCTAGAGTTTTCACGACACATTTTTTGCATTTATGCAAGTTTTCAATGTAGGCGTGCAAACCAGGAGCCCCTGCCGGAAAGAAATCACCGGATTCATCGCCCTGACATTTATAACTGCTACCTGTGTAAAGAATTACCTTTGGCGTTTCTGTTTCCGAAATTGGCATGATCCTTGCTGACTGATATGTGCTGTTCAACGAATGGTCTGAACCATGAGAACAGTGAAAGGATTTTTAAGGAGATAATATATGCTCATCGATCAGGATAAGTGTATAGGATGCAGAAAATGCGTTCCCTATTGTACGGCAGGAGCGATCTACATCGAGGGGAAGAAGGCAAAGATAAACCTGGATGAGTGCGTTGAGTGCGGTGTCTGTTATCGGGTAAAGGTCTGTCCGTCGGATGCCTTTTATCAGCAGCCCCTGGAGTGGCCCCGGAGCGTACGGGCCATCTACAGCGATCCGCTGAATATCCACAAGGAAACCGGCCTCGCCGGCAGGGGAACCGAAGAAATCAAGACCAATGATGTCACCGGACGTTTCAAACCCGGTCATATCGGTATCGCCATCGAAGTGGGAAGACCCGGGGTCTGTTCCCGGCTGCGGGAACTTGAGAAAATGTCCGTTGCCCTCATGAAGGAAGGGGTCGAGTTCGAACCGAAGAATCCCCTTACAAATCTCATTGATAAAAAGACAGGAAAACTCCCCCCGGAGATCCTGGATGAAAAGGTAATATCCGCCATTATCGAGATCAGTGTACCCAAAAGTCGTTTCCTCGATGTTATCCGTGTAATAGAGGAGACCTCAAAAACAATGGATACGGTCTTCAGCCTTGATGTAGCCAGCTGCAGGAAGGGGGATGTCTGGGAGGCGGAAGAACTCCTTTCTGAAGCCGGTATCTACTATCGTCCCAACGCAAAGATCAACGTAGGTTTGGGGAAGCCCCCTGTTGTATCAGCCTGAGAAAATAAGGAAGGATTAGATGACACATACATTGCACCGACAGGGAAACGAAGAGTCCCTTGCAAAGGATTATACGATACTTGCCATGCCCTCCAGCGGTTTGAACTCCGAGGGTTCTCTGCCGAAACTGCAGAAAGCACTTGAAATCTTCATGCGTCACGACCCGGTGAATATCGGGGATTCCAAGGGCGGCAGCCGATTCTCCCTGGGCGGGGACGAGGAAGTAAAAAAGATTCTGGTGGAGAACGAACTTGTTCACGCGGTTTATCGTACCCGGGAGCAGCTTATCGATGTACTTGTGGAGCTGAAAAAGGCCGATCTTGGGCTGTCGGTTACCGTCGGCGGTCTCATGGACCATGTTGAAGAGTGCTGCAGGGCTGCTGAGCTTAAACCCCACACTATTGTCCAGTCCCTGGGAATAAAAGGAAAGCTGGAAAAACTGCCCAATCCGAAAGTCCTGGAAATCGCCACCATGTGCGGACACCATCTTGTCTCCTTTGATCTTATTACTTCCCTTGTGGACAGGGTAAGGAAAGGGCGCATGAGCTCCGAAGCCGCCGGAAAAGAGCTGGCGAAATGCTGTATCTGCGGTGTTTTTAATCCAGCCCGGGCGGCGGAGATAATCGATGTAATGGTGGGAAAAGAGGTCGAATCCATAGTGTAACCGGAGCAGAGGAGGTCCATATGAACGCGATGCTGATGGCAAAGGGCGCTGAAAAGATAATCCGTCGCTGTGTCAAGGCCAGAGAGTCGGAGAAGCTGCTGATCATCACCGACCCGACCCTGATCTCCGTTGCGGAAGCTCTGAGTGCCGCAGGGGAGACCGCAGGCTGTGAAACCGTGGTCTCCGTAATGCGGCCCCGGGAATGGGACGGCGAAGAGCCGCCGGCAGTCATCGCCGGGGCCATGGCCGCCGCGGACATAGTGATTTTTCCCACCATGCGGGATATAGCCCATACCGCCGCCACTAAAGATGCCCTGAAGCAGGGAACCCGTATAGTCAGTATGGCCGGATGTGCTCCCGAGATCCTCATGGAGGGGGGCATCGAAGAGGATTTTGACAGAATGAAGCCCCTCTGCGATCTTGTCGCCGAAATGCTGGGAGACGGAAACGAGGTCCGGCTGACCAATCCGGCGGGAACCGATGTTGTCATCAATATTCAGGGCAGACCGGGGAATTCCCACTGCTGTGTGGCGGACAAGCCGGGTATATTTACCGGGGTCCCCAACATCGAGGCGAACATCGCCCCGGTGAACGTGGAGGGCAGCATCGTTATCGACGGATCCGTACCTAATCTCCGCGGAGCTGAACGGGGCGTACTTCGGGAACCCATAAAACTGACAGTAAAGAACGGAAGCGTGGTTGCCGTCGAGGGCGGCACCGATGCCCGAAACCTGGATACCCTCTGGAAAGCCCAGAAGGACCCAAGTGTGTACCATGTTGCCCAGCTCGCCCTGGGGCTGAATCCCAGAATCAGAACCCTCACGGGTCTCATCGTCAACGACCACGGTGCCTGGGGTACGGTACATTTCGGCATAGGGACCAGCGCGAATCTGGGCGGACTTGTCAAAGCCAAGGGGCATATCGACGGCATACTCCAGCGACCGACCCTTTCCATCGATGGTAACCCGGTCCTCGAAGACGGGCATGTGCTTGTTGATGCCGGAACAGGAGAATATACCTGAGAAAAAATTGAATAATACAATCAGGTCGGGTTTGAACTCCTGATTGTCATGGAGAGTGTTGGTATTCGCTGTGCATTTTCCCCTTTCTTGTGCTACTATGATGGCTATCAACATCTTTTTCCGGGAGATCATTCACTGTGAATACCCGCTTCCCCCATGCCACGACCAATGGTTTCGTAATTAAGCTGTCTTTTCTGCTGTTTGCATTCTGCCTTATTCTTCAGCCCCTGGTTTCGCAGGAGCAGGATAACAACCAGATCCGGGAAGAGACTTCTCCTCCCGTGTTCATGGAACCTGGTACTCATACTCTTCCTTCAGATGAAGCTGCAGAACCTGCAGATACCGATCAGGTGGAGGATGAAGGGCCTGACGCTCAAGAGCAGCCGGAATTTGAACCCGCACCGGTACTCCCGCCCCTGCTGGAATCCGGGCGACGGGTCGAAGGGAGAATCGATCTCTCCTCGGGGGTGAATTTCGCCACCTACCGCTTCAATGTGCCTCCTGAAGCGATGCGGGTCGTTATAACCCTTGACGACGCCCGGGGCGATCTGGACCTGTTTGTGCGCCACGGGGCGGATATTCTCGATTACTCCATGGTGGACGCCAAGGCCATCAGCGACGATTACAATGAAACCCTGGTGCTCTCCCGATTTGGCGAAGAGGGGCTCTATGACGGGGAATACTACCTGGATGTGGCCTACCAGAGAGAAAGGCCGCCCCGCCGGAACGGCAGGTACCTGAATGAGATCGGATTCAGTCTTTCAGTCAACTATGAACGGCTCACTGTAACAGAGCGGATATCCTCAGGGGATGAGGTTTCGGGAATCCTCAAGCCCGACGAGGGGATGATGAAGCTCTATGCCGTCAGGACCGAGGGATGGGACTCCGCCCTGCGCATCGACATCAGTGACACAAGCGGGGATATCGACCTCTTTATCTCTTACAATAACCCCGGTATAAACCCCGAAAATGCCGAGTACAGGAGCGAAAGTCTCCTGGGCCGGGAAGCTATTGTGATAGACCGAAACTCTTCGCCATCCTTTCGCACCGGAACCTACCATGTGCTGGTTGTCGATCAGGTTGCTGACAGTTTCCCCGTAGCCTTCACCATGAAAAGCTCCAGGGATGCTGAAGCTCCTGAGGATCTTCTTGCCCTGCCACCCATCCCTGATCCGGATGACCCGGTGGAGCATGCGGTGGGATCAACCGTCGAGGTCATCGGCAGCCAGGGACGAGGTTCCGGCAGCCTCGTCTCCTCTGACGGTTATCTGCTTACCAACTGGCATGTCGTTCGGGATGCGGAAAACCAGCCCTCCCGGGATGTTTATATAGCCGCCACCCTGAATCAGCATATCCCGCCCCAGGAGCTCTTCCGGGGAGAGGTCGTCCGTTACGATGAGGCTCTTGACCTGGCCCTTGTAAAGATCAGCTCCGGACGTTACGGTCAGCCGCTTCCCCGGAATTATATTTTTCCCTTCTTCAATCTTGGAGATGCCAACCGTCTGCGTCTTGGACAGCCCGTCTCCATTCTTGGATATCCCTCCAACGGCGGTGCAGGTTCCAGGGTCTCCATCACCCTTACCAGGGGAATCATTTCGGGATTTGAGAAGACCCCAACAGGAACCTATGTCAAGACCGATGCGGAAGTCTCCTTCGGCAATTCCGGGGGGTCCGTTTTCAACGCCTTTGGAGAACTCCTCGGAATTCCCACCTCCTTCTACAGCGACGGTGAGGGGAAGCTGGCTTTTATTCTGCCGGTAACCATGATACCCCCTTCGTGGCTGAAGATAATAGATGGTTCCCACTAGGAATCCCCGGGAGGTCCTGGTCAGGCTTCTGCAGGAACTTATCCGAAACTCCTGCGTCAACAATGGAAACGGCGGACATGAATCCCGCTCTGCTGAAAGCTTGCGCCGCTTTTTTCAGGGCTATGGGTTAAAGGCAGAAATCTTTGAGAAGGTTCCCGGACGGGGAAATCTTGTTCTTCGAATACCGGGGACCGATCCGGCCGCACCGTCCCTGGCCTTTATGGGACACACCGATGTAGTCCCCGCAGAGGCTGCTGACTGGAAGCGGGATCCCTTCGGTGGGGAGCTTCTGGACGGTGAAGTCTGGGGCCGGGGCACCGTGGATATGCTGAATATGACTGCAGCCCAGGCCGTGGGTTTTGCCGAAGCGGTAACGCGGAACGGGCCTTTTCCCGGCGACCTGCTCTATCTGGCTCTTGCGGATGAGGAGGCTTCGGGGACATACGGAGCCCGCTGGCTGACAGATGAGCATTGGGACGCGGTGGCCTGCGATTATATGGTTTCCGAGATCGGCGGCTTCTTTATTTCCGGTCGCCGGGGAGAATCTGCCGCTCTGGGAATCGGGGAAAAAGGGGTTGCCTGGATACGTCTTACGGCCCGCGGCGTGTCCGGACACGGAAGCATCCCCTTCGGCAGCAGCAATGCCATTGATACCCTCATACAGGCAGGAGAAAGACTGGGGCATCTGCGTTTTCCCCATCGACCGGGACTCCTTTTTCGCAGCATGGCCCGCGGGGCTTCAGCTTCCCTGTGGGAGGAGCTGCTTTTAACAATGGCCCCCCTGCGCGGGCTGGGTCTGAAGCGGATATACAGACGGAGCCCCGGGGCCGCCCGCTGGCTTCATGCCGCGTCTTCCACAACCTCGAGCATCGGGATTATCGAAGGGGGTTCGAAGATCAATGTGATTCCCGGAGAGGCCCACCTGGATCTGGATATCAGAATCATACCGGGGGAGGACCTGGACACTGTACTGAAGCGGCTGAAATCCCGGCTTCGCGGATTGAAAGACAGGATAGAAATCGAAGTCCTGGAGTACTTTCCTCCCACCATCTCTCCTGCCTCGGGCCCCCTGGTCGAGGCCAGCAGGCTACTGCTGAAGGACCTTCGTTCGGATGCGGATATTCTTCCCATTCTTATAAGCGGTGCAACCGACGGCCGTTTCTGGCGTCGCCGGGGAACCCGGGTGTACGGATTCTCCCTTTTCGGGGATGAAATGACCCTGGACCGTTTTTCCGGAATGCTTCACGGAGTCGATGAAAGGATTTCCCTTTCCAGTCTGTACCGTTCTCTGGAATATTACACCCGCCTGCCCGGTGTGTTTTTCTCGGGCAGTAAAGGCGGGCGGTAATTTAACGGGATTGAAAGAGGGCCCGCAACTGATCTTTTGCCTGTTTGAGGGCCTCGCTGTACTGGGCTTCCAGTTTTCCCAGATGCTGCTTCAGCATTTTCGAAAATTCCGGATCCTGGGCCGGATTGAGGCTTACCCTCTGTCCGAACTGACGTTCCATTTCCTGCTCCCTCTGGCGCAGCCGAGGGGCAAACTGCTTTTCCAGGGCCTGTATGAGCTGCTCCTGGTTTTCCAGGTATTGTTCAAAGAACTGCTCCACCTGTTCAAAGAGGTAGCTTACCTGCTTTTTCTGCCCGGTAACGGCAACAAGTCCTTCCCGTACCCGTTCGAGTCTCTCTTTATAGCTCTCATCCTGGGGCAGGGTCAGATTCGCAGCGAGTACTGAGAAGCTGCCCTCCCTGAGCCATTCGGCTTCCTCATTCTTTGCTTCCGTGAGCGCCGCCGACAGTTCCTTCGAACTGAGGTCGCCGGCAAGAAACTTGCCGGTCAGGCGTTTACCCTCTTCAGTCTTATCATGGGCTGCCAGGCTCTTCTTATCTACTTCAATCCCCTTTGTCCGTTCCAAAGCAATCTCAAGGGCCGATTTAATCACCTTTCCGTCTCCTTAAGCCTGCAACAAAACAGGGCTGCTGCAGACCCCCTATACCTTAATTAATAGCGCCGGGGCAGATCAAGCCCCGGTATACCTGCGTACTGAATCGGCGATTTTCAGCCATGTCTCTTTTCGCAGGCGGTCGTCACTCTCCAGCAGGGTTGCCCTGAAACCCGGAAGGTCACAGCAGAAACCCGAGAGGGGAACAACGCAGATACCTGCGGATGCCAGGAGATAGTAGACGAAGCGTTTGTCCGGTGCGACACTGGGCAGGATTGTATCCAGATACTGACCTGTTTCGGTATTTTTAACGGGCAGGCTCTGGGTGTCCGTCAGGAGCCCCTCATCGAAGACTGCTGTTATATAAAAGGCGCCTTTCGGTTTGATTACCTTCATTCCCGGAACAGATGAAAGGATCTCGGTAGCTTCCAGGGCCCGTTGTTCGTAGATGGCATTGCGGGACCTCAGGTGATCTGCGTAGCGGGGGTCGGAAAAAACCCGGGGAATAGACATCTGGGGCAAAGTTGTGGAACAGACCTCCAGGCGTTTTGCATCGAGAATGCTGGTAATATAGCGTGCGAACTCGGGGTCCCGTTTCTGGTTGTAGACCTCGATCCATCCGCAGCGTCCGCCGGGCCAGGGGTACTCCTTGGAAATGCTCCGCAGGGCCATTCCGGGGACACCGTCGATCACCTCGCTCAAAGGTACACTGTGGTCCGGATTGTAGATGATGTTCGCATAGGTTTCGTCGCAGATGACAAAGAGATCGTAGCGCCTGGCGATATCTATCATGGCTGTGATGGTTTCCCTGGGGTATACTGCCCCGGTGGGATTATCGGGATTTATAAGCAGAATGCCGGCAATAGAGGGGTTGTAGCGGACCTTGTTTTCGATGTCGGAGATATCGGGCATCCAGTTATTGTCGGGGTCCAGCCGATAGGTAAGGTGCTCATACCCCGAATGGGAAGCTTCGGCGGAGGAGAGGGTTGAGTAGGCCGGCGACGGGCCTATGACCCGGGCTTCCCGTTTAAGGTACCCGAATATTCGGGCCACCGCGTCGCCGAGGCCGTTGAAGAAGTATATGTCCTCCGGGCCGATCCGGGCGCCGCCGCGGGCAGAAACCGTTGCGGCAAGGAACTCTCTGGTGGCGTAATCTCCCTGGCTGTCGGTGTAACAGTAGGATGTATCCTGCTGAGTCAGGGAGACCACTATGTCCTTTATCCAGGAAGGGACCTTTTCTCCCTTTTGTACCGGGTCTCCGATGTTCTCATAAACTACAGGAAGTCCTGCTGCGGCAATGCGGTGTGCAACCCGGACTATCTCCCTGATTTCGTAGCGCAGTTCTCCTGCTCCGTCCCACACAATCGGTCGTCTCATCTGATTCTCCTTCTGGTTCTCCGGGGCCGATCTGTCAGGGCGGGTATAAAAAAACCGCGGTAACCCTGACCCGGGTCTCCGCGGTGAACGATTCCAGTATTGTGGAATATCCTTAAACCGCGGCTCCCCTCCGGGCGGCCGCGGCGGCTGCGGTACTGAATAGTGTACAGCTGCAGGTTATTCCAGACATGCCTTATGTTTACACCGTATTTGCCTGCAGGTCAAGCCGGAACCATGGATTTTACCGAACAGCCGCGGTCTCCGTCCCCCCGCCCGGAGGACTATGCATCTATCCGGTATATGCGAAGGGCATTCTCCACGAACAGTTTGCGTTTTTCCCCAGGATCCAGATCGCGGACCGCTTCGAGGAAGCCGGAGAAGATTGTATCGAAATCCCCAACCAGGGAGTCCACAGGAAAGTTGCTGGCGAACATGCAGCGTTCGAGACCGAAAATTTCAAGGGTATCCAGAATAATGCCCCGGTTATCCTCCAGGAGCCAGGGTTTTCCCGGAAGACCGAGACCGGAGATTTTGACCATTGCATTGGGGAATTGTGCGAAGGTCTTCATCGCAGAGCGCCAGGCGGAAAGACCTTCGGTGCTTCGGTCGCTGGGAAGGCCCGTGTGGTTCAGGATAATCAGGGTTTCCGGAAATTTCTCACCAAGTTTCAGAGCCTCCGGCAGATGCCACCATGGGGTTTGCAGGTCGAAACTGAGTCCGTACCGGGCAAGAAGTGAGTATCCCCGCTGAAATGCGGGATCGCTCAGGCCGCCGGGTTCTGCTGTGGTTCCCGGAAGAGGTCTTTCAGAGCCAGCCGGTTTGTGGCGGATGCCCCGGACAAGGGGAAATTCCGCCTGCCCGGCCAGGATCTCCTCTGCATTCCTGCTGTCGAGCCATGCCTGGGCCACATGTGCATGGGGACGTCCAAACTCATCGGCAACCCGGTGTATCCAGCGGGTTTCCCCCAGAGGATCCTGGGGATTCCATTCCGCTTCCACGGTGACACTCTTTATCACCGTGAATTTCCTGCTTGCCGATTCGTAATCCCTCGGCATAAAGGGTTTGCGCAGGGCGGTATAATCTCCATAGCGGAAGGGTATCATCGGGTCATCGCAGAGCCAGGGATGGTAATTCCCGGGAATGTCCCAGAAGTGATGATGGGCGTCAACAACAGGCATGGATTCGATCATGATACTGAATCATACACCAGCCGGAGGGATTGTCAAGAATTAGTTCTGCCGCAGCAATGTTTGTATTTTTTTCCGCTTCCGCAGGGGCAGGGGTCGTTACGCCCCGGATTCTTCGTGCCCCCGGCCAAACGCTTCTTCTGGATGTCCAGATAAAAGTAGTTCCTCAAGGCAACAAGGTTGGCGGGAATTTCTCCGGCAATACGATGGATCTGTTCACCCATAATCTCCTTGTCATCGACGGACGTAAAGGAGTCAGGCCTCGCGCAGAAGGCTATGGGGCTCATGAGGGATATAAAATCGAGGTCATAATCCGCGGGATCGACGCCGGTCTGGCGCAGTCCCTTGATAAATCCTTCGCACCAGGCCTGCAGCTTTGTTGCCTCCTGTGCATCCGGTTTCTCCCCGACACTGAAGGTAAGGGAGTACTCTTCGTTTCCGGTAAGCGAGGCAACCACGCTGTTATAGGCTGTTACGGCTGTATCAAGAAACTCTTTCGCCTGATCGCGGTCAAGAAATTCGGGCTGATCTCCCTTCATATTGTACAACACGGGGATCCAGGCGTTGGGAAGGCTCGGGTTCGGGGAGAGGGCAACGGCGGTCAGCGCGCCGTGCATACCCTCGGGACTCAGGGGGCTGGGGCAGATCCTTGCCAGAGAGACATACATTCCGTTGAGAAGTGAGTTGAGGCGAAGGGACACTATTCTATCCTCCAAAAATCATCCTGGTCATTTATTGAGTTCCCCAGCAAAATACCCTGAGGAATTGAGGGAATTGTCGCCGGCATGCTTCCGTTCTCCAGATAATGCTCGAGGAGCCTTACAGCGTAATACCCCTGTCTGAAGGGATTTTGATGGATAGCAGCGGTAAACGCATGGGACAGAAGGTACATGCCGGTATCCGGGTTGACGCCGTGGACCAGAATACTATACCGGTTTTCCAGACCCTGGTGAAGAATTTTCTCCCCCAGTAATTCCTGTATGTCCGCGATGCTGTATATTCCGGAAAAACTGTCCGCTTCGTCTCTCAGTATCTCGTCAAGCTCCTGCATCATGTCTTCTCTGCTCTGTCTTGACCGAAAGGAAATAACCTGGTGCTCGACACGGGGGAAATGCACCGAAAGATATGAAACAAAATGAAGCAGCCGTTCTTCGTTTATATGAGCTCCCGCAAGTATGTGCTCGGAATCCACCGGGTTATGGATAATGAGTATCCTGCCATTTCCCCGTATTGTTTTTCCCAGGAACTCCGCAGCGAGTCTGCCTCCGGCGCCATAGTCCGGGCCGATGAAAGCGAGTCTGTTCGTTTCGACGGCATCGATGTTGAGGGTAATGTAGGGGATATTTCGGCGGTCGAGAAAGCCGAATATCCGTCCCATATCATATTCCGGATTATTTACCAATGCAGCGGCATCCATGCCTCCGGTGCTCGCCAGCTGAAGTTCCTTCATATAGGCGCCGGTATTCTTGGCCGGTACGGGATGGTAGACAGCGGAATACCCGAAATCCCGGATTTCAAGAAGCGCGCTTTCCATCCCCCTGGCAACGCTGGTCCAGAAGTAATGAGGAGAAGACGAGGAGAACAGATGGATGTTGCGCAGATTGTTGCGTACCAGAGACCGGGCGCTTCTATTGCATGAATAACCCACCAGGGCAGCGTAATTTTGTATACTGGTTTTTGTGCTCTCTGCAACCTTGTCTGATCCCGAAAAAGCCCGCTGGACGGTCTTTATCGATAATCCGAGGGCCCGGGCAATTGAGTTCTGGGTAATCCGATCCTGCATTCCTGCTGAAAAGTATAGCGGTTATTGTTTCAGTATAACAAGGGTTTGACCAAAGAATGTCCTACGTAGGACATCGGATTCGGATACTCAGTTGTTCGGAGGGGGGGCAACGGAGTTTCCCGGGATAATCTTTGCTCCGAAAATGACTTCCCGGTTTGATCTTCCGGGATTTTTTATTCTGTCCAGAATAAGCTCTCCAACCTTTGAACCCAGATCCGAGGGGAACTGAGGAACCCGGGTTGGAGAGATCTTCATGAGTTCCGAGTTTTCCACTTCTCCGTAGCATACGACGGAGATGTCCTCTGGAATTGAAATTCCTGCTTCCTGCAGATATTTCATGGCCCCAACGGTTACTGCTGTATTCATACCAATAAGAGCTGTGGGGGGAGGGTCCTGGGACATCATACGCAGAGTGCCCGTATACCCGTCGGCTTCCGTAAAATCGCCGTTGGCGATGTATTTATCGTTTACCGGCAGGCCTGCCTCTTCCATGGCGGAGCAGAATCCCCGCCATCTGTCCCGGCTGGTACTGAACTGCATATAACCGTTCAGCATTCCGATGCGTTTGTGTCCCGAATCGATAAGGTGCCGCGTCATGTCGTAGCTGGCCTGCCGGGCATCCGTATCGATGGTATCGCCGATGAATCCGCTGTGTTCGACATGCCGGTACACCAGGGCTATGGGGACATGCTGACTGACCTGAGTTATGTATTCCTCGAGTTTACCGGTACTGTGCAGAACAATACCGGATATGTTCCGGGACACAAGGGCGTCAATGTATTTTCTTTCCAGCTCTTCGTCGTTTTCCGTACTGCAGACAAGCAGGTTATACCCGTTGTCCCGGATAACATTTTCGATGGACCGGGCTATGGACATCAGCATGAAGTTGGAAATGTCCGATACGATAAAACCGATCAGGTATGTCGTATTGCTCTTCAGACTGCGGGCAACGGAATTGGGCACATACCCCGACTCGGCGATGGCCTGCTGTACCTTTTCTTCAATCCGGGGACTGACATAGTAGTTTCCGTTGATAACCCTGGATACCGTAGCGATTGAAACTCCAGCTGCGCGGGCAACGTCTTTAATTGTAGCTCGTTTGATTTTATATGCTTTTATCATGTGGCACTCCGACGTTACACCACTCTTTGTTTCCCTTCAAGTGTTATTCATGAAGTGAAGAAGGGGAAAACGTTTACCTGATAGTATGCTTAAATCGTCTCTGTTGTCAAATAATTCGTGGAAAATTCGATAAAATAGACCGGGAAGGGCAAAAATTCTTTGACAGATGGATAAAACGGGTTTAGAGTCTAAAGAGGTACAAGAAAACGTTTACACATTTCAAGATTAAGGAGGTTTTTATGAAGGCAAAATATCTGTCGCTGCTGCTGGTACTGGTGATTGCAGCCCCGATGGTATTCGCAGGCGGAGGGCAGGAAGCTTCTTCCCAGGGCACGGAACCCATTGTTCTGAAGTATGCCCATGTCGGTATCGCCGGAGAAATTCAGACAAAGTATGCGGACACCCTTGCAAAGAGAATTGAAGAAAAGAGCGACGGAAGAGTAAAGCTTCAGGTTTATCCCAATTCCCAGCTGGGCGGTGTCAGTGAAATGGTGGACGGGATCAAGTCAGGGGCCATCGATATGGGACACCACGACTTTTCCTCCCTCGGCAAGTATATGACCGACATGTCGGTTTTCAACTCTCCCTTTATCTACAGGGATGTTGATCATGCCATCAAAGCCGGTGACCCCAATGTCTCTCCCGTTGCCCAGGAGTTCAGTGAAGAACTGGTGGACATAGCAGGTATCCGGCTCCTCGGCGTGCACTACCGCGGCGCCCGGCAGCTCTCTGCCACATATCCCGTCTATTCTCCCGCCGACATGAAGGGTAAAAAGTTCCGGGGTGTTCCCGTTCAGCTGTGGATGACCATGATCGAAGGTATGGGCGCTATTCCTACCCCTGTTGAGATCACCGAACTTCATACGGCCCTTATGACCGGTGTTGTTCTTGGTCAGGAAAATCCGCTGGAAAACATCTATGCCCAGAAATTCTACGAAGTTCAGGACTACATCATGATGACCAGTCACATGCACGCTGTTCTGGTAACCTTCATCAACGAGAAGTCCTGGCAGAAAATCCCCGAAGCCGACCAGGCGCTGATCAAGGAAGCAATGGTTGAGGTACGGGATGAATCGGTAGAATGGGTCGCGGCCGTAAACGACGAGGTCAAGCAGAAACTGATGGACGAAGGCATGACCTTTATCGACGAGTCCAACGGCCTCAAGATCGACGAGTTCCGCGAAGCCGTACTGGCCAAGCTGTACCAGGATTTCCCCAACTGGAAACCCTATGTAGAGAGAATTCAGCAGATCAAGTAAGCGCTGATTCCGGATTTGTATTTCCGGCGCCGCCACGACACCTGCGCGGCGGCGCCCTTTTTGTAATATGGACACCCCTGAAAACGTGGTAATTTTACACAAGAGAAGTTTTTAGATGTGATCATACGAAGGAGTCCCTAATGAAGGCCTTTATCCGAAATTTGGATAAGTATCTCGGTACATTCTTTCTTGCAAGCCTCATTCTGCTGGTAATTGCACAGATCGTCATGCGGGTGGTTTTTCTGGCTCCCCTTAAAGGTGCTGAGGAGCTGGTACGCTACTTTCTGATCTGCGTGGTTTTTTTTGGTGCACCCTATGCTGCAAGGGAGGGCGGGCATATAAGAATGGAAGAGCTGCAGACGTGGTTTCCCTTCTGGCTTCGCTATCCTGTCCGGCTGCTTTCGTTTCTCAGTGCCGCCGTGGTCTTCGGGATCGTTGCCTACGGATCGGTTTTAACCCTGATGCAGAACCTCGCAAACCGGACTGCAACCCTGTCGATTCCTTTTCCCATATTCATTATGCCGACCGTTTTGGGATTCATTCTGCTGACCGTGGCTTACACAAGGATGTTCATACGCTTTCTCAGGCATCCTGATGTCCCCTGGTCGAAAAACAAGCCGTAAGCCTTACTACCGGAGGATTCTTTTATGGGTTTTGTTCTGTTAGCCTTGTTCTTCATTTTATTCATACTGGGTTTTCCAGTCGTTCTTTCCATAATCATTCCCGCACTTCTCTATGTTTTCAGCTCCGGGGTGACCTTGACTCTGGTGACCCAGAGAATGCATTACGCCCTCGATTCATACCCTTTTATTGCGGTTCCTGTATTTATCTTCGTGGGAAACCTCATGAACTCATCGGGGGTTACCAACCGAATATTTAAATTCGCCGATACCCTGGTTGGCCGCTTTCCCGGCGGACTCGCCCAGGTTAATATTTTTGCCAGCCTGATTTTTTCCGGCATGTCAGGCGCCGCCCTGGCGGATGTGGGAGGCCTGGGGCAGATCGAGATCAAGGCCATGAAAGAGAAGGGCTTCAGAGGATCTTTCGCTTCGGCGGTTACCGCCGCCTCCGCTACGGTGGGACCGATCTTTCCGCCCAGTATTCCCCTGGTCATCTACGGCTCCGTAGCGAGTGTCTCCATTGTCAAGCTGCTTCTGGCGGGAATCATGCCCGCGGTGCTGGCTGTGGGTGCCATGATGATAATGACCGGTGTCATCTCCGTTGTGCGGGGATATCCCCGGGCGGAGCGCTGGCCCACCGTAAAAGAGGTGGTCCGGGACTTTATTCCCGCCTTTCCGGCGCTCCTTACACCGATACTGCTGATCTTCGGTATGCTTTCCGGTCTCTTTACCCCCACCGAGGCTGCAAGTGCGACGGTCGTCTATGTCTTTTTTATCAGCCTGGTTATCTACCGTGAGCTTACCTGGCGGCATATTCTTACCGCCCTGTTCGAGACGGTCAAGTCGACCTCTACAATAATGATTATTGTCGCGGCGGCGGCCCTCTTCGGCTGGATTCTTGCCATCGAGCAGATACCCCAGATGTTCTCGAGCTTTCTGCTGTCCATAAGCCAGAATCCCCTTGTGCTGCTGCTGATTCTGAACATCCTGCTCTTTATTGTCGGTATGTTCCTGGACAGTACAACCGCCACTCTGCTGCTGGTCCCCATTGTGGTGCCCCCCCTCGTCGGTGCAGGAGTAAACGAAATCCACCTGGGGATTGTGTTTATCTTCAATATTATGATCGGCCTGGTCACTCCCCCCATGGGGCTCTCCCTCTTCCTGATCAGCGATATAGCCAAGGTCTCCATAAAGGATATCATGAGCGAGGTTGCTTTTTACCTTATCCCGCTGATCGGAACCCTGCTGATGGTCACCTATATGCCGCAGGTTGTCCTGTGGATTCCCAATATGCTCAAGTAATTTCCGTAAGGAGGAAACAATGTTAGCCATACCTGCTGCCAATGGAATCGAATGTTACATGATCTCGTTCCGCCGGGGCGAACTTATCATCGAAGAACTCAGAAAGTTTTTAAAGGAGAAGAATATCGACGCTGGAGTTTTTACCTCCGGTATAGGCTCTTTCGATATCTGCAATCTGCATGCCATTACCAGTACCGGACTTCCCCCGGTGGATAAATACTATAACCTGGAAGGCCCGGTTGAGGTTGGTTCTCTGGGCGGCTCCGTTGCCGGGGGAGAACCCCATATTCACGTAGTCGTTTCCGACCCTCCCAATGACAAGGTGTATGTCGGACACCTGGAACCCGGTTCCCGCTGCTGTTACCGTGTCGAGGTTGGGCTTATTGCCTTCAAAGGGGTAAAAACTACCAGAGTGACAGACGAGAGAACCGGACTTATCGACATCGTGGAGGCCTAGAGTGTCAGACCTGGATAGAGTGTTTGAACAGGCGAAGACGGTTACCGACAGGTTCCGCCTCAGCGGCAGGAGTGCCCTTGTAGTCGGCGGAACCAAGGGGCTGGGACAGGCCATGGCATTGGGGCTTGCCGCTGCGGGGGCTGACGTGTGTGTATCCGGCCGCGGACCCGCCGGTTTGACGGAAACAGCCGAGGCGATAAACCGTCTCGGACGAAAAGGAACCAGTTTCGCGGCGGATGTTACGGAGGAGAAAAAAGTTGAAGAGCTGATGTCCTTCATGGAGGAGACCTATGGAGGGATCGATATCCTGGTCAACAGTCAGGGGATCGTCCACCTGCAGTCCTCCACCGAGTTCGATACCGCTGCCTGGCAGAGGGTCATGGATGTGAATCTCAAGTCCATAATGCTTACCTGCAAGTATGCCGGGCGTTATATGCTGGAAAAAAAACGGGGAAAGATTATCAATATTTCTTCCGTCAGAGGTTTTCAAGGCAGGGCTGAGGATCTTGCCTATGCTCCCAGCAAGGGGGCAGTTAACCAGATAACCAGATCCCTTGCCATAGAATGGGGTCCCAAGGGGGTAAATGTAAACGGTATCGCACCTGTTTTTACCCTTACGGCGATAAATAAAAAGATTCTTTCCAACCCGGAAATGAAGAACTGGGTCTTAGGCAGGATACCCATGAAACGTCTTGGAGAACTGGAAGACATTATGGGGCCGGTAATTTTTTTGGCCTCCGATGCTTCGGATTTTGTCAACGGACATATCCTGCCCGTGGACGGCGGTTGGCTGGGGGCCTGAAAAAGGGTGAACCCTCAGACCCTGTTCATACCAGTCCTGTATTCTCTTCTGCAGCTGGCCGGTATTGTGGCCATTGGAGTCCTGGCCGGCCGCTTCGGCGGCTGGCCGAAGGATTTCTATCGCTCCTTAAGCCGCCTGATTGTTCAGGTGGCTTTTCCTCTCTATTTTTTTGCCCGTATTGCAAAGATCGATGCCGCGGAAATAAAGGGTGCCTTTCTTTTTCCTCTGGCGGCTGTGGTCATTATCGCGGCGGCCCTGGCGGTTTCGGTTCTGGTTTTTCGTTTTCTTCCCGGATCCAGGCAGGAGAGAAGAACCTATATCGCTCTTTCCTCCTTCGGAAACTCCGGGATGATACCCCTTACCATAACCGAGCTTCTGCCCCTTTCCCTGCCGCTCTTTGCTGAACAGCTTGCACCGAACCTTCCCTCCATGTACGTGGGAGCCTACATTCTGGCGGAAACGCCGATTCTCTGGTCCATCGGCAATTTTCTGATAACCGGGCAGGGCAGGCTTCCCAAAGTGCGGGAAATCATTACACCGCCTCTCATTGGAATCCTTGCGGGAACAGCCGCGGCAGTAAGCGGTTTGAACACCCTTTTCGAGTCAGAGGATCAGCTGCTTCATCATCTGCTGCGCTCCCTTGAACTTCTTGGTTCCCTGACTTTTCCCCTCATTCTCTTCATCCTGGGGACTCAGATCGGGCAGCTGCAGCTGAATCGCGCTAGTATCGGCAGACTGCTGCCCGGTACACTGCTTGTTTCTCTTGTCCGTTTCTTTCTGCTTCCCGGAATCTTTGTTCTGATTATGAGGATTCCCGCATTTGAGGGGCGCTTGTCCTTCAGTCAGAAATGGATACTTTTTCTTGAAATGACGACACCCCCGGCTACGAATTTATCCCTCATCGCATCCAAGGCGGGAATGCAGGAGGATCATGTCTCTTTTACCATTCTCCTGAATTACCTGCTGTATCTGCTTGTTTTACCCCTGTATATCGTTCTTGTCTTCGGACTGTGACGCTTTGCGGCAGGATCCTGCCGATGTAGTTGCGGTAATGCAACCAGTATATGCAATGCCGCAAAATGTGCTAGCGCTGATTCTGTCTTTCAGGATAGTTTATATTAATTGTAAAATTTAAATGTTTATGCTTTAACGCTTTAGCTTCCATGTCGACGAGGATCACAGGATGGCATAAAAACTGCATAAGAAGGGATAGTATCAATTAGGAGGTGTCTATGAGACGCGTTGTTTCATTGACGGTGCTGTTTCTGCTTGCAGGTTTTACTCTCTGGGCAGGCGGTGAAGCCGAAGGGGCTGCCGCGGGTGAAGAGAAGCTGGTGCTTACCTTTGCCCATGAAACCGTCGAACCCCATCCGGTGTATCTGTGGGGAGAACGTTTCAAGGAAAATGTGGAAAAGATGAGCGGTGGTAAGATGGAAATCGATATTTATCCCGCGGCAGAGCTGGGCCCGGCCATGGAGAATGCTCAGCAGGCCAAGATGGGGACTGTGGATATGGCGAATCTGTCTACCCCGATCGTTCAGTTTGTAGATGGTTTTGGAGTCTTCGATCTTCCCTTCATTTTCAAGAACCGGGACCATGCCTACGCTGTAGCCTGGGGAGAAATTGGAGAAGAGCTTTCCCGGAGGCTGATTGACGCCCATGGACTGCGGATCCTGACCTATTATGAAAACGGATTCCGGCAGATCACCAACAATGTTCGTCCCATTGATAAGCCTGAGGATCTCAAGGGATTGAGAATACGGACACCAAGCAGCGAAATCAGGGTCAGGACTTTCGAGACCTTCGGCGCAGCGGCCAGTGCTCTCTCCTTCCCTGAAGTGTATGGTGCTCTGCAGTCAGGTACCTTCGACGGTCAGGAAAACCCCATAATCAACATCTACTCTGCCCAGCTGAATGAAGTGCAGAAGTATCTGTCCATAACCAATCACGTGTATGCATTCCAGAAAACCCTTATCAATGAAAAGAAGTACCAGAGCCTCAGTCAGGAGCAGAAGGATGTTCTTCACGAGGCAGCCCAGGAAGCCAGCGAATGGGTCATTCAATTTATCGTGGACAATGAGACCGACATGCTCAACGAAATGGTTGAAGAGACGGGACTCAAGGTCAATACCGCCAACAATGCCGCTTTCCGAAAGGTTGCCCTGGAGCAGATCTGGCCCAATTACACCGACCGTTTTGGTGAACTTATCGAAAAGATTAATAAGGCAGGGGAGCAGTACTGATACTGCTGACGCAAAGAAAAAGTCGGACTGTACTGGCAGCAGCCAGGGTACGGACACCGCATTCAGCCGCGGTGTCCGGCATTTTTCCGCAGGTAAAGCGGCATACGTAATGGAGGTCTCATGCGCAGAATAATACGCTTGCTTGAAAATATTACCAGGGCAACATCCCTTGCCGCGTTATTAATTATGGTCTTTGTTGTCGTACTGCAGGTTACGGCCCGGTATGTTTTCAGACGCCCCGTGGGGTGGACCGAAGAGATCGCCCTTGCCACCATGATCTGGATTACCTTTTTCGGTTCTTTTCTTGCCTTTGTGGAAAAGAAACATATGAGAATCTCGCTGCTCTACAGCGTACTCAAGCCCTCTCTGCAGCGCTCTGTTCTTGTGGCGGGAGATTTTTTTGTGATTATACTGAACGTTTATGTAATCCACTACGGACTGCTCTTCGCGGGTGCGTTTCGCAATCTGAGCAGTCCCTATCTGGGGATTCCCATGTTCTATCAGTACATGATTATTCCCATTGCTGCTTTTCTGTGGATTATATATCTCATTTTCGAAATTATCGAAATCCTCCGGAACAGTGATTACTGGTACTACCTGGAGGAAGCCGGCGGGCCCGTCGGGATTTCCAGGAAAGATTCGGAACAGGAACACAACGGATAGCTGAGTTTGGCAATTCTGGAGGTAGAGGAAGATGAATTTAGGATTGATTGTACTGATTACTGCTACGCTTGTCGGACTGGCGGCTTTTATTCCCCTGGGATTCGCTCTCGGTATTGCATCCCTGGGGTACATGCTTTTGCAGAATGCTCCACTGTCGATAATTCCGCAGCAGCTTCACAGCGGGGCGAACAACTATGTGCTTCTGGCACTGCCCCTGTTTATCCTGGCCGGCAACCTGATGAATACCGGGGGAATAACCCGTCGTATTATCCGCCTGGCCAAAGCGATGGTGGGACATGTACGGGGCGGACTTGCCCTGGTTAATATTATTGCGAGTATGTTCTTTGCCGGTATTTCCGGTTCCGCGGTGGCTGATACGGGAGCTGTCGGGCAGGTTCTGATTCCGGCAATGAAAAAGGAGGGCTACAGCGGACGCTTCTCAGCTGCGGTAACCTCGTCATCTGCAACCATCGGGATCATCATTCCGCCGAGCATACCCATGGTTCTTCACGGATTTGTCTCATCCACATCCATCGGAAGGCTGTTTCTGGCGGGACTTGTTCCCGGCATTCTGGTGGGACTCTTTCAGATGGCTGTGGCGTATCGCGTGTCCAAGGCAAGGAGCTATCCAAAGGCGGATAACTTTTCCATGCATGAGCTCCTGTCTGCCACCCGCGATGCCCTTCTCGCCCTGCTTCTACCCCTGATCATACTGGGATTTATCTCCTTCGGCATTACCACCCCCACGGAAGCAGGGGCAGTGGCGGTACTCTATGCCATGCTCATAGGTTTTTTTGTATATCGTGAGCTGACCTTGAAGGATCTCTATGAGGGACTCATTGGGACGGTTACTACCACGGCCATCATCATGATAATACTGGCCTTTTCGTATCTTCTGGGATGGGCCTTGTCCCGGCAGCGGGTTCCCCAGGCAATTGCGAAGACCGTACTGAATCTGACGGAAAATCCCCAGCTTGCGATGCTGCTGATAAGCGGACTTCTGATTGTTGCAGGGACTTTTCTGCACGGCGCGCCGTTGCAGCTTATCGTCGTTCCCATGCTTCTGCCCCTGGCGAACCGCCTGGGAATCGATCCCCTGCAATTCGGAATGGTTGTGGTGCTGTGCGTAGGTATCGGTCAGCAGACTCCTCCTGTGGGCTCCGCCCTTTTTGTAACGAGTTCCATATCGGGAGAGGATATAATAAATGTCTCAAAGGATAATCTTCCCTTTGTGGGAACAATTCTGCTGGTCCTGCTCATGGTGATCTTTTTTCCGGGTATATCCACCTTTATTCCGAATCTGCTGATGTGATTTTTATTCGGAGCAGTTTGTGCCTGCTGCTCCGTATTTTTCATCCGCTGCATTGACGGAATATCGGCAATCAATTACGGTTAACCGTTCCCGTGTGCAGCAATTTTTAAAATCACCTGTAAGGAGTTGCCGGTCTGCGCCGCTTCATTGAACAACTGGATAAAACAATCAGCCGGCATCTTCTGCTCCTTATTATGGGCGGTCTCGTAACCGGCTTTTTATTCGCTGATTATGCCTCCAATGCCGCAGTGGTTCTTCCCTACGCCCTGTTTTTTATTGTTTTTGTGGTGGGTACCTCCTGTACCCTGGAAAGTTTCCGCAGTGTAATCACCGACCCCAGGGGGTTTTTTATCGCCCTTGGCGTGATATTTATTCTCATGCCTCTTATCGGTTACCTGATGGGTTTTTTCTTCCATTCCGGGACCCCGGCTTATGCTGCGGGACACTTCCTGCTCTCCGTGACGCCGGTGGCCATTACGTCCATGGTATGGACCGGCATTGCAGGAGGTCATATCGCCCTCTCCCTTGCCCTGGTTACAGTGGTGACCCTGGTGAGCGGGGTCAATATCCCCTTTCAAATGGCTTTTTTCATGGGAAAAGTGGTCGAATTCGACGCCCTGGCACTGACAGGAAGTCTCTCCCGCACCATTGTCATACCCGTCATACTCGGCCTTGCCCTGCGAAACCGGGCGCCGAAGGCGGTTGTGCCCCTTCGTCCATACTTTGACCTTGTTACAAAGTTGATGATGCTGGTGATTATTACCGTAAACGGCGCGGTGGTTCGACCCTATGTACAGGGTTTCGACTGGGAGATTATTCGCCTGTTTCTGCTTGTGGGGCTGCATAATTTCCTGAACTTTTTTTCCGCCCTGGCTGTGGCAGCTCTTTTTCTGGGAAGGAGACACATGGCCCTCCCTTCGGTGGTTTACGCTTCATCCATGAAGAATACTGCGGCGGGTATAGTAATTGCGCTGAACTACTTCGGCCCCGTCGTGGCCCTGCCGGTCGTGTTCAGCATGATGATGCAGCAGTTCTGGGCAGGGGCCGTATACCGGATTATGAACAGATTAAAGGGGTGACAGCCGAACAGGCTGGCTGTTACGTCCAGATGCCGGTTTCCACGAAATCGCTGAATTGTCTCCGCCGTGTTTTGAGCAGTTCCCGTATGGGCAGATCGTAGGGGCAGCGTTCCTCGCAGGTCCCGCACTCGCTGCAGCTTTCCGCCTGCTTCATGGGACCCTTGAGCATTGAGAGGGCTTTTTCCCGGGGCATCCTGCGTGTCATACTCCGGGCTGTCAGGACCGTACTTATGCTTATCCCCTCGGGACAAGGCTGGCAGTATTCGCAGCGGTGACACCAGCTGGCTCCCAGTTCTTCGCGGATCCGTTCTATATCCGACTTCTCATTGTCCGTAAGGGGAGATTCGTCGGAATAGATGGAGATGATCTCCTCCATCTCAGAGGCGTGTTCTATTCCCGGATCAGGAACTATGCCAGGATACTGCCGCAGGTAGCGAAAGCAGAGCCGCGCATTATCTATAAGCCCTCCCCCCAGAGGTTTCATGCAGATAAAGCCCATATCCAGCTCCCGGGCCAGGGGGATCAGCTCCTTTTCAGCAGCATTGTCTACAAAATTGAAGGGGATCTGGGTTGCCTCGTAATTCCGGGTAAGCATCATCTCCTTCGCTGTCTCCAGGCTGTGGGCGCTGAAGGCAGGGTGGCGTACAAGCCCCTCGTCCATGGCCTTCTGCATGGCCTTCCAGGCACCGTCAGGTCCGAGTACGGTAGCCATCTTTTTCGGGCTGCTTACATTATGATGCTGGTATATATCGATGTATTCCACGCCCAGCCGTTTGAGACTCAGCTCCAGGTGTTCGCGAAATCCGTCGCCATCCATGGCCGGGGATTTGGAGGCAATAACGAGGGATTCCCTGGGGTAGGCTTTTATGGCCTCTCCGATCTTCTCCTCGCTGTCGGTATAGCCGTGGGCGGTATCGATAAAATTGACACCCATGTCGAGCACCTTTCGGATTTCCTCAATCGCCTGCTCCCGGGGATGGCGCTGTATCGGGATGCCTCCGAAGGCGAGTTCGCTGACCATAAGTTCGGTTTTGCCGAAGCGGATTTTTCTCATAGGGGCTCCTTTCTCAGGGCATTAATAGATTCGGTAAAAACATAACCAGCTGCGGTATGTATGTAATCAGAATCAGTACCAGTACCATTGAAACAAAGAACGGAATAAATGCGCGCACGGTTTTGGCAATGGAAATCCCTGCAATACCGCAGGAGACAAAAAGACATACTCCCACTGGCGGCGTGAAAAGCCCGATTGCAAGGTTCACGACCATGATTACGCCGAAATGTACCGGATCAATTCCGATCTGTTGTACTATCGGTAACAAAATCGGGGTAAAAATTATCACGGCGGGACTGAGATCCAGCCATGTACCGACAAAGAGCAGAAGCAGGTTTACCAGCAGCATGATTATTACTGGATTTGTGGTTATGCTCAGAAGAGCGTTTCCGATCATCTGGGGAATCCCCTGGTTTGCAAAGAGCCAGCCCAGAGCGCTGGCTGTTGCTATCATCAGGGCTACCATACCGGTGGTAGTAGCGACTTCCACGATTATGTCGGGTATATGTTTCAGTTTAAGCTCTTTATAGTAAAGGGTACCAAGTAAAAACGAGTAAAATGCTGCAATCCCGGCTGCTTCCGTTGGGGTAAACACGCCGCTGACTATTCCGACGATTATTATCAGGATGGTCATTAAGGCGGGTATCCCTTTTATTACCGTGATTATAGCTGTGGATAAGGGGACCCGTACTTCCACCGGGTAGTTTCGCTTTCGGGCCAGCACAAATGTAACCGCCATTAAAAACAGTCCCACCATAACCCCGGGTACGAATCCGCCGAGGAACAATCGCCCTATCGAAGAGCCGGAAGCGACCCCGTATATGACCATGGGGATGCTTGGTGGAATCATCACACCGATGGTGGAAGAGGTGGCTGTAACAGCCACGGAAAAGTCTTTTTCATACCCTTTTTCGACCATGGCGGGAATAAGAATTGCGCCAACAGAAGAGGTGTCCGAGGCTGCGGAGCCGGTGATTCC
Source organism: Marispirochaeta aestuarii (assembly GCF_002087085.1). Lineage (NCBI taxonomy): Bacteria > Pseudomonadati > Spirochaetota > Spirochaetia > Spirochaetales > Spirochaetaceae > Marispirochaeta > Marispirochaeta aestuarii. The sequence goes on along the minus strand of NZ_MWQY01000002.1, from coordinate 87,602 downwards.
TGCAAAGAACATGCTCGATACAATATTTATGTATGCCAGTCCTCCGCGCATAAAACCTACGAGCACCCTGGAAAGGTTGATAAGATCGGTGGTAATCCCTCCCAGGGCCATCATGCGTCCGGTCAGGATAAAAAGGGGTACGGCAATAAGGGTGAACGTATCGATGCCCACAAACATGCGCTGTACCAGCACCATTACCGGGAGGTCGCCGACGGCGATAATTCCCCCCAGGGTGGCCAGGGCGGTTCCAATGGCAATGGGCACATTTATGAGCATTAGTCCGATAAGAATGACGAAAACTATCAGGCCGACCATCTCGTATCCCCTCTATTTTGCAGTCTTGAAGTGTCTGATGAGTTTATGAATGCTGTGAATTGTAAAGAAAAACCCGGTGGTGGGCAGTACAGCATACATATTCGACATATTGAGTCTGAGGATGGGTGACTTCTGGAAACTGGTGATCTGCATCATCTTCAGACCGTACACAAAAAGCATTAAACCGAAGATCAGTATCAATAAAGAAATAATGACGCTGACTGCTTTCTGCACCTTGAGAGGCATTTTGTCGTAATAATAGTCTATACCCAGGTGAAGATCCTTGTGCAGGGTGTAACAACTGCCCAGGAAGCAGAACCAGATAAAGCTGAACCGGGAAAGCTCCTCAGTCCAGGAGTAGGGGGCGGTCATTCCTATTCTGGAATAGATCTGCAACAGTACCGTTAAGACCAGTACAATGCCTACTATCTTCAGGACAAGAGTTAACAGCCTGTCAAAAAGGATTTCAATTAGTTTATCCATGACTTTCCCCCTTAAATAATCGGCCTGTCTCATTACGGGACAGGCCGACATTTGTTGCACTATAAACAGTATTTTAATTCGAATTTACAAAGACGTCGATAAGATCTTTTCCAATCCGGTCCTGGTATTCGGCGTACAAGGGTTTAACCTTGTTGATAAAGCTGGTTTTATCGGGTATCGCGTTCACTTCCATTCCCAGTCCCTTCAGGGTATCGATTGCCCCGGCCAGCTGGTCCTGGTCCTGCTGTATGGCATATTTGCCGGCGGCCTTGCCTGCATCCAGAACAACCTTCTGCAGATCCTGGGGAAGTTTATTGAGAAACTTTCCGTCGATGGCGATGATATTTGGAGTCACGAAGTGCTCCGTGAGGGAGAGATAATCCGTTACCTCGTACTCTTTCTCGGTAATGATCAGAGGAGGACTGTTCTCCGCCGCATCCACGACTCCGGTTTGAAGGGCCATGTAGCGTTCAGTTGCAGCCAGGGGTACCGGTTTCGCTCCGAGTAGCTCCATTGTTTTCATCATGACGGGGCTTTCCATAACCCGGATTTTAATCCCGTTAAAATCATCCGCGGTACGAATGGGGCGCTTGGAATTATAAACGCTGCGGGGGGTACGAACCATCCAGCCGACGATCTTGATGCCCGTTTTATCTTCAAGGGCCTTGGAGAGTCTTTCGCCGACTCCGCCTTCGATGACACGGATTTCGTGTTCCACGCTTTTGGCAATGTAGGGCAGGTCAAAGATCATGAACTGGTCATCGATGGCAGAGAGTACTGAGGTGTTGATTTCCGCCATCTGGATACTGCCCATCTGCAGTCCTTCAATGTAGTCGCGATGACCGCCTAGCTGGCCTGAATGGAGGACCTGGACTTGGATGCGTCCATCGCTGTTCTCTTCCACCAGTTCCTTGAAGTGGAAAAAAGCCTTTACACACGAATCCTCCGGGTTACTGGGTGTTGCCATCTTGATAACGTATTGCTGTCCGGAACCGTCCTCTTTGGCGCCCTCGGCGAATACCGTAGTCATCCCGAAAACGGCGATCACCAGAAAGGATACCAGAAGAGCCAACATCGTCTTCTTCATAGATACCTCCTAAAAATTTATTGCGTTAAACGCAAATTGCTGGTAAAGTAAAACAGTGCATCAACCAGTATACTACCTGTATGCACCAATCATAGCATGTATATGCCGGGGGCGCAATGTTTTTTTGATGCGGTAGGGGATGTTCATATGCAATTTCAAAAGGAACGGAGCAAATACATTCAAGTGTATGAAGCCCTCCTTGAGCAGATCAAGAAGGAAGATACCCAGGAAGAAAAGTATCTTCCATCTGAAAGAATTTTAGGTGAGCGCTTCGGTGTGGATCGTTTGACTGTCCGTAAAGCCTTGAATCTGCTCCTGCGGGATGGCCTGATACTCAAGAAGCCAGGAAAAGGGACGGTAGTCCTTCCAAGGATTAAAGCGGACATATCCGAAGATAATTCGCATACCCTGGCATTTATTCTTCCCCGGGGTAGTTTTTCCGTTGACCGCATTACCGAGCCCTTTCATTCAAATCTCTTTTACTCCATTGGCCGGGAAATCAGGGGGCGCGGATACAACCTGCTTTATACGACCATAGACAGGAACGGTGAATTTCCTGTCCAGCTGATGAAAAGCGGTGTGGCGGGTTTTATATTCGTAAGTCAGGCTCCGGAAAAAGCTTTGAACCAGGCTGAGGCCACCAACAAACCCCTTGTTCTGGTGAACAGGGTACATGATCGCTTTCCTATGGTCCTTGAGGACCGCACAAATACCGCGAAAATCGCCCTGGATTATCTGTATTCCCTGGGACACCGCAGGATTTTCTTTATAAACGGCATGGACGGCTACTATACAACTGATACCTGCCGCGACAGCTATATGGATTTTGTCAGTATCCATTCAGATGTTGAGTCCCGGATTTTTCACAGTTCCTGGAATTTTGAAAATGGAATGGAGGCCATGGCTAAAATCCTGGAAGGTCAGGAATTGCCGACGGCTGTCTGTGCCTGTAACGCGAGCGTGGCCCTGGGTGCCATGGAAGCTGCGAAAAAACGGGGCTTGCAGGTTCCCGGTGAAATAAGTTTTGTCGGTTTTGATGAAACGGAACAGTGTATGCAGTTTTCTCCTTCTTTGACGAGCGTTGGGGTCGATATTCCGCTCCTTGCCAGGGTTGCGGTCGATACGCTGTTTTCTTCACTGGAGCACGGATCTCCCGGGCCGATCAGGACCGTCGTGCCTGTGAAGATTTTTATACGGAATTCCACCGGTCCTGCGCCGGAAAACAGCGGCTCACCGTCAAGGTGACATCTCGATCCGGGATTTCCGGCATCATTATATGAACAGGTGAATCAACCTGTAATAAACCTGTATGTTTCTGGTAGACAACATGAGGAGGGCGTATGAATTCATTGAAGGAAAAGAAAGTACTGGTGACCGGCGGCGCATCGGGTATAGGTGAAGCGATTACCCGGGAACTGGCTTCTCGGGGCGCTTCCGTTATGATTCACTATTACAGCAGCGGAGAAAAGGCGGAAGCCCTGGCCCGGGAGATTCAAACGGCAGGGGGGATCGCGCTCACCTGTCAGGCGGATTTGTCCAATGAAGGGGATGTAAAAAAACTCGTATCCCGTATCGGGAACGAGTGGGCGAATCTGGATGTTCTCATAAACAATGCAGGAGACCTTGTCGGAAGAAGGTCCCTTGAAGATCTGGATATGGATTTTTACCGCAAGGTTATGTCGGTGAACCTGGATTCCATGATACTTGTTACCCGCGAAGCGCTTCCCCTGCTGAAAAAATCAGGCTGCAGCTCAGTGGTTAATCTCGCTTCCCTGGCGGGACGCAAGGGCGGTCACACGGGAAGCCTGGTTTATTCGACTGCCAAGGGAGCGGTACTGACTTTTACCCGGTCTCTCTCTGTTGAGCTGGCTGAGTACGGAGTCCGGGTAAACGCCGTGGCGCCGGGACTGATTCTGGGGTCCCGTTTTCATGCCACCCACACGACGGAAGAGTCAAAGAACGAGACAATCCGGGGAATTCCCCTGGGGCGGGCAGGTGTATGCGAGGATGTGGCCCGGGCGGTCGCTTTCCTGGCCAGTGAGTACGACGGTTTTATTACCGGGGCGACCCTGGATATTAACGGTGGTGTGTACAGCGCCTAGAAGACCTGGATAAATTAGGAGAAGAAAACTCATGAGCGGATACAAAGAGAACCTGGAATTCATTCAGAGGCCTGAGAATGCCCGGGCCCGTTCGCTGTTAAAGTCGATGGGCTACGATTCGGAGGATTTGAAGCGTCCCCGAATCGGCATAGCAAACTCCTGGGGCGAGACCAGCCCGGGGCATATTCATCTGCGCGCGGTGGCTGATGCGGTAAAAGCGGGAGTCTGGCAGGCGGGAGGTGCGCCCTTCGAATTCAACAGTCCGGCCCAGTGTCCCATGGCGGTCGGGGAACATGGCATGCGCTATGATCTTCCTACCCGGGACATTATTGCCGCGGAGGTCGAGGCGATAACGAAAATAGGCCTTTTGGACGCGCTGGTTCTTATATCGTCCTGCGACAAAAATGTACCGGCCCATCTGCTGGCGGCAGCCAGACTCGACATTCCCGTAATCTTCGTTCCCGGCGGTCCCATGTCCTCCGGCGGTTCCTGCGGAGGCAGCGTCACAATCGCCAATCTGGATGAAGAATGCTATTTGTACGGTATAGGCGAGCCGGGGATCAGCGAAGAAGAACTGGCAGACATCGAGAATGCCTCATGCCCCGGCGCCGGGTCCTGTGCAATTCTGGGGACTGCCAATACCATGCAGTGCCTTGTTGAGGCCATGGGATTGTGTCTTCCCGGCGGCGGAACGGCGCCGGCTGTATCAGCCCGCCGTTTATGGCAGGCAAAGGAATCGGGCAGAAGGATAGTACAGCTGACCAATGACGATATACGCTCCTCGGACCTGATCACGAAAAAGTCTGTGCGCAATGCGATAAAGGCCCTCCATGCCCTGGGGGGATCGACCAACGCTATCGCTCATCTGCTGGCTCTGGCCTACGAAAAACGCTGGGAGGATGAAATAAACCTCGACCTCATCGAGAAGTTCAGTGACCAGGTTCCCTGCATTACCAATGTAACCCCTTCCGGGACCTACTCCATGTCTGATTTTGACGCAGCCGGCGGGGTTCAGGCAGTCTTGAAATCGATTGAAAGCCACCTGGAGACTGATGCGGCAAGTGTCAGCGGCCAGACTCTTAAGGAGCTGCTGGATAATGCGGTTTTCAGGCCGTCGGATATAATTCGCGAGCTCAGCAATCCCACCGCTGAAAACGGGCTTGTCGTATTGAGAGGAAACCTGGCATCCTCTGCTATAGTCCGCACGCCGGTTATTCCCAGGGATATGCTGTGCCACGAAGGGCCGGCCAGAGTGTTTCACAGTCAGGAGGAGGCCATCCGGGCTTTGCGCGACCACAGAATCAAGGCCGGCGACGTACTTGTCCTGCGCTACGAAGGCCCGAAAGGGGGACCGGGCTTCAACGAGGTTTTCAAGGTTATCGGTTTTCTGAACGCCCTGGGATTGGAGTCGAGTTGCGCACTGGTGACGGATGGTCGTATCTCCGGATTTGCCAAAGGCCCATATATCTGTCAGGTTTCTCCCGAGGCAGCGGAGGGGGGCCCCCTCGCCCTAGTGGAGGATGGCGATACAATCCGTATCGATGTACCCGGGAGGCGTCTTGATATAAAGGTGGATGCTCAAGTACTGGAAAAACGGCGTTTGTCCTGGAAGCGTCCCGAGCCCCGGGTGCGCGATGGGGTTCTTACTCTATACGCGAAACTTGCCAATCCCCCTGAGTACGGAGGCGGAATCAACATGCGCCTGTAAACCTGCCGGAGGGCAATACTTGCGACAGCCTGTACTATATGCAATAATTACTATGACATCATACAACGGAGAACAATATTATGAATAATTTTGAATTCGCCAGTCCTACAAAGATAGTATTTGGAAAAGGAACGGAAAAAGAGGTGGGAAAACGAGCCGCCGAATATTCAAAGTCAGTTCTTATCCATTACGGAAGCGACCGGGTCAAGAAATCCGGTCTTTTCGATACGGTAGTCGCTTCACTCAAGGCCGAAGGAATCGAGTATAGCGAACTCGGCGGCGTTATGCCGAACCCCAGGCTCGGTCTTGTCCGGGAGGGAATAGAGCTCTGTAAAAGAAAGGACATCGGGCTTATTCTGGCCCTGGGAGGAGGCAGCGTCATTGACTCCGCCAAGGGAATCGCCGCGGGGGTGGCGAATCCCGATCAGGATGTCTGGGACTACTTCATCGGCAAGGCCGACCCGAAGGCATGTATGCCCGTGGGAGTTATTCTGACCATCCCCGCAGCCGGAAGCGAGGCCTCCCAGAGCTGTGTTCTGACCAATGAGAATGGATGGTACAAGCGGGGCCGCAACAATGAGCTCTTTCGCCCGAAATTCGCCATCATGAACCCGGAGCTCACCTTCAGTCTTCCTCCGTACCAGACAGCCAGCGGCATAGCGGATATTATGTCCCACGTTATGGAGCGCTATTTTACCAACGTGCAGAAAGTCGGCTTTACCGACCGGCTCTGCGAGGCCACCTTGAAGACGGTTATCGAGAATGCGCCTCTGGTTATTGAAAATCCGGAGGATTACGATGCCCGGGCCGAGATCATGTGGGCCTCAACGGTGGCCCATAACGATCTTTTAAGCACCGGCCGCATCGGGGATTTCGGATCCCATCAGATCGAGCATGAGCTCTCGGGTATATACGATGTAGCCCACGGCGCCGGTCTTGCGGTAATCCAGCCCGCCTGGATGAAGCATATCTACAAGCACGATGTTACCCGCTTTGTGCAGTTCGCCGTCCGGGTCTGGAACGTGGACGAGCGTTTCGACAATCCCGAACGGACCGCTCTTGAGGGAATCGAGCGGCTCAAGGCCTTCTTTTCGTCCATCGGTATGCCGGTGACCCTGAAAGAACTGGGGGTTTCTGCGGACCGTTTCGATGAGATTGCCGCCAAAACCTTCCAGGAACGGGGGAGCGGAGTGGGTAATTACGTTAAGCTGTCGGAGAAAGACGTAAAGGCGATTCTGGAGATTGCCAGAGAGTAAGATCCTTGGACCGCAATAACAGTCCCCCCTGACGGCTTCCGTCCGCAGGGGGATTTTTTAAAGGCTCAGTTCAGTACGTCCTGAAGCCCTGCCGCCGCTGTGTAGACGCTTCCCACACCGCTGATGTAGGCGGCGACCCGCAGGGCCTCCATAACCTGTTCTCTGCTCGCTCCGGCCTCCATAGCCTGAAGGGCAAGGGATTTTACCCCGTTGGCTGCTCCATGGGCGGCGTCCAGGGCCATGGCGATAAGCAGTTTTTCCATCCTTCCCAGGGATCCGGCTTCAAGGGCCATACTTCTGCCGTGTTCCACATAGGCGTAGAGATCCTTGTCGTTTTTTTCAATGGGGGCTAAGGGATTGAAACTCATTTGATACTCCATATAGTGTGATTTCCAGCAATTTATTTGAACACCGAACCGTCGAGGTATCGGGCCCAGACCGTCTCGAACCAGGAATCCTCCGTCGGAATGGGCCGTGTGTCAATCCAGTCGAACTCCGGTTTCTTTGTGTCGGGGTTCCAGCGGATGTGTTGAATCCTGCCCCGCAGCTTCAGGTTCTCCGGCACTATGCGCCAGTCAGGTAAGAGGGGATGAACCGGGGTTCCTTCCTGCCCCTCCGCGGCTATAACCAGGGAGGATGCCCGGCTTCCGCCTCCCTGCTGAATATAGTCGGCTATGGCTTCAAGGTACATCCGATGGGCAAAGACCATGTGCCGCAGCTTGAGGGCTATAGAAAGACGCATGGGATCGACCCGCAGTTCGGTGTAATCTTTCTGCTGCTTTTCGGCGGCCGCCTTTGCCTCTTTTGCTGTCTGTGCGCTCCTCACAGCGGCGGCATATCTGCTCATGCGCTGCTGAAACCCGGTCTTGTACTCTCTGTCGCAGTCGGGAACAGGGGTTCCGGCTGTTAATTGCTGTAGTATTCCCAGTATTTCTGAGGCAGCCCGGCGGCCGGAATCCCGGGCCTTCTCCGTATCCAGAGTCTTGTCCCGGTAGGCAAGGGCGATTTTCTGGGCCGCCCGGAAGGCTCCCACCTGTCCGGAGTTAAGGGCGGTTCCGCCGGGGCGGGCCGCGCCGTGGGTGCCGTTGGCTTCCCCCACCGGGAACAGCCGCCGGATGTTCACCGACTCCCACCAGATATCCGCGGCGAGTCCTCCGTTGTTGTGCTGGGCGGAGACCGCCATCTCCAGGGGTTCTGCGGCAAGATCGATGTTGTGGTCCAGGTAGAGCTGAATGGCCGCGGGATTCAGCTGCCTGAGCCGTTCTATAGGCGTTGTTCCGTCTATGCCGGAGTTTCTCCAGTATTCAGCCGCTTCCCGGCCCAGAAGAGCGGGATCGAAGCGGCCGATGTGATCGTTCCCTTTCGGGTTCTCCCGGAAATCCATATAGACTTTGCGTCCCAGGATCTCCGTTTCCCGGTAAACCAGAACGTCCAGCAGGGAGGAGCCGTAATCGGGGATCTTGCGGGGATCGAAGGGCCACTGGTAGCCCTTCAGAAAGACTGCGTTCATAAGGGAAGCCATGTCGGGAAAATAGTCGTTCAGAAAATCGAAGGTCTCACCGGTCTCCCCGTCTATGCTGTAGTAGCGGGGCAGAACCTGATGGTAACTGCCGGAGAGGTTCCAGCGGAATTTCTGGGAGGTAAGACCATACTGGGATTCCGTCAGGTTGGCAGCTGTCGCCCCGATTTCCAGGGCCAGCCCGATGCCTCCGTTTTGCGGTTTTGGATAGACCGTTTTTTCATAGAAACCGCCGGGGCCTCCGAGACCGAAAACCAGGTTGTCGCAGAGAATAAGCCTGAGCCCCCGGGAGTCCGTATCCATTTCCCGCTTATTCATGATCAGTGCTCCGGCTGCCCGGTCATCCAGCCTTATCAGTTTTACCACGTCGTGATGGTCCATGATATCGATTCCCAGGGTACGGCATTCCCTTTCCAGGTATTCGGTCATCAGTTTTGAAGTGTAAGGGCCCAGGGATACACCCCGCTGCAGCGGATCATGGTCGGTTTTGTAGCCGGTAAATCCTCCCCAGGGGTTGTACGGAAAGGGGACACCCATCCCCACCAGGTTGTAAAAGCCGTTCTCCGATCCGATGGCTTCGATAAGGGCTATGTCGCCGTGCATGGCTCCGCCGGCTGTCAGGGCTTCGGCCATGCGGTAGGGCGTGTCGGGATCCCTGGTTGAATCGCTCAATTTATAGTATGTCTGTTTGTCCGAACCGGTATTGCGGGATGTTCCGCCGAAGATGTTGTCGGTTACAATGCATAAATCCTCAAGGCCTGCGCGTTTCAGGCGGACCGCCGTACTTAAAGAGGCGCAACCGCTGCCGAGGACCAGGGTGTGGCAATAACTGCAGGGTATTTTTACGGAATCGATTTCTACTGGCTCAAGTTTCGTGTAACTGGTGCTGCTCATACAGGTACTCCCCCGGAGTGATATTACAGAATATTTACACGGGTATATCAGGCTGTCAAGGAAGAGGGGCTGTAAAAAAGGGGTATCCTGTCGTCAGGATGATTGTCATCAGAAGAGCCTTCTGCTCTGCAGTGTTCCCAGATCGATGGCGAAATATGGAGAAAGAACCCCGTTTCCACTGCCGGCCAGGCCGCCCCGCAAAAGCACGCCGAAGCCGTCGTTGAGTCTGAGGCCTGCACCCAGGGAGGAACTCCAGTGAAGGAGAGGTTCGATCTCCCCGGGGCTGTCAAACTCCCTGTAGACCAGACCGGAGGCAAAATGAAACCGGGCGAAGAGGGGGAGGGGAAGGGTCCTTTCCATAAACCTCAGTCGCCTGGTCAGTTCCAGACCGTTGCCTAGAACAAAGCTTCCGAAACGTTTATCCGCAGAAAGGGGATTTGGAAAAAGACGGCGTCCCCCCAGCTCGGGCTTGTGCAGATACGGTGCGGAATCCGGGTGGTCAACCTCTCCGGTGAAGTCTACACCGGCATCAAAAAGGTAACCCAGGGAAAGATTTCTTCCCAGGGGGATTTGGAACTCGCCTCTGGTGGAAAAGGTGCTGAACTCCCGGGAGGAGAAGGGTGTCGGGATACCCCGTTGAAACATCATTTCCAGGGCAGCTCCCCGCATGGGAAACAGGGGGCTGTCCAGGCGGAGCAGATCGAATCCCGCCCGGGCCAGCAGTATGTCTTTTTCCGCCAGCTCGGGAAGGTAGACGTCCGCCGCAGTATCGGCAATCCATTCCCTGGAAAGCCCGACGTGCAGCCTTGAGCCGGGCCAGGGATAAAAGCCGAAGGTTCCGTCAATCTGGGATTCAGTCTCGTAAAAGATATAGTCCACCGCGGATTCATCTTCGTCCGAGGCATAATAGGTTTCAAAATCCCTGCGAACAAACACGCCGGTTTCCAGATAGAAGCGTTCCCCCAGGGCCTGGTAGACTCCGGCTTTTAATCCCAGGGCTCCCAGGATCTCGACATCAAGGCTCAATTCAAGCCCCGGCCACAGAAGGTTCCCCAGAACAATGCCCTGGGTAAACTGGAGCCTGCTGGAAATGGAATCAGCGTAGGTACCTCCGTAACTGAGGCCCATGCGGAGTCTGTTCTTCCTGGGCTTTCTTGATTCGATTTCCACTACAAGAATATTCTCCGTACCCGGAGATCGCTTTATACGGATGCTTTCGGGGGCACATTCCCGGTAGATATCGACAACCCGGTCGGCAAGCTCATTCGGTTCAATACGCTTTCCTGCCAGGGGATCAAGAATGCGTCGTGCGTTTTTCCGGTCTTCCGGGCTTCCTCCGGAATAGTGGAAACCTGCGATGGGCTCCTCCGGCTCCAGGCTAACAGCAGGAGATGCGTTTTCTTCATGTCCCTGCATAATACGGCTGCGCAGGTAGATCAGTTCATCCAGCAGTTCTTCGGCCCGGTACCGGCCGGCCAGCATGATCTCTTCGCTTCGCTGAAAGTCGGCGGCGCTGTATGCCTCAAGGGGAACCTGGATAACGTAGTCGGCGTTTTCCAGCTGGCCGCTCACATTGGCGTCCAGGATCAGGTCAACGGTTCTTGAAAGGTTTTCGATGGGTGAAAGGTCCAGGTAGCTCTGCTGGCTGGAAAAACCACCTTCCACGTCAACGGCAATGACGATGTCCGCTCCCATGGCGCGGGCCAGATCCACCGGAAGGTTGTTCACGATTCCTCCGTCTATCAGAGGACGGTTTTTCAGCACATAGGGGGCAAATACCCCTGGTATTCCCATGCTGGCCCGCATGGCTTCGGACAGGGAGCCTTCTCCGATAACCACCTCTTCTCCGGTACTGAAATCCGTAGCCACCGCACGGTAGCGGCGGGGAAGATCGTCGAAATCCAGCTCTCCCGGTATCTCATACGTAAGGCTGTCCATGTAGCTGAGAATCCGGTTGCCCGAGAGGAGTCCCCCCGCGGCGGGTGTCTCACTGTCCGAAATACCGACGGAAAGAAAATATCGTCGCCACTCCTCAAGGGCCCGGTAGCTTTCGTTTCGTGCCACGGCGTATTCGGAGAAGAGGCTGATCCAGTCGGTTTCGGTTGCCAGGGCTTCAAGTTCAGCTACGCTGAAGCCTGTGGCGTAGAGCCCCCCCACGATCGAGCCCATACTGGTGCCCGTGACAATGTCAACGGGAATCCCGGCTTCTTCCAGTACCCGTATTACGCCGATGTGGGCGATTCCGAGAGCCCCACCGCCTTCCAGGGCAAGGGCCACGATGGGACGTTCCCTGTGATCCGGGAACTGTTCCGTTTCCGAAAACACCGGCTTTACCAGAAGGTACATTGTAATCAGTATCAGTGCAGGGATTTTTCCCTTCATTACGTCTTTCCTGCTCAGTATTTCTGTATGCCCCGCTTGATATAATCTTCGGCGAGTTTTTTGCCGTCTTCTTCCGGCAGGGAGTGAATCTTCTTGTTCAGGCCTTCGTCATTTTCAGAGTTGAGCATTTCGATGACCTTGTCGATCAGGCTGCCGGTGAAATAGCCGTCCCGGATGTAATAGTCCCGGTGATCATTCAGGGCCTGTGCCGTTTCCACGCAGCTGGTGGCGATGTCGATGAACTCCCGCTCCTTGTCGGGATTATTGTGGATATTCCCGGAGACAAAGTTCTGGTCCGCCAGCTTCAGCGCCTCTTCAGGATTTCGGTAGGCCCAGAGCACCGCGGTAGTCATGGCTGCAAGGAGCATGTGGGTATTCGCGCTTCCGTCGGGGCTGCGGAGCTCCACTGTCTGCCGGCTGTCCTTGCGTTCCGCTTTAAGCCGCTGCTGAGGGTTGACCTTCATTGCCAGGTTGTCCAGGTTCCGCCATCCCAGGGGGACCCGGATCAGGGCACTGCGGTTGGAGTAGCCCCAGCAGACCTTCGTGGGTGCCTCCTGATGGGGTACCAGGCGCAGGAAGGATCCGGCGGTCATATTGCCGAAGGCCGACAGGGTGGAGGCGTAGCGGCAGAGCCCTCCGATCAGCTTGAGGGAGTCCTCCGACAGTTCCTGATCGCCATCGAGCATGATGTTTTTATTGTTTCGTTTGAGCATGGTATGGAAATGGAGACCGCTGCCGGCATCGCCGATCTGGATCTTCGGATAGAAGGTGGCAATCAGGTTGTAGCGATTGGCAATGCTCTGGCAGAGCCATTTTCCCAGCACCACGACATCGGCTGCATCCTCCACCGGGCTGGGGAGAAACTCGATCTCCACCTGTTCTGCCAGCTTCCCATTGAAAAGATGATTATCGATTTCCAGATTGTTGATAAGGCCGACTTCGTTGTGGGCATATTTTATTTCGCTGGTTATGTTGGTCATAACCTTGAGCATCTCATTGACAATGCTGGTTGTTTTTACATACGGGCTGCTGCCGTGGTATCCCTTCTGATTCGGCAGAGGATAGAGGTTCTGCTCCGAGTTTCCCACAAGGTAAAACTCCAGCTCTCCCAGGGCATTGAACTCGACATCGAACTCCTCCTGCAGCTTCTGATGGGTAATGGCAAGGAGATTGTCCGGAGCAAAGGGGGCAAGTTCCCCCTCTCCGGTAACAAAACGGCAGACAAAATCGAGACTCGTATGATCGAAGGGGTTTATGAACACCGATTTATAGACCGGAATAACGTAAAGGTCGGATTTTCCCGCATCAACAACGCCTTTAAAGAGAGAGGACCCGTCAACCCGTTCTCCCTCGGCAAGAACGAGCTCCGCCTGTTCATGGCTGGTAATGGGAAGGCGGAGTTCCTTCACCTTTCCGTCGATGGCGGTATAGTGAAAGGTCAGTCGCTCGATGTTCTTCTTATTGATGATGTTGATCAGATCGTCCCTGGTAAGTTCGGATCTTTTTTTTCCTGTCAGAACTTCAATGGGGTTTTCCAGTGCGAAATGCGTGTTCATAGGCCTTCCCGTTTTCAGATAATTTTACGTCGTACTATACCCGTTACAACCTCTCCGAATAGTACTACCACGACGATGGAAACCAGTACCATGGACACGGTGTTCCATCGGAACAGATCGATGGCCACCTGGAAGAGCATGCCGATGCCGCCCGCGCCGACCATGCCCAGAACCGTTGATTCCCGGATGTTTATGTCCCATCGCAGGATCGCAACGGCCCAGAAGCTGGGAATTATCTGCGGTACGATGGCGTAATTGATGATATGCCCCTGGGATGCCCCGGATGCCTGCAGGGCCTCTATGGGTCCCCAGTCCATCTCTTCTATGCTCTCCCCTATGAGTTTGCCCAGGAATCCGACGGAACGGAAGGCGATCGCCACAACACCGGCCAGGGGACCGGGTCCCAGTATGGCCACAAACAGCAATGCCCATATGAGGGTATCGATGGACCGGGAAGAAACGATGATTACCCGGGCGATGGCGAGGGTAAAACGGTTGGGGGATACGTTCCGGGCGCCGAAATAGGCTACCGGCAGGGAGATGATGATGGCCAGAAGGGTGCCGACGCTGGCTATATTTATAGTCTCAAGCAGGGCCGGCAGAATCTCCGGCAGCGCCCGGGGATTGGGCGGGATCATGCGGTAGATCATGTCCTGCATCTCCGCGGGAGCAGTCCAGACCCAGGGCCAGAATACGTCGATGGTGCTGATGGTCCAGAGGAGAATTCCCGCCACGATAAACATACCCGCGAAACGGCGCATGCGCTGAAGAGGGGTGTAGCGTTCCCAGCGAAAGCTTTCTCCGCCGATGTCCTTTAAAGGAGCCGTTGTAAGGTTCTTCATCGCGTGAACCTCCTCAGCCTGGAACTGACCGATTCAGCGAAGAGTATGATGATGATCATCACCAGCAGAATAGCGGAGGCGGTACCGTAATCGTATCGACCGAAGGCGGAGTTCAGGGTGTTGCCGATACCCCCGGCACCCACAAGACCGATGACAGCCGAAGCCCGGAGATTGATATCGAGCTGGTACATGGTAAGCCCGATAAGCCGGGGCATGATCTGAGGCAGAACCGCGTAAACCAGAACGGAGAAGTACCCCGCTCCCGTGGAGCGGATCGCCTCGATCTGACCGTGCTTTATCTCCTCGATCGCTTCGGCCAGAAGTTTTCCCACGAAACCGAGGGTGTAGATAATCAGGGTTAGAACACCGGCAAAGGCTCCGAAGCCGACGGCCTTTACAAAGAGCACACCCAGAACCACCGGGTGCAGGCTGCGGGCGACGATGATAATTCCCCTGCCGAGTCCGTAGATCGGCAGTATCGCGATGTTCCGGGCCGCCGCAAAGGCGAAGGGAATGCTCAGTAAAACGCCGGCAAAGGTGGCCAGAAAGGTTATCTGGATACTTTCGATGAAGCCGGTAAAAATAAGTTTGCCCCGGGCGCTGAAATCCGGGGGAATTGCGCCGGAGAAAATCTGCATTGCCCGGGGAATCCCCCGCACAATCCTTTCGGGGTTTACCTCCAGGGTATTGAATACATAGGCAAAGTAGACGACGAAGGCCGTAAGGAGACCGTAGCGCAGTACCGGATTTGAAATAAACGGAGGACGTTTCCAGTGAAAATGTCCGGCGGAGGATCCTCCGCCGCTCAGAGCTTTGTTCATCGGCTCTGCTCCGTGTGGTGATGGAGCTGTTCGTCGAGCTCTTTTTTATCGGCGTAGATTTTTTCCAGGTGTTCGTCAGTGAGTTCATCGGGCTTTCCGTCGAACACGATCACCCCGCCCCGGAGTCCGACAATCCTGGCGGCATACTGCTTGGCCTGGGCCACGTTGTGCAGGTTGATCAGCACCGGCAGGTGAAGCTCCTCCGTCAGCTGAGCGATGAGCTCCATGATTCTCTCGCTGGTTTTCGGGTCCAGCGAGGCGGTCGGCTCATCGGCCAGAAGAATACTGGGATTCTGCATGAGGGCCCGGGCGGCGCCGACGCGCTGACGTTCACCTCCGGAGAGTTCATCGCAGCGTTTATTGACGTACTGGGAGAGCCCGACCCGCTTGAGCAGAGCGTATGCGTGGTCGATGTCCTCCTGGGGGAATTTGCGAAAGGCACCCCGCAGGAAGGGAATGTATCCCAGACGTCCGGACAGCACGTTTTCCATAACCGTGAGGCGGTCAATCAGGTTGTAGGCCTGAAAGATCATACCGATCTTTCTGCGGGCGTGCTGCAGCGCTTTGCCCTTTAGTGTGAGAAGGTCCACACCGTCTAAAAGAATCTGCCCTGAATTCGCGGTTACCAGGCGGTTGATACAGCGCAGCATTGTACTTTTTCCGGCCCCCGAGGAGCCGATAATGGCAGTCAGATGTTTGTCCTGGGTGGAGAAGTTCAAACCCTTCAATACGGGTTCGCTTGCCCCGTAGCTCTTAACGAGATCTTTTATTTCAAGCATGATGAGTCAGTGTAGTGTCAATAAAAACCGGTGTCAACGAAAATATCGACACCGGTCAGACCGTTCAGTGAGAAGGGCTATTTGAGTCCTTCGAAGGTATATTCTATACCGTTGTACTCATTGATCTTTCTGATCTGGGCCCACTGGTTCTTGTAGGTTATCTCGATAAACCCGTCGACATTGAACTCCTCTCCCAGGGGGGTTCCCGCAAACTCATAGGTAAGAAAGGCTTCCTTGATCTTTTTTACCAGGTCGGGATGCAGGTTGTGGGCGTATCCGTAGGAGGTGGTGGGGAAGGGATCGGTTTCGAAGATGATCCGAACGTCCGCGGGATCGAAGAGTCCCCGTTCCGCCATACGATCGACCACCTCGGAGGCCACTGGCGCCGCGTCGTAGTCTTTTGCGACTACACCCAGGGCCGAGTTTTCATGACTGCCGGAGAACTCGATTTCGTAATCTTCTCCGGGAACAACCCCGAAGTCCGGGAAGAGCGCCTTGGGCGCCTGGTTGCCGGAGTTGGATGTGGGGGTTGTATGGGCCACGCGCTTGCCCTTCAGGTCCTTGAGCTCGTACAGATCGCTGTCTGCATGTACATATACCTGCAGGGTGTAACCGAACTGGCCGTCCGCTCCTCCCATTATGGCGAAAGGCACATAGCCGGCCAGGTTCACCGCAAAGGGAGTCGGGCCTGTGGAGATTCCGGCGATATGGAGCCGACCGGCCCGCATGGCCTCGACCTGGGCCGCATAGGAATCCACGGAAAAAAAGCGCACCTTGCGCCCTGTTACTTTCGCCAGGTAGTCCATAAAGGGCTGCCAGATGTCCTCGTAGACCGCCGGATCTTCAACGGGGGTATAGGCGAATATAAGGGTGTCCGGGTCGGCCCACTGGCTTGAATCCTTGGGCAGATCCGCTACAAGATCCATGTCCTCGTCGCAGTACATGACGTCGAGAAGTCCCCGGTTCGAGCATTCCGCCGGTGCCATAGCTTCTTCCGCTGATCCGCCGGCAAACACCAGTGGTACAGCTGCAAGGAGCAGCAGGATGAACAGTACTGATTTCTTCATTCAGGTTCCTCCAAAAATAAAATGTGAAAATATCATATCATGAGAAGCGATAAAATCGGTTAAAATCGTGTTAAAAATGGATCTCCGGAAAGAACCTCTCAAAGGGCAGCGGTCCGGCGGAACCTTCCCGTACGGTCCGGATCAGGTAGTCGAGCAGCGGCAGCCGGTCCATGGCGACGATTTGACGTTCCAGGAGCCCGGGCAGGGCCCGTTCCATGGTTTCGATTATCGAGAGAGACTCGATGGTGACTCCCTCCATCTCCTTCTGCGCCTCCGCCATGCTTTTGCCTGAACCAAGAAGAGTTCCAAGACGCAGGTTGCGTCCCCCGGCACAGGTAACGTAGTAGTCCCCGGCCCCCGGCAGGGATGAGGCGAAGGAATCGTTGAAACCGCAGGACCTGATCAGATACTTTATTTCTTTGACTCCCTGCCCGAAAACCGCAGCGGCAGGATTGTGCATCCGGGCTCCGGAGGAATCCTCCCCTCCCGGCTGGTCAGCCTGGCCGCGGGCTATGCCCACCGGCAGGGTATAGGCGTTCTTGAGGGCCGCGGCGATCTCCAGGGGATAGACTTCGGTGGAGGGCCAGACGTGGTAGTAGGAAGTTCTGAAGATATCCGCGAGCCAGCGGGAGATCTCCCCCTTCTCTGAAGCGAATACCACGCATGAGTGGCCCCGGGCTGCGAGCTCGGCGGCAATGCAGGGACCTCCGATGGCGGAGACGGAACACCCCGGGCCTCCGGCGGTCGCCAGGGCTTTTTCGTAGACTGTTGTCAGGGCCAGGAGATCCCCGTTCTCCGCGGCTTCGAGTCCCTTGGTAACGGCGATTATCGGCAGGGGCTTGTGCAGGACCTTTGCCAGGGTTTCGGCGGACCAGCGCACTCCATGGGAGTTGACCCCGGAGAGGATAAAATCCGCCCCGTGGAAGGCTTTGTCGAGTTCCGTCCATTGGAAGGCCTTTACTTCGGCGGGAAGATTTTTTTTCAATCCCGGATGGTACCCCCGGGCTTTGACTTCGCCGATAATCTCCCCGTCCAGGTGGGTCCCCACCAGGCGAACGCTGTGACCCTTGTCGCTGAGCGGAAAGGAGGTTGCCGAGCCCATGACCCCGGCGCCGAAGATTACTGCTGTCGCCATAGGTCACTGTAGAACGGAAAAGGCCGGGGGGCAAGGGTGGAAGACCTGGGGCCATTAACGGAAGAACATGATGCTGTGCCTCGGTGATGAATTCTTAAAGCACGACACTCCCCTTGTATTAAGTAATCATTAATCTGCTTAATTCTATATGCAGAAAAAGATCCGCTACTGCCGGTTTCTGTAAGTCCGGGTGAAATTTATTGCGGGGTGACCACTTTTAATGTATTGTTTTAAGATATTCAAACTTTAAAAGGAGAAGGATTTATGAAGAAGTTATTAGCTGTCCTGCTCTGTACTCTGGTTCTGATGGCAGTATTCCCCGGCGGCCAGAAAGACGGCGGTTCAGGAGCGGAGTTCGTCATGGGGAACGGTGCCGAGCCAGAAGCCCTGGATCCGCACCTGATCGAAGGTGTACCGGAGCATCGAATATACATGTCTCTCTTCGAGGGACTTACTACCATTGATCCGAAAACCGGCGGTCCCATCCCCGGTCTGGCCGAGAGCTGGGAACGGAGCGAGGATGGTCTTCAGTATACCTTCAAGCTGCGCAAGGCGGTCTGGAGCGACGGAACCAAAATCACCGCCCAGACGGTGGTCGATTCCTGGCTGCGGGGTATGAATCCCGATACTGCCTCTCCCTATGCCTGGTTTCCCAACATGTTCGTCAAGGGAGCCGAGGAGTACAACTCCGGTAAAGCCGGTCCGGAAGCGGTACAGATCCGTGCCCTGGACGATTACACCTTCCAGATCGACCTGATCGGTCCACTGCCCTATGTAGCGGATGCCCTGACCCACTACTCCTTCGCGGTTGTGCCGATGCACGCCATCGAAAAATATGGAGACGAATGGACGCTCCCCGAAAACTTCGTCGGCAACGGACCCTTCGTTCTGGAGGAGTGGAAGCCCCAGGAATCCCTTTCCGTCGTTCCCAATGAAAAATACTGGGACAGGGACGCAGTCAAACTTTCCAGAGCGACCTACCTGCCGCTGGAAGACGACAACACTGCCTACAATATGTACCTCAACGGCGAGGTGGACATGATTGTCGAGGTTCCGCTGGACATGGTCGAGCAGGCGGAACAGCACAAGGACTATCAGGTTGCCCCCTACCTGGGAACCTACTACTACCTGGTCAACAACGAACGGCCTCCCTTTGACGACCCCAGGGTCCGCAAAGCCCTGGCCCTGGGATTTGACCGGAAGGAGCTCGTGACAAAGGTCTCCAAGGGCGGTGAGGTTCCGGCTTATTCCTTTGTGCCGACCAATATGCCCGGATTCCCCGGAGGAGAACTCTTCTCCGACAATCTTGCCGAGGCCAAACGTCTCCTTGCCGAGGCAGGCTTCCCCGATGGAAAGGGTTTTCCGAAGTTCGAGATCCTCTACAACACCTCCGAGGGGCATAAGAAGATCGCCGAATACATTCAGCAGGCCTGGGCCGAGAATCTCGGTATAGAGTGCGATCTCTTCAACCAGGAGTGGCAGACCTACCTGGCAACCCGTCGAACCCACGATTTCGCGGTGGCCAGAGCCGGATGGATCGGAGACTATACTGATCCCAACACCTTCCTGGACATGTTCCTGACCGGAAGCGCCGGAAACGACGGACTCTACTCGAATCCCGCCTACGATGAAGCCGTCAGGAAGGCGGCCACCATGCCCGACAGTGAGGCGCGGTATCAGGTGCTCAGGGATGCGGAGACCTATTTTATCAAGGAGGATATGGGAGTACTTCCCATCTACTTCTATGTCTCTCAGAATATGATCGATACCGACAAGTGGGGGGGATGGTACACCAACATACGTGACTATCATCCTCTCAAGGCAGTCTACCTGAAGGAATAGTCCTGAACCATTCCATGGCTGTACCATGTTCTGGGGACCGGTCTGCTGTACCGGTCCCCGGTTTTCCCTCTGCAGCACTGATCAAATCAAAAAGTCCCGTTTTACGTAGCAGTGACCCTAATTCTCAACGGGGGATATATGACTAAATATATCATCAGACGGCTGATCGGACTGATTCCGACGCTGTTTATCATCATTACCATCAGCTTCTTTATAATCCGGATTGCACCGGGCGGGCCATTTATGGCCGAACGGGCCCTTACCGAGCAGGTTATGGCCAATATCGAGGCTAAATACCATCTCGACGAACCATTGATCGTGCAGTACCTGCGGTACGTCTGGGACATCCTGCGCGGGGACCTTGGACCCTCCTACCGGTACAACGATCATGACGTCAACTTCTACATCTTTTCGAGTCTTCCGGATTCCCTCTTTCTGGGGGTAGTCAGTCTGGTGATAGCGATTTTTCTGGGAGTCGGGGCGGGGATGCTCGCTTCGCTGCGGCAGAACTCCTGGATTGATTACGCAGCTATGTCCTTTGCCGTGGTGGGTATTTCTGTTCCTCTCTTCGTAATTGGTCCGGTTCTTATGTGGATATTCGCGATGAAGCTCGGCTGGCTTCCCACCTCGGGCTGGATTACCGGCCGCTACGGCTGGGTTACCCTGATCATGCCGGCGATTACCCTGGCCATGCCGCGATTCGCCAACATTGCACGGCTCTCCCGGGCAAGTATGCTGGAGGTACTCCGCAGCGACTATATCCGGACTGCCCGCGCCAAGGGTATGAGCGAAGGGGTCGTGATGTTCAGGCATGTGCTGAAAGGGGCGATGCTTCCGGTGGTCAGTTACCTGGGGCCCGCCTTCGCTGCCACTGTAACCGGTTCGGTTGTTGTTGAAACGATCTTCCGTGTGCCCGGTCTCGGACGCTTTTTCGTTCAATCCGCCCTGAACCGCGACTACACGCTAATCATGGGAACAGTAATCGTCTATTCGGTGATCCTCATCCTCATGAATTTCATTGTCGATATCATTTACGCCTTCCTGGATCCCAGGGTTTCGTATAAATAGGAGGTCACTGGTATTATGCTGCGCAACATTTTTTTCTGGAAAAAACAGGAAGACCTCCCGGTAAACGGGCTGAACCAGATCGAGAAGGGCAACAGCCTCTCCCGGGATGCCTGGAACCGGCTCAAAAAGAACCACATGGCCATGGCGGGCCTGGTGATGGTGATTGTCTACACCATTCTTTCGATTACAGCGCCGATTCTCCCCATCTACTCCTACAAGAAGATCATCTCGGACCATCAGGACCTGCCGCCTTCATTGACGAAGACCGCCGGCGAACTCTGGTACGAGAAGGAGCTGAAGGCCATGCAAAGGGTGGCAGAGAAGGAAGGACGGGAACTCAACGAGGAAGACAAGGCACGTCTGGATGAGATCAGGCACAGGATTGCCACTGAAACGATGGAGTATCGGGGCAAGACCGTCAAGGTACATGAACGGCGCTACCTTCTCGGTACCGATTACCATGGCAGGGATATGCTGGCCAGGATTATCTACGGCGGGCAGGTATCCATCGCCATCGGCTTTATCGGCACCTTTACATCCTTTATTATCGGCATCCTCCTCGGCTCCCTGGCAGGGTACGTGGGAGGCAAGACCGACTACATGATCATGCGCTTCGTGGATGTAATGTACGGACTTCCATATATGCTGCTGGTCATTATTTTCATGGCGATATTCGGGCGTAACATTCTCAATCTGTTTCTCGCCCTTTCGGTGGTAAGCTGGCTGACCGTTGCCCGGGTGGTACGCGGTCAGATTATTACCCTGAAGAACTCGGAGTTCGTCGAGGCCGCCCGATCGATGGGGGCGGGTACCTGGAGGGTGATCCTCAGACATCTCATTCCCAATACCCTCGGCATCATTATCGTGTTCGCTACCCTGCGGATTCCCACCTTCATCATGATGGAGTCCTTTCTCTCCTATCTGGGGTTAGGTGTATCCGCACCCTACGCCTCGTGGGGGTCCCTGGTAAAGGAAGGTGTGGACGGCATGACGATCTACCCCTGGCGGCTCTTTTTTCCCGCCGCGGCGATGACGCTCTTCCTCTTCGCAATGAATTTTCTCGGAGACGGACTGCGCGATGCCTTTGATCCTCAGAGCAAGAACAAGCTCTAGCGGGGCTGACTGATGATGAAAGCTAAGGAGCAGCATGTGGAACACACAGATATTATACTTGAGGTAAAGAATCTCCGGACCCAGTTCAGAACCGATGATGGTATCGTAAAGGCCGTTGACGGGGTCTCCTTTACCCTGCACAGAGGAGAAACCCTCGGAATCGTCGGTGAATCCGGATCGGGCAAATCGGTGACCAATCTGTCGATCATGCGCCTGATACCTTCCCCTCCGGGAAAGATTGTCGCCGGGGAAGTACTCTTTGACGGCAGGGACATCCTTAAACTGAAGAAGGAGAATCTGCGGGATATACGGGGCAACCGGATCTCCATGATCTTCCAGGACCCCATGACGAGCCTCAACCCTTTTTTAAGGATTTCGACCCAGCTGATCGAAACCATAGTTCTTCACCAGGGTCTCAGTAAACCCGCCGCCCGCGAAAAGGCGATCGAGATGCTGAAGAAGGTCGGTATTCCGAATGCCGAAAAGCGGGTGGACAACTACCCGCACCAGTTTTCCGGCGGTATGCGGCAGCGGGTTATGATCGCCATGGCTCTGAGCTGCAATCCGAAAATCCTGATTGCGGATGAGCCGACCACCGCCCTGGACGTCACCATCCAGGCCCAGATCCTGGAGCTGATGCAGGAACTCTCTGCCGAGCTTGGGACCGCCCAGATTCTGATTACCCACGACCTCGGAGTGGTGGCGGGAATGTGTGATAATATCTGTGTCATGTATGCGGGGCGCATCGTGGAGAAAGCGAATGCCGACGAGCTCTTCGAAGAGCCGAAACACCCCTATACCCGGGGGCTCATAAAGTCCGTACCGCGGATTGACCAGAAAAAACACGAGAAGCTCTACTCCATCAAGGGGCAGCCCCCCAACCTGATAGATCTGCCGGATTGCTGTCCTTTTCATCCCCGCTGCGAACATGCAATGGAGATCTGCCGCAGCCGGTACCCTGCAGCCACTGAATTCGAGGGCGGCCGCAGCGTCAACTGCTGGCTTTATGATGCAAAGGAGGTGACGCTGTGAGCAATGCGACTCTCCTGGAAACCAGGGACCTGAAGCTCCATTTCCCCATCGAAGAGGGAATACTCCTCAAAAAGACAGTCGGACATATCCGTGCGGTGGACGGCGTCTCGCTGTCCATTAACAGGGGGGAGACCCTCGGGCTGGTAGGTGAATCGGGCTGCGGCAAGAGTACGACCGCCCGGGCCATAGCACAACTCTACCCCCCGACAGCGGGAAAGGTTTTCTTTCAGGGACGAAACCTGCCCGAACTGAGCCCCAGGGAACTTCTGAAGGCCCGGGGGGATATGCAGATGGTCTTCCAGGATCCCTACGCTTCCCTCAATCCCCGTATGACCGTTCGCAGCATCATCGCGGAGCCTCTGCAGATCTACACACGACAGAAGATCCTCCGGCTCTCCCAGAACGAAATTGAACGAAGAGTAGAGGAGCTGATGGAGCGGGTCGGTTTATCGAAGTTCTACAAGAACCGGTACCCCCACGAGTTTTCCGGCGGTCAGCGGCAGCGCATCGGGATCGCCCGTGCCCTGGCTCTGAATCCGAAGCTGATTCTTCTGGACGAACCGGTCAGTGCCCTGGATGTCTCCATCCAGTCGCAGATCCTGAATCTGCTGGTGGAGCTGCAGAAGGATCTTGGGCTTACCTATCTCTTTATTGCCCATGATCTGGCGGTCATCGAGTATATCAGCACCCGGGTCGCGGTAATGTACCTGGGAAAAATCGTCGAGATCGCCGAGGCGACGGAGCTCTACAGGAATCCACGGCACCCCTATACCCAGGCTCTGCTTTCTGCAGCGCCGATCCCGGACCCGAAGGTTGAGCGGCAGCGCAGACGAATCATTCTGACCGGAGATGTTCCTTCCCCCGACAGGGAGCGCCACGGCTGCTATTTCTACGACCGCTGCCCGAAGAGGATGGATGTCTGTAAGGGGAATATTCCTGAGCTTCTGGAAACCGACAGCGCCCACGAGGTTGCCTGCTACCTGTACCAGGATACAAAAGGACTGAAGTAGTCAGGCTATCCGATCCTGTTCAGGAGAGGCTTGGAACAGAATCCGGCGATCTTCGCCGCTCTGGTTTCGAGCCTCTCCTTTTTTGCGTATCTGAGAATCTCTATCGTCCGGTCTCCGTCCCCGCGAGTTTCTACGGCGAGTACAAGGTAGCTTGGCAGAAAGGAAGGGGCCTGCGGGTCGGTGCCTCTCAGTTTTCCCTTGGTAAAGGAGGAGAGGGTAAATTTCTCCACCTCTTCAGACGGGTAGATGCGCACAGCCTTGAGAAACAGCAGCCCATGACGGCTCTCGATTCCACCGTCCGCTGAGAATATCCAGCGTTCCTCGTAGAGCGATGCCAGCAGGGATGCGGCCATCAGAAGAAGGGGCATCAGAGCCGTATTTTCCCCCGCGGCCGCTGAAAAGGCGATGGCTGTTCCGAGAACGGCTGCGATTATTCCGAGGAGAACACGGAACACCCTCGAGGGACGCAGTTCAAGCCGACCGTCCCCCCGCAGGGAGAGTACAAGGTTCACCGGGGGTATCCCTTGTTTCCGCGCGTATGTGCCGGGTGAACCGGCCCGGGATCTGTCATGCCCAAAGGCTACCCGAAAACGGAAGGGGAAGGCAAGGCAGATGCAGGGTACCATCACCTGGGGAAAACAGGGGGTCCAGCTGTTTTAAGATGTCCGGACCTGTAAAAAACCGGAAATACCTGTTCATAACAGCATGGAACTTCTGGAACAAAGCACCCCATACCGGGTACAGTCCTGTAATCATGAAACCAGTTCCCGAATTTAAAAAAAATATTCTGTCGAGGGCCGCCACCCCCTATAGGGATCTGCCTGCCAGCGTCTATGCCCTTTTTACCGCCACAGTGGTGAACGGCACCGGTATTTTTGTCTTTCCCTTCCTCGCCCTGATTCTCACCCGGCGTTTCGGACTCTCACCGAAGGAGACGGGGGACATCCTCTTTCTGACTACCATAGCCTATGTTCCGGGTAATCTCATCGGCGGTAAAATGACAGACCTCTTTGGCCGCAAGCGCGTCATGATGATATCCCAGTTCCTGAGCGCCCTCATGTTTGTTCCCTGCGGCTTTCTTTCCGACCCCTACATGATAGCGGGTTTCGTAATTGCCTCCGTGTTTTTCGACGGTATAACCGACCCGGCGAGACAGGCCATGAGCATGGATGTAACCAGGCCGGAGAACAGACAGACGGCTTTCAGCCTGATCTACATGGGCCATAACCTCGGCTTTGGAATCGGGCAGCTCATCGCAGGCTTCCTGTTTGCTGCAGCCCCCTCCTGGCTCTTCTGGGGAAACGCCTGCGCCGCCTGTGCCGCCCTGGTCCTGGTTGGCGTGTTTATTCCCGAGACCCTTCCGTCCCGGGAAGAGCTGGAGCTGAGCATGCTTTCAGACTCCACGGAAAAAGCCCTTGACGGAGGACTCTTTCGGGCGCTTCTTTCCCGGCCCAGGCTGCTGGTCTTTTCGTTTCTGATTACTTTTTACGGTTTCGCCTACGCTCAGCATCGCTTCGCCCTTCCAATGCAGGCGGGTGAACTGTTCGGTGACGACGGCGCCAGGCTCTTCGGTTTTCTGATGACCATGAACGCCGTTCTCGTCATTATCCTGACGACGCCTATAGTAGCTCTGATGAAGCGTTTTGCCCCCATCTTCAATGTGGCTGTTGCGGGGCTCCTCTTTGCCTTTGGTTTTGGAATACTGGCCTTCGCCCGCTCTCCCTGGGTCTTTTTTATGTCCACTCTTATCTGGACCACCGGTGAGGTTCTCAACGTCACCAACGAACGTGTCTATGTTTCAAACCATACCCCCATGAGCCATCGGGGCCGTTTCAATGCCGTGCTTCCCCTGGTAACCGGTCTCGGATTCAGCATTTCGCCGCCCGTCGGAGGCCGGATCGCCGACCTCTCAGGCATACCGTCGGTCTGGATAATGGTAAGCTCCGCCGCGGCTCTGGCAGCGCTCGGGTTGTTCTATCTCGGTGTGTGGGAACGTCGCAGGAATTTCGCGTAAAGCCTTCGGGAAGAATTATGCCAGCGGGTTTACCCAGGACAGCTTCGGAAATCTTGCAAAGTCACCGTCGGTGGAACAGAGCGTAAGACCGTGTTCCATCGACAGGGCGGCCAGATGGGCGTCAGGAACCAGATTCGCGGCTGGTTTAATGCTGCGATAAATATTTTCCAGAATGGAAAGGTGATTTTCCGTCGCTTGAGGAATCCATACGGGTTTGCAGGAGGTCCAGTACCTGATTACCTTCCAGGCTTCCTCCGGGGAAACCGGAGGAGAGAATATCCGTGGATTGGTGACGCTTCGGAGAAATGCAAGCATACTTTCCCAGGGGATCCCCACCGGAGCGTTTCCGTTGAGCTTTCCGTCCAACCACTCTTTGGCACCGGCATGACTGGAGCTGGACTTCATGCTCGCATAAATCAGCAAATCTGCATCAATCAGAATCAAGAGTAATCCTCACGCTCTGCTACTGCGAGAATTTCTGAAATGTTATCAAGGTCTGCAAAACGGCAGGGACCGGAGCTCAATTCCGGGGTGGAATAGTGCCGATGTTCCTCAGCCTGCTGACTGCTTTCCACCAGGCCTTTGCGCAGCAGATCATTAACCACAACCTTGAAGGGTTTCTGATCCCGCCTTTGTATCCTTCGTATCATTGCGGCCACATCGTCCTCTATTGTCAAAGTTGTTCTCATGGACAGAATTTACATTGATAATGTTCTGATGTCAAGAATATGATGTCTTGATGCCTTTTTTCTCCTGGTACTGCAGCAGTTCCTTTATCACCTTTCCGGCCATAAACCTCAGGGCTTTTCCGCGCCAGGAAAAGTCATTGAAGGTTCCGATGATGAAGGACTCGGTCCCCGGGTGATAGAACATGAATGCACCGGTTACGCCGACACAGCCCCAGCAATAATATTCCCTGGGCAGGATCAGGGGGATTGTCCCTGTTTTCCAGATGGAATACCCGTAGTTGAATCCCAGAATCGGAAATCCCATGGGAATATCATCCTCGATCATTCTGTCCAGGGTTTCCTTTTTCACGATCCGGTGACCGACCAGAGCCTTCATGAAGCTGAGAAAATCTTTTAAGGGGGCGATCACGCTGCCTCCTGCATAATCGATTTCATGAATACCTTCAATGGAAAGCAGATCGTGCCCTTTGATATACAGTCGTGCCGTGGGATAATCGGAGGCCGTTTCAGGTTCTGACAGTCCGTAAAGCCACGCATGCTCCATGTCCAGGGGCTTGAAAATCAGTTCATGCATGACCTCATGAAATCCTTTTTTCGTTATACTCTCGATAATTAATCCCAGCAGAAAATAGTTTGTGTCGGTGTAAAAATGCCTTCCGCCGGGTACGGCTTTCGGCTGTAAATTCTCCTTGCCCCAGATTATCGCCCCCCGCGGGCTGATTCTGAAATCGGGGTTTTCCATTTTCTTTTTCCAGAGATGATAGAACACGTCATTCAGGCCGGAGGTCTGCATCAGGAGATGCCTGATCGTAATCTGGTCCGAATAATCCTTGCCTTTGAAGACATGCAGGCTCCTCATCAGATCGGCATCGAGATATCTGCCGACAGGATCATCATAATCAAGCTGACCCCTCTCGTGGAGAATACCGATCAGTGCGGCGGTGAAGAGTTTTCCCACGCTGGCAAGGTGGTTGGGCTGCCCGATATGTGCTTTTGATCCATCCGTTGTTCCTGCTGCGGCATTCAGGTGAATGTTCAGTTTATCCGAGTCTACCAGCAGATATGCGTTTTTTACTCTCCCGTCGTTCCGTACCTGATTCCTGAACAGGGATTCTATTCTGTTCTGTACGTCCTCTTCTTTCATGGATCTTTCTCCAAAAGCGCTGAATAAAAAAGCCCTGCCTTTACCCCCGCCCAGGGGAACAGGAAGATCAGCCACAGGGATACTGCAAGGTATCGCAGAAAGGCGAAACAGTTGTCGTCGGGGAGTATCGTTTTGAGGCCTGCGAGGAGCAGTAAAGCGACAGCGAGCCCCAGGAGGTAACGCAGTGTCTTCCGTATAGCGCTGGCCTCCGTTTTGAAATTAATCAGCCGCATTTCCAGAATGCAGCCCGCCATGGCCCCCGCGGCCGTGCCGGAGAGCTTGTAAAAATCCCGTATCTTTACGGGATCCAGGCTTCCTGTTTTCTCCAGGACGAAGAGGGCAAGGGTGAGTGTGACGATAAGTGAAATTCCCCGGAGAAGGATAGACTGCAGTCTGGGGGGATCGTTCAGCATGGGTTCCAGAAGGCGGAATGTTCCCCAGGCGCTCAGTACACCGAGAAGAAGCCCGGCGATAACATCAAGCGGCCAGTGGACGCCCAGGTACACCCTGCTCAGGGCTATGAGGAGCATAAGCATAAATGCGAAACAGCTGAACCAGAACCTGCGCAGCAGCAGGGCCGCGGCAGTCAGGAATCCGGCTGCCCCCTGGGTGTGGCCGCTTGGAAAGGAGTATCCCGTGGCCGTATGCACCCGTTTACCCTCGATGTCCGCAAGGATCTCGAAGGGTCTCGGAGCCCGTACCAGAACCTTTACCCCGACGTTGACCAGGGCGGATGTCAGGTAGCTGAAGGCGAGAAGCAGTCCCGCCTTTTTGGAGATGTTCCAGAAGACAAGGGTTATAACCGCGATAAAAAGGTACTGCTCCCCCAGCATGGTGATTCCCTCGGCGAGGGCGTCGAGTCCGGGAGTGGATATCCTGCTGAAGAATCGGAGAATACCTTCCTGCATTTTTATCCAGCCCTGAGGTTTCTTTTTATGGTACTGGTAAACTCCTGGGACGAGAAGATATGATCAATTATGAGGGTCCCCGCCCCGGTGGGGCCGGATTTGTCCTTCAGTTCGGAAATGCACACATTCAGTTCAAAGGTTGCAAGGTGGAGGGAGCGCCGGATTACGGCTTCCCGCATTGCGCCGACAAAAAGGTTTCCGAAGGCCGATAATCCGCCGCCGATCACAATGGAGGAGGGGTTGAAAAAACTGACCAGCTTGGCCAGGACACTTCCAATAACCGTCCCGGCTTCTTTTATCAGCTGAATGCAGGAGAGGTCTCCGGCAATGGCGCCGTTGTTTATATCCATCGCACTGAGTTGCTGATTCCGTGTCAGCAGCTCCTTCAGGTAGGGACTCTCGTTCTTTGCGGCGATTTCCGTGGCTCTGGCTGCCAGGGCTTTTCCTCCGGCCACCGCCTCGAGGCAGCCCTTGTTTCCGCAGTGGCAGCGGACATTACTGCCGTCCACCTCGATGTGTCCTATGTCTCCGGCGCAGCCCTTGGCCCCCCGGTATATCTTGCCGTCCACAATCAGGCCGGCTCCTATTCCCGTACCCACTTTTACAAAGAGAAAATCCGATTCTTCGGTGGTGCAGCCTTTATGTCCTTCTCCCAGGGCCATGACGTTTACGTCGTTATCGATCAGGACGGGACAGCCGAACTCCTTTTCGTAGATGCGTCGCAGGGGATAATCGTGCCACAGCGGAACATTCGGCGGAGAGTCGGGCTTTCCGTCCCGGAAATTGACGGGAAAGGGAAAGCCTATGCCGATTCCCCAGAGTCGCTCGATTCCATTGTCCCTGCAGAGATCTTTCAGCTGCTGAATGATCTGTCGGTTGCATTCTTCCGGATCGCTTATGGAATCAAAGTAGTGGACCTTTTCGCACTCGATTCTCAGGTCCAGGTTGAAGATGATGATGCTGAGCTTGGTGATGCCCAGGAACACCCCTGCTACGAACCCGAGGTCTCCCCGGATCTGCAGCTTCAACTTGCGCTGGCTGCTGTCGGGGGGAGTCTTTTCTTCTATCAGGCCGAGCTTGATAAGCTTGTTTATCTGGAGTGATATTGTGGACTTTGAGACCCCGCTGAGCCGCGTTATGTCCATTCTGTTTATTTCGCCGTTGCTGCGGATAATATTGTATATCTGGGCTGTAGTGTTGGGCGTTATCAGCTCTTTATGATTCATCTGTGTCTGAATCATATTCCTTCCCCTGAAAAAAATCAACAATCTATAACCAAACAAGTAAGTACTATAATAAAACATAAAAGTTGACATATAAGACAATGAGGTGTAGAATCGGTAAAGATAACGACGAGGAATGCACTTAAATGGAAAGATTACGGGTTGCTGTTATTGGTACCGGCTTTATCGGTCCGGTTCATGCTGAGGCTGTACGAAGAAATCCTGGCCTTGCGGAACTGACGGCCATTGCGGGGAGTTCTGAAGAGGCTGCCGGAGAAGCTGCGGCCAGGCTGAATGTTCCCTTTTACTCCGGGGATTACAGGGATGTCATTGCCCGGGAGGATGTCGATCTGGTTCACATCTGTACCCCGAACTATCTGCACTATCCCATGGCCAAAGACTGCCTCGAAAACGGCAAGCATGTGCTGTGTGAAAAACCCCTGGCCATGACCTCGGCAGAGGCCCGGGATCTGCTCCGGCTTGCGGAAGCAAAGAACCTGAAGGCCGCGGTAAACTACAATCTTCGTTACTACCCGATGATCCAGGAGATAAAAAGCCGAAACTCGAAGAGCCCTGACGGGCGGATCTTTGCCCTCCAGGGGTCCTATCTGCAGGACTGGCTGCTCCACGAGACCGATTACAGCTGGCGCATGGAATCGAAGCTCAGCGGAAAAACCCGGGCGGTTGCAGATATCGGCACCCACTGGATGGATCTGGCCCAGTATGTTACGGGCCTCAAGATAGAGAAAGTGCTGGCCCAGTTCGGACGCATGTTCGAAACCCGCAGGAAATCTGCGGGAGGCAGGGACCACACCTTCGATCGGGGAGGGGAAAAGAAGCCCTCGGACTATACAAGCTATCCGGTGGACACAGAGGATCACGCTCAGATCCTCCTCTCCTTTGAAGGAGGCGTTCTGGGCAACCTGACGGTGAGCCAGGTAAGCGCAGGCTACAAAAACTTTATGGAATACCGGCAGATGGGGCGGGACGTATCCTACTCCTGGAACTCCGAAGCCCCCAACAGGATAAAAATCGGTCACCGGGACCAGGCTAACGAGATACTGATGAAGGACCCGGGTCTTCTACATTCCAGGGCAGCTTCAATGTCAGCCTACCCCGGAGGGCACCAGGAGGGCTACGGGGACACCCTGAAGTTTATTCTCCGGGATTTTTATTCTGATGTGCTGGGACGCAGTGTGGAAGGCGGAGCGTCTGATTATCCCACCCTGCAGGACGGACTCGCCGAGATGCTCCTGTGCGAAGCGATAATCAAGAGCGCCGAAACAGGTGAATGGATGGAGGTGGGTGTATGAACAATCCGGTATGGATCATGAGCTCCGCGTATCCCAAGCTGTCTCTGGAAGAGCTTATGCAGAGGGCTGTGAGAATCGGAGTCCAGGGGCTGGAACTCTGTGTTTTCCGGCGGGACGGAACCAGGGTCGACCACGTGGCAACCCACCTGGATTACGAGAATTTCGATTCCGGGAGGGCGAAACAGATTGTAGACTCCTTTAACGAAAAGGGACTCCGCTTCTCCATCGGGGCCTTCGAAAACCTGATCGGCGGAGATGAAGCGGAGAGGATAAAAAACCAGAACCACCTGCTCAAGCTGATCAGGATGGCTGCCCTTCTGGGGGGAGACGAAAACGGAATTACCGTCGGGACCTTCGTCGGATACAACCACGAATGGGACCTCGAGGAGGGGTCCTTCGAGAAGAACCTGCGGGAGTACCGGCGCATTTTTGCCCCTGTTATCAGCTATGCCGAAGACCTGGGGGTAACAGTGGTCTACGAAAACTGCCCCATGGAAGGCTGGTGCTCCGCAGGATTCACGAGCACCATGAACAACCTGCCTTCCACCCTGGCGGCAAGAAAGCTGATGTACGAGCTTATCCCGTCCAGGGCCCACGGCGAGACCTACGATCCCAGCCACGATGTCTGGCAGTTCGTGGACCCCGTGGATGTGCTCAGGCACAGCGATATGGGGAGAATAAAATCGGTGCATCTGAAAGCGACTCGTATGAAAAAGGATGCTGCGTCCATTCACTGGGGCAACGTTTTCGGAAAGCAGCTGGTTGCAAAGGAATTGGCAGACGCCGCCGGAGTTCCGCTTCCTCTGAACGAGTGGGACCGCTTTTCCTATGAACCCATGGTCCCTGGTTTCGGCGGCTCTGACTCCATGGACTGGCGAAGCTTTATAGACTACCTGATGCAGAATAATTTTGAAGGGGTCTTCTCCATAGAGAACGAGGGACTGAACTCAAAGGGCACGGAAAACGACGGCGCCATAGAGCAGGGTTTTTCTGCCTGCCTCTCTTTTATAAGGCCGATGATCTGGCCCCTTGCCTCCGGAACCGGCTACAGCTACCCGGGCCAGACTGCATTAACCGTGCCGTCTGCAAAGAAGCTGCCGCTTGTTGAAATACGGGATCTTACAGCCTGAGAGGGGCTGAAAAAATACAATAAGAATTCCATGGGAATTCTAAAAGGAGCAAAGAGTGAAGAAGCTGATTGTGTTCATGTTGGTTTTCGCCATGGCCGGCATCTCGGTAATCTATGCCGGGGGACAGAAGGACGACGGGGCAAAAACCCTGGCGGTAATAATGCCCAGTGCCGACCACGGATTCCTGGGAGAGAGCATCAAGCATGCCGAACATGCCACCAAAGAACTGGCCGAAGCCAAGGGTTTCAATCATATTTTCCTGGTTTCCGATGACGTTGTAGAGCAGGCCAACCAGATCGATACCGTTGTCGCCCAGGGCGTTGACGTAGTCGTACTGTGGCCCCATAACGGTGATGAGCTCAAGGCAGCTGCCCAGACGATTGTTGATGAAGGTATTCCCCTCATTATTTACGACCGGCTGATCAGCGATTTTGATGAGACCGCCGAACTCATGGGAGACAATTTTACCATCGGTGAGGATTCCGGCCGCTACTTCAACGAGTACTTCAAGGATGAGCTTGCACAGGGCAAGGTCAATATCCTGGAATTCAAGGGAGACAACTCCAGTGTTCCCAAGCAGCGTTCTGATGGATTCTGGAAGACCGCGGACCCCAACTTTGTCCGGGTCAACGATTACGTAACCAACTGGAGCAAGGACACCGCTCAGACGCAGCTTGAAACCTTCCTGAATTCCAGTACCCGGGAAGAGGTAGAGAGCATCCAGGCTATATTCAACCATGATGCGGATGTGGCCTTTGGTCTTCTTGCAGCCCTGGAAGGCTACGACGGAAATGCCGATCTCAACATCAAACTGGTATCTGCCGTAAGTGCCCCCCGGGAACTGCTGGCGGTATATGATCACTACAAAGCCCAGGGGATCGACATTGTAACCTTCTCCTTCTCTCCTGCCATGGTCGTAGACGCCATCGAGCTGGGAATCGATGTTCTGGAAGGGAAGGACGTTTCCGGCATGCACCTTGTTCCCACAGAAATGGTGGACAACAGTAATTACAAGGAATTCATGAAGGGACCTGTATACAGCCTTCGCTATTCATTCTATTAATAAAAAAATCTGAATAAAGGCCGGCAGGCAGTCTGCCGGCCCTACAATTCTGCTTTGCGATTAAGGGACGTTCCATGCATCTGGAGATGAAGAAGATTTACAAGAGTTTCGATGCCGTCAAGGCGGTTCAGGATGTCTCCCTTGCCGTGGGGGATTCCGAGATCCACGGGCTTCTGGGAGAAAACGGCGCAGGCAAATCAACCCTGATGAATGTGCTGGGAGGAATCCTGCGGCAGGATTCCGGGAGCATTCTGATTGACGGGGAGGACCATTCTCACCTGACCCCGATACGGGCCTCTCATTTAGGCATACGCTTTATTCACCAGGAGCTGAACCTGGTCAATGACCTGCAGGTGTACGAGAACCTGTTTCTCCATAACGAACTCCTGCACGGCGGAGTCCTTCTGAACAAGCGGGAGATGATAAAACGGTCCCGGAAAATTCTGCACACAATGAAACTGGACATTAACCCCCAGGACTATGTGCGTGATCTGGATACCTCCCGCAAGCAGCTTGTGGAGATAGCCCGGGCGCTTCTTTTCGAGTGCCGGCTGATCATCATGGATGAACCGACCACCGCCCTTACCAACGAGGAGATAGAGAACCTCTTCGAGATAATGCGGGGCCTTAAAGATCACGGTATAAGCTGCATCTACATCTCCCATAAAATGCCCGAAATCTTTGCAATCTGTGACCGCTATACAGTACTGCGGGACGGAAAATTTGTCGCTACCGGGAATATCGCAGACATTGATGAGCAGCAGGCTACAGAAATGCTGGTTGGACGCAGCCTGGTTCATGAGGTTGTCGAAAAGTCCAACACCGTTCAGGAGGATACTGTTGTCCTGGAGGTCGAGGATCTCGGCTGCAATGATCACTTCCGCAATGTGAATTTTTCCCTGAAAAAAGGAGAGATCCTGGCCATAACCGGTCTCTTCGGTGACGGCCGGGGAGAACTGAGCGAGTGCCTCTTCGGTGCACGGAAGGTGAGCTCCGGAACGATCAGATTGAAGGGAAAGGAAATCCAGTCCGCCCCCATATTGAAGGTCATCAAATCAGGTGTCTCCATGGTGCCCCGCAACCGGAAGGAACGCTCAATACTGAAGGACCTTTCAATAAAAGACAATCTTTCCATGGCCTATTTTACCAGTAAAAAGAAAGGTTTCTGCATCAGCGACCGGGAAGAGCGCAGGCGTTTTGAAGAGAACAGGCGCATTACCAATATCAAGGCCGCGGACCCCGATCATCCCATAACCTCCTTGAGCGGAGGAAACCAGCAGAAGGTTGTATTCTCCCGCTGGTTCGGCCTGGATTCGGAGGTCTATATCCTGGACAACCCCACCCAGGGAATCGATGTGGGGGCCAAGTTCGAGATATACCAGCTCATTACACGACTGGCGGAGGATGGCAAGAGCGTGATCGTTTTCAGCTCCGAGTATCCCGAAATACACCGCATCGCCGACCGCTGCCTGGTCATGTACAAGGGTGAAGTCAATAAAGAGTTCTCCCGGGACGAGATAAACGAGATTGACATCATGTATTACGCAACAGGATCAAACAAGAAGGTAAGCTGAGCTATGAACAGTAAGAAAGACGGCACAACCGGAGGAACCGGAATTATTCAGGCGACTGAGAGTGCAGGGGTAAAGGAAAAACTGATCGCCTTTTTCAAAAAACTCCTGATCGATCACAACTACATATTGTCCCTTATTCTGCTGCTTATAATCGGACGTATCGCCAGTGACCAGTTTCTGACGGTGGCAAGCCTGATGAACCTTCTGAAGTCCTCGGTCTTTATCGGAATAATCGCTCTGGGGATGTCCATGGTGATCCTTTCCGGTAATATTGACCTCTCCGTCGGGTCGATGCTTGCCCTGTCGGCATCCATCGGGGTTGTCGTTTTTAATTCCACCACCAGTATTTTTCTTTCCCTGATTGCTGCCGTTTTCATGGGATTTGTTCTTGGCCTTTTCAACGGATTTTTTATAGGTGTCGCGAGGGTCGCCGCTTTTATCGTAACCCTGGCCACCCTTGTGGGATACCGGTCCATTACGATCCAGTTCGGCCACGGAGGACCGCTGATAGTGGATAACGATGCCTACTTCAAGCTGCTCCGTCCCATCGGTTACGGAAAACTCGGGCCGGTACCGTATCTGGTCATATTGTTTATCCTGGTAAGTATAGCTGTCTGGTTCCTGATGACCAAGACGAAATTCGGACGGTACGTATATGCCGTGGGATCCAATGAGCGGGCCGCCCGGCTGACGGGAATCAATGTACGGTTGGTAAAAGTCGCCATATTCACCCTGACGGGAGTCCTTACCGGTATTGCCGGGTTCCTCTACATAACCCGCTTCGGATCCGTGGATGTATCCACCGCCGGAAAGATGTTCGAGCTGGATGTAATCGCCGCCGTGGCCATCGGGGGAATCGCCATGTCCGGCGGCAGGGGCCATATTCAGGGCAGCTTCTTCGGCGCCGTGATTCTCTATGCCATCGACGCGATCCTCTCCGCCTTCAGTGTCCCGGCCTTTGTAAATGACCTGATCAAAGGCATACTGATCCTGGGCGCAGTGCTCATGCAGAAGGCATTGGACAAGGAGCGCAGCGAATAATCGCCGGAAGCCCGATAAAAAGCCCTATTCTTTTTGATGAAGTGTGGTTTGGAGTGCTGGGCCCAGCGAACCGCGAAGCGGTTTGCAAGCCCAAGCTTGTGGCAGGTGACCGCGAGAGCGGGCACCGAGAACAAGCGCCGGAAGCCCTTTAGCCTCAGTTAAGTTCCCAAGTTTTTTTGGTGTTCCCAGAAGGTACCTGTAATGCCATGAGTTAATATTATAAAGTGAAATATGACGAATACTAACCCGGCAGTTCCTGAAAATCTTGGTCAAATCATTAACATTTTTGGTTATGATTACTGTAGATATAAGGCTATTAAGCTGAAGATTTGGTAATACCAATTTTTCATGAATGTGACCATAGCGTTTTTAATATAATTTAAAAGATGGTTATGGCAAACGAGTCCAAGGGAATGTATTGCTGGCAGGTCTTGGAGGAGATTCTTGGATGGGTGTGAAGAATGATAGTCTTTTTTAGAGGTTAAAAAGTTAATTACATTTACTCCAAATATGTGGTAATCTGATTATGAGTACATATTATAATGGTTTAAATTAGGTGAAAACTGATTCTGGATTCAAGGTCTGTAGTAAGTATCAGACAAAACTTAGAATGTCTTACCACTCCGAGCTCTGGCTTTTTATTGTACATGGAAAGATAGGGGTAGGGAAGAAAAATGTGAACCAGAATATTCAGCAGCAAAAAAGTAAAGTTGTCATATGGAGTAATAATGCTTCGACTCATAGCCAGTGCTGGACTAATACTTCAAAACATCACTTTAGCCACGCTGATGTTGAAAAAGTGAGGTATACCAGGATGCTGATTATTAGACAATCTAATTTCAAGATAAGCTATATAGTTCCTGAGAGGCATGATCTAAGAAGTTATTATTCTGACTTCTCTATTCATAAGAAAGATGGGGCTTTTCTCATAGTCGAAGTGAATAGTGATAACATGCTCTCTGATCCAATTGTTCAGATGAAAATAGAATACTCATTTACCTCTGCGAGGATTAATGATAAGCGCTATAAGATGAGTCCAGTTAAAGAAACAGAGCCGAGATAATGAGGATCAGTGTTTGAATAAGATTGTCTCTTCACAAAAAAAACAATTACAACCTTTTCTTAAATGGGCCGGTGGTAAACGTTGGCTAATTCAATCCCATCCTGAGTTTTTCAGATACCGTTTCTCTGGAAAATATATCGAGCCCTTTCTTGGGGGGGGAGCAGCATTCGCGGCGGTTGAACCGAAGAGGGCTTTACTTAGTGATACGAATGAAGAGCTGATTAATCTATATTTTCAGATACGCCAACATCCCCATGAACTACAAAAGCGCCTTGAGGTTTTACATAGCCAACACTCTAGACTTTTCTATTATCAGTATCGAGGGCAGAGCCCAGGAGCAAAAATGGATAAAGCTGTTCGCATGCTTTATCTGAATCGAACCTGCTTTAATGGAATCTATCGAGTTAACCGTCAGGGTAGGTTCAATGTTCCGATGGGAACTAAGACTGCGGTGGTTCTTCCTAGTGATGATTTTGTCTTGTGGGCAGAACTCTTAGCTAATGCTGAACTAAAAGTTTGCGATTTTGAAGAGCCTATCCATAAAGCAGGGAAGGGGGACTTCATCTTTGCTGATCCTCCGTATACTGTCAGTCACAATAATAATGGCTTTTTAAAATATAACGAGGTGCTTTTTTCCTGGGAGGATCAAGTTCGACTCTCAATAGCACTGATTAGTGCTGCTAAGCGAGGGGCAGTTGTTGTTGCCACAAATGCGAATCATCCTCAAGTTGTCGACCTCTATAGTTCATTTTTTAGTATCGAGACTGTAACTCGACCAAGTACTATAGCAGCTAAGTCTAATCATCGAGGCCGTTATGAAGAAGTCATTATACACAATCTTGCTTTGGAGGATAAATTATAATGCTTAACTTTATTCAGAAGGCGGAATTTCAAGAAAATCCTCTCAGAATGGTCTATGATTTCTTGGAAACTGAGAAGAAGGCTGAAGAGTCTGAGCATTACAATGAGATGCGATTTGTCGGTTATGCTATGGAGATGTCATACGATACTGCAAGGATAATCACTTCAGATCCGTATAAACGAGCGGTCGGCGGACTTCCAAAAGGATCATTCTTGGTAATGCTACCCGATAAACTTGATGGAATACCTCCCCATTTCACACTTCTGCGAGTGGAAGATGTGGCCCCGACGCCTTTAAGCCAACAAGTACAACAAACCTATTTTGAGCTACATAAGAAATCTATGCCCGAAATTGACCGATGGACCCAGTCGGAACTCCAATGGGGAGCTCTTAACACTACTGTACTCGGTATGTTTTATCCAGATATTGAAAATTCCGAGGAGCTGGCTTTTTCAGGAGATGTTAACACGGTCGTTAGTGCTCATCGATACCGCATCTATTCTCCGGATCAAAAGTTGTTGGACCTTATTGTAAATGGGACCGTTAGAAAAGAACGTCAGATAAGTATTGGTGATTTGAGAATGACTGAGTGCCGACTTCCATTTGCCAATGTTAGTCCTCACAACGTTAGTGCCCAAATATCAGTCAGAGATTTTCAAGGTTTTCGAACGGCGATGTTTGGTAAGACTCGGTTAGGTAAATCAAATGTTGTTAAGTTGTTGGCAGAAGCCGTGATTAAAGCTACCGATGAGAAACGTGATGTCGGACAGCTCATATTTGATATAAACGGTGAATATGCCAATGATAATCCGCAGGATGGGAATATTTCAATTAGAAGTAAGTACTCGGAACGTTGTCAGGTTTATGCGTTGAATCCTCGAGAGGGGGCTGATTATGCAAAGCAGTTAAAGCTTAATTTTTATGAACAGCCTGATTCTGGTCTTTCGATTCTAAAGTCTTTTCTGACTCAGGCAAATAAGACTTCTGACTATATAAAGAGCTTCATGAGCGTCGAGTTGCCTAATGTTGAAGATATCCCACATATGGAGCAAAGCCCAAAAAGACGTTCGATACGGAAAATACAGATATATTGGGCAATTTTGCATAGTGCCGGATTCAAAGCTGATGAATCACGTCTGTCACGTTTGGGCGGAAAAGTAGGTGAGGCCCCATTTGGGTATGATCCGCACTTTAAAAAGACATTGCGCGAAAAGGCCTATAGTAATGCAGATCAAGAGGTACCCAATACTCCTAAAAACCTCAGTGAGTTACTTAACGAACTTAGAGTAATTGATAGCTTTCGGAAGGAGAACCCAGGTGATAAAGAATTAAAATCGTCTGGAGGAAAAGATTACTTCGATATTGATGATGTTGCTATGCTTGAGTTCCTTTTTCCAAAGCAAGGTCGTTCCGGAACCGTTATTCTTCGTCCATTCATAATCTATCATTCTATGTCCGCCGGTGATTTCCAAAAAGAAATTTTGGATTTAATCGACGCTGGTCAAACTGTAATCCTGGATTTAGGAAATGCAACCGATGAAGTGCGACGCTATTTCTCCGATATGCTATCTCGAGCTGTGTTCAATAACCAAGAGAAGAAGTTTATCTCAAATAACCTATCGGAGCATTTCGTTCAACTGTATTTTGAGGAAGCGCATAATCTCTTTCCTCGAGACAACAAGGAATTTACGGATGTATATTCTCGCTTTGCAAAGGAAGGTGCTAAGTTTCACATAGGAATGGTGTATTCTACACAATCGCCATCGACCATATCACAGGAATTACTAGCTCAGACCGAAAATTTCTTTGTTGGTCATCTATCGTCACAAGACGAGGTACGGTCGCTTGAGAGAGTACAGATTGCATATGAAGGGCTTGGAAGCGAGATTATGCGCTCAAAAACTCCTGGATACATGCGGATGCTCACCTTTAGCCATCGCTTTGTAGTTCCGATTCAAGCATATAAGTTTGAATAGGAGGAAAAAGTGCCATATCAAGCAGGACAGAGATTAAGTGGCGAATCTGCTTCGAAACTTGGGCATCTAGATGTTTTGAACAGTGAGTTTGTCAATCAAGTGGTTGAACAGTTTGAGCACCCAGATGCGTCGAGTATTACATCACCCGATATCGATTGGTTCGAGGTTGATAAATTTGCGCGACCTTTAAAATACATCTTCGCTTCAGATGGGTCATTGCAGCACCTTGCATCTTCAGGTAATCCTAAACGGGAAGTGTCATTTGTTAAAACAGCATTAATGAGGATAGATCCGACTAAAATCGAACAAATCGATCCCGATTATCCTCATCCAAACCAATTAAGAAAACTGATGTCTGAGAGTGCTCAGCATCATGCAACTGTCTTTCCTGTTAAGAATATACGGATTCACGGCACTGATTGGTTGTATGGGATGCGCAAGCTCATATACGACTCCTTTAGGGATCCCCAATTAGATGGCGAGCCATATAAAACCCTCAAATGGGTGGTCTATCAGAAATGGGAGGAAGGTACAAAGAGTAACTCCCCAGCATTTGAGTGTCCCGAGTGTTATGCAGAATTACCTGGAATGAAATATGATACTGATCAGATAGAATGCCCTGAATGTCAATCTGTAATCTTTTTGACTGATATCATAGGTCTTCATATGGAAATGTCAGAAGATTCTGCATCTGAAACCCTCGCTTCTGCATATATGATGATTCATGAAACTATGATGTTATTTACAGCTATCAGATACCTTTGGCAAAAAAACCATCATGTATTAAAAGAAACTCTGTTTCTAAAGGATGGTCCGTTAACACTCCGAGGACAATACTCAAAGCTTGTACCGAATCTACGCAATTTTATCTCAAAAGCAAAAAGTATTGGAGTGACTATTCATCTATGTGGTCAGGAGAAAACTGGTAAATTCGTTGACTTCTTTAAAGGCTATG
The DNA here is from genome assembly GCF_002087085.1 of Marispirochaeta aestuarii. Taxonomy (NCBI): domain Bacteria; kingdom Pseudomonadati; phylum Spirochaetota; class Spirochaetia; order Spirochaetales; family Spirochaetaceae; genus Marispirochaeta; species Marispirochaeta aestuarii. Next base: position 46,636 of record NZ_MWQY01000002.1, on the reverse strand, counting down.
CGCATCTTGTTGAGCCATTAGAAAAGGGCGCACCTTCAAGGTTTTCTCCTCTTACTCATAAGTTTATACATTCAGAGGTTCAACGGAAGCGTGATCCCAAGTATCCCTATGGATTTAGAACTAACTATGGTGAAAAGGTACTTCTCAAGCAGAGCCCTCATCATCTATTTGTACTCAATATACCGACTGGTCAGTACCTTGATAATGAGAACAAACCAAACAGACGAGAAGATCTCATCGGAGTAGATAGGATTATGGCGACAATCCCCAAAATACTCAGTTATCGACATGAAAGCGCTCTAGTCCCCATTGAATTGGTCAATGGCATCGCCTCTCTATCAAATTATCCTTCGGCTACCGTGCTAAAACTTTTTTCCGGTTTAGAATAGAAGTTGATGATATGATCTGATCTATTGGGCGTTAGAATGTTTTGATTGCTATCTGGAGTATTTACACCCTTTGTTGATAAAAGCTTGATTTATGAGCACTTGTACCATGTGAATAAACCTTCTGTATAAACAGAAAAAGTAATCGTACTCTTACGGTCTATTTTTCCCGGCCCTGGAAAAATGGAAAAGTCTTCCTGAATTATGTCTTCCTCAAAAATCTGGTTTATCAGTGAAGGATTTCGGGGAGGATTTTATGGGTGGTCACAAAAAGCAAAAACCCGATAGGATTCTGCCGAAAGTACGCTAAGAAGCCCGAAAAAGAAGTCCCGGATTTTCTGCAGAAGAGTGATCCAGAGGGCTGGGCCCAGCGAATTGCTGTGCAATTCGCAAGCCCAAGGTCATGGCAGGGTTTTCCCGAAGGGAAAATCCCGAGAATGACCGCCGGAAGCCCGAAAAAAAGAGCGACCGGAGATTCCGATCGCTCTTTTTTTCGGGCTGGGCGGATTTGAACCGCCGACCCCTTGACCCCCAGTCAAGTACGCTAAACCACTGCGCTACAGCCCGGTGTGAGCCTCAAAATATCACGGAGATTATGAGCGTGTCAACTCGTTGGAGGGCAAAAAATTGCTGTTCACCGCCCTGGCTGCAGCAAAACCAGCGCCATCTATGGGTGCTCATATATGAGCTTTACCCGGTTTGTTGTTGCTGATAGACTGTCTTTATACCACTTTTCCGGGAGTAAAGGATGAGTCAGGATTATATCCGTTTTCTTAAAACCGTTCCTTTTTTCAGCCACCTGGAAAACGAGTATCTGGATGAGCTTGCCCGTTACTGTCGGGAGGAGTCCTTTGCTCCCGGGGAGATTCTTTTCAGGGAAGGAGATGCGGCGGACCGCTTTTTTATCATGATGAAGGGGCAGGTGGAGGTCTGGAAAAGCTATGGGACCCAGGATGCTGATCTCCTGACTGTGCACGGTCCGGGAAAACCCTTCGGCGAGATGGCTCTGGTGGACGCCATGCCCAGATATGCGACCCTCAAGGCCCGCAGCTCCGTTACGACCCTTGTGATTCACGAGGAGGAATTCCTTCGGCTGATACGCGACAACTCCGCAGTCGCCCTTGCGGTAATACGTTCTCTCTCCGCCATGGTCCGTCGCAGCAACGATACCCTTTTAGAAGATCTGAAACAGCGTAACCTGAAGCTGGAACAGGCCCTCAAGGAACTGCAGGAAGCCCAGGACCAGCTGATTCAGCAGGAGCGGTTGTCGAACCTGGGTAAATTCTCCTCCATGATTCTCCACGATATCCGTAACCCCATATCCATTGTTCAGGGCTATGCCGAGATCCTGAAACGCTCCGAGGAGCTTCCACAAAAGCACCGGGAATATGTCGAGAACATTATGAGCGAATCCGAGCGGCTGGCAGGCCTTGCCAATGAGTTTCTTGATTACTCCCGGGGCGAGATTCGTCTGGACTTCTCTCCCGTGGAACTGGGCCCCTTTCTTGAAAAGCTTGAAGCCCTGGTTCGTAAGAGAGTCGGCTCCAAAAAGGTCCGGCTGAAATTTGAGCACCAGGGAGTGACCACAGCCATCTTCGACCATGCCAGAATCTTCCGGGTACTGGTAAACCTTACGGAAAATGCCCGAAAGGCCCTGGGCCGGGAAGGCGAGCTGAGTGTCCGCTTTGATGAATATCAGGATTCTCTGCGTATTGTCGTACGGGATACCGGTGAAGGGATGAGCCCTGAGGTTCTGGCCCACGTTTTTGAGCCCTTCTACTCGTCCTCAAAGCAGGGTGGAACCGGTCTGGGAATGCTTATAGTCAAGAACATTGTGGAAGCCCACCACGGAGATATAGATATCACCTCATCCCCGGGAAAGGGAACGGAGATTACTATTCTCCTCCCCCTGCGGAAGATATAGGTAAGGAATAATGGCGAAAAACAGTGCCAACCGGGCTCTGCTGATTCTTTTTGCAGGTCTGGTTCTCGTGGTTTTACTGATTACCTTTGTCGCCCAGGCGGGGACGGGGGAACTGATTGTTCTGATCGGCGACCGGGTGGGGGGAGCCCTCGGCGAGGCGACCAAAATGGTCGGGGAGTCCGTCAAGACCGTTGCGGAAAGGCCCCTGGCTTCGAGTATCAGTGATTATCTGGAAAATCCGGAAACCCTGGCCGTACCGGTGTCGCTGGAGGAAATGGTCTTTGAGATCATTGAAAAAGAAGGGTTTCTCCTCGCCTACAGCAGGGAAAGACAGATCCCTCTATGGGTGGGCTACGAACTGACGGCAGAGGAGCTCGCCGGTGACCTGGAGCGCCTCGACTATTTCAGTAAAGATGATGATCTGGGGGACAGTTCCCCTGTTTCAAGCTCATATACGGGTTCCGGATACGACAGGGGGCATATGATCCCCGCGGCGGATGTCAAATGGTCCGAGGCGGCCATGGCGGATTCCTTTCTTATGTCCAATGTGGCCCCGCAGATTCCGGAACTCAACCGCGGACCCTGGCGGGAACTGGAAGAGGCGATACGGGAACTGGCGAAGGCGGAAGGAGCTGTTATTGTTATTACCGGACCGGTCCTCACGGAGGATGAATATCCCAGGCTCGGCGGTGGGGGATCGGTTATTCCCCTGTACTACTTCAAGGTAGTCCTCGATTACCGGGAGCCGGGGATCAGAGCCTGGGGCTTTCTGATGCCCAACACCGGAGAGATGCTGTCCGACAGGGAGTACGAAGATTTCCTCTTCTCCGTGGACCGGGTGGAAGAGTTTACGGGATACGACTTCTTCGCCTCCCTGCCGGATGAGCTGGAAGAGGATCTGGAAAACAGGGCCCCTTCCATTTTCTAATTTTCCGGTAACAGAATCACCTGAATCAGGTTCTCCTCCCGGAAGATTTCGCTGATTTTATTTTTCACCCCTTCGCTGCTGACCAGTTCCGCGTACTCCTCCGGTGTAAGGAGATCCTCAGGATCATCTCCGTCCTGCAGGGTCTGTTCCAGATGCCTAAGCCAGAAGCTGTTCTCTTTCATCCCGGTCTCGTAGTCCCTCCGGTAGGCTTCGACTTCATTCTCCACGTACTGTTCTTCCGGACCGGTTTCAGCGATCTCCCGGCTGATTTTCAGTACCTCTCTGCTCAGGTTTTCCACCTGCCCGGGATCGGCACCGAAGTAGACGCCTCCTTCCACGTGTTCATAGGAACGACGGTAAAGATTTGCCCAGGCCGAGATGCTGTAGGTGCCTCCCAGCTCCTCCCGGATTCGCTCCCGCAGGGTGTTTTCCAGTATCGATGCAGCGGCCCCGGCCCGGGCGGCATCCTGCCGGCTCCAGGTCATGGGACGGGTAAACATCAGAGCTGCAGTTGCCTTCTCCTCGATTCCTTTGCGGACTGTTTCGTAAACCGGAGCTTCCACCGGCCGGACTCCGTTGTCCCGCCAGCTTTCCGCGGTACCTTTACCCGGTAAAGAGGCAAGGTACTTTTTCGCAAATTCCTTCAGGGTTTCGGGATCGAAGTTTCCCACAAAAATCAGGGTAAAATCCCCGGGATCTGCGAAACGTTCGCGATATATACGCTCCGAAGCTTCCAGGTCCATCCTCGATACGGTTTCCAGGGTAAAGGGTTCCCGTCGTGGACTGCCACCGGAAAGCAGCCGGGTCAGGGTATCGGAGAAGAGGGTCTGGGGGGATTTATCCCGGTTGGCCAGGGAGGTCGAAAGCCGCTCCCGCACCGAATCAAAGGCGGATGTGTCAAAACGGGGGGCACTGAAGTACAGATGAATCAGCTGGAACAGGTATTCAAGATCTCCGGTGGAGGCCTCCCCGGTGAATCCTTCATGATACCTGCCTATGTAGCTTTTTACCGAGGCATCCTTGTCGGCCAGGAACTTCTCAAGTCCTGTTGCGTCGAAGGTGCCCAGTCCGCTTTCCTCAAGAATGGTCACGGCGGTACGTGCGGCAGGAAGCTCTTCCGTGGGCACCAGGCTTTCTCCTCCGGGACTGAATCCTGCAAGAAGCACCCGGTTCTGCTGAAAATCCGTGGGTTTCAGGGCCAGGGTCATACCATTGGAGAGTTCCAGGATGCTGGTTTCCACCGCCGGAAGGCTGTGTGTATTGCTGATTGTTCCCGGTTTGGGGAGCTCTGTAATAAGAGATTCTCCGATTATCTCCTCCCGGTAGGGCGGCAGGTCCTGTTCTGATACGCGCTCAAGCAGACCAAGCACATCTTCTTCACCGGGGAGGGAATCGCTCGCCGGCAGGGAGACTGTAATCAGACGACCCTTATCGGGAAAGAAACGGTAAAAGAGGGAGTTGACCTCTTCCAGGCTCACCAGGGGCAGCTCCTTTTTGAAGAGCTCGTATTCGAAATCGATGCCCGGCATGCCGACACCTTTGAGGTAGTACTCCCCGATCTCCCGGATTATGGACGAGGACTCCCGGTTTTCCTGCTCCTTCCAGGCGTTTTCAACAGCCTTCATGACCCGGGACCTTTCCCGCTTCAATTCAGGCTCGGTAAAGCCGTGGAGTTCAACCCGGCGCAGCTCCTTCAGGAGTTCCTGCAGAGATACGAGGATGTTTTCCGGATTCCCCTGTGCCGTGAGATAGCTCAGGTCCACCTCGCGCACATAGGAGTAGCTCGAACCCCCGGCCCGCATGAAGGGAGGCTGTGCCTCCCTTGTACGTTCATCAAGCCGTGAGTTCAGCATGTTCCAGAAAAGGATTTCCCTGATCTCCTGCCGATAGTCCTCGACGCTTTCAAGGGGGGAGGGCGGCAGCTTGGTCATAAGTTCTACCCTTCCAATCGTGAGTTCCGGGTCCGAGAGCACCAGGGCCTGGTTCTCCTGGGAGAGGGGGACCGGAATATTCGGACGCCGGGAACTGTTTTCGCTTTCCGAAAGACCGGAGAAGTACTCGCGGATAAGACTTTCCGCCTCCCCTGCATTGATGTCCCCCACGACTGCTATCCCCATTAGTCCCGGATGGTACCAGCGCTGATAGAAATCCCTGACCCCTTCAGCGGAGATGTTCATGACCACATCCATCTTGCCGATGGGAAAGCGTTCGGCATAGCGGGATCCTTCCAGCAGCCTGCTTATCTGGGTATCCCTGATGCGGGTCTGGGCTCCCTGTCGCAGGCGCCACTCCTCCCGAACCACAAGGCGTTCCCTGTTCAGGGCCTCCGGGTCAATTCGGATTCCGTCGGCCCAATCCTGCAGAACAAGAAAGCCCTTCTCGATAACTTCAGGATCATCCGCCGGCAGTTCCAGCTGGTAGACGGTTTCATCGAAACTGGTGTAGGCGTTCAGATCGGGGCCGAAACGCATGCCCAGGCCTTCCAGAAAATCTTCCAGTCCCCCCTCGTCAAAGTGGGTACTTCCCTTGAAGGCCATATGCTCAAGGAGATGTGCAAGCCCCTGCTGGTCGTCTTCTTCCAGTACCGATCCGGCATTTACAAACAGGCGCAGGGATATCCTGTTTTCCGGTTCATGGTTCTCGCGGATAAAATACCGGATTCCGTTGTCCAGCTCTCCCTGCAGCACTTTCGGGTCCAGGGGCAAGGGCGTTTTGCCGGCCGGTGCAAGGCCTGCGCATCCGCTGAAGATTATAAGTAAAAATACGGCAGGCAGAATCCTTGCGATATTGTGTCTCATCATGTACTTGTCTCCTTGACAGGGCTGCCGGCAGTACGGGGATCCGCCTGTAAGCCCCTCGGGAGTAAAAGTAAACATCATGAACCAACTTTTCAAGCGTTCCTGAAGAGGGATATAAACAGATAAGATCCTATCCCCGCTGGAGAATCTTCAGGAGCTCCAGGTAGTCTTCGCTTTTCATGGGTCTGGGATTGTCCCGGTTGCTACCATTTTGAGCAGATTTCTCTGCAAGTACGGGAAAGTCGCTCTCCCGGATCCCCAGTTCGCTGAACCGCGGTAGCCCCACTTCGACGGCCAGAAACTTAACCCGTTCCACGGCACGGCGTGCTCCTTCTTCGGAGCTTTCAAAGGCGATGCCCATTACCCGGGCTATCCGGGCGTAGAGATCCAGAGCATACTCCAGGTTGTATTCCATTACCACCGGAAGGGCTACCGCGTTACATACCCCGTGGGGGCTGTCGTACATGCCGCCCAGGGCCTCCGCAAGGCAGTGGACCGATGCAACGTCGGAGTGGCTGAAGGCTATACCTGCGATAAGACTGCCGAGCATCATGCCGGCCCGGGCTTCCATATCCTCCGGCGTTTTTACAGCCCGGACAAGAAATGAGTTTATCAAGTCTACAGCATGAAGGGCGGCGGCGTCGGAGAGAGGGTTGGCGTTCCTGGCGGTGAAGGCCTCGATGGCATGGGTGAGGGCATCCATTCCGGTGGCGGCGGTGAGGGCGGAAGGCATGGAGACGCTAAGCTGCGGATCGATAAAGGCGGCCCGGGGTGCTATTCGTGGAGATTTAACGGTGAACTTGAACTTTGCCCTGCTGTCGGTAATGACTGCGCTGAAGGTCACCTCGCTTCCGGTTCCGGCGGTGGTAGGGACGGTATACAGGGGCAGAATCTTTTCGCCGATTCTGCTGCTGTCTTCGTAGTCCCGCACTTCGCCGCCCTGGGGAGCGAGGATGGCCACCGCCTTGGCACAGTCCATGGGGCTTCCGCCTCCCAGGGCAATGAGGGCCTCTGCACCCTTCTCCCGGGCAAGGGCTGCGGCGGACTGCACGTTGTGATCCTTGGGATTCGCTTCAACCCCGCCATAGACGGCACAGCGGACGCCTCCGGTTTTCAGGACGTCGAGGATCTTTCGGGTAAAGGGCATATCCTTCAGGCCCGGGTCGGTGATCAGCAGCACCGAGGAAATGCCGTCTCTTTTAATCCTGTGGGGCAGTTCGGCGACAATATTCTCACCATAGCATATTTCTGTGGGAAAGACGTAATCGAAGCTTCGTAACAAGTCGGTCATGACGTATTCCTTCCTGTCGGCCGGGGCCGGATAGAATGCTGAAAGAATACAAAAAAAACTGCCCGACGGGAATCGGGCAGTTTACATATCGGCTTTTTTAAGCCGGAAAATCCTTCAGAATCGAGAGCATCCGTCTAAGGGGCTCGGCGGCTCCCCACAGAAGCTGGTCTCCAACGGTAAAGGCGGAGAGGTATTCATCCCCCATGCGCATCTTCCGAAGGCGGCCCACCGGAACCTTCAGGGTCCCGCTGACTGTGGCCGGAGCCAGGCGCTTCATGGATTCTTCCTTGTTGTTGGGAACAAGTTCGACCCACTGGTTGTGGCCGGCGATAATCTCTTCAATCTCGTCCATGGGAGCGTTTTTTGTCAGTTTGATCGTCAGGGCCTGGCTGTGACAGCGCATGGCACCGACCCTGACACAGAGGCCGTCCACGGGGATCTTCGGGTCCAGGTCGAGAATCTTGTTGGTCTCCGCGTACCCCTTCCACTCCTCCTTGCTCTGTCCGAGTTCGGCTGCCGCATCGATCCAGGGAATCAGGCTCCCTGCCAGGGGTACACCGAACTCCGAAACGGGAAAATCCGGGGAGTTGAGGGTTTCGGTAACAATGCTGTCGATTTCGAGAATTGCAGAAGAGGGGGTATCCAGCAGCTTTCTTACCGGTCGTTCCAGGGCGCCCATCTGAGAGAGGAGCTCCCGCATGTTCTTTGCCCCGGCGCCGGAGGCAGCCTGATAGGTCATGGAGCTGATCCACTCCACGAGCCCCGCATCAAAGAGACCGCCCAGTCCCATGAGCATGAGGCTGACGGTACAGTTTCCGCCTATATAGTCCTTTACCCCGGAGCTGAGGGCCTTGTCGATTACCTGTCGGTTTACCGGATCCAGGATAATGATGCTGTCATCACTCATGCGAAGTGCCGAGGCAGCGTCAATCCAGTACCCCTGCCATCCGCTTTTTCTGAGTTCGGGATGCACTTTCTTTGTGTAGTCACCGCCCTGACATGTTACCACAACATCCAGCTTTTTCAGTTCCTCAACCGAAAAGGCGTCCTTCAATGGGGGGGCTTCGATCCCGACGTCGGGGGCCTTCTGTCCAATCTGGGATGTGGTAAAGAAGACCGGTTCAAATCCTGAAAAGTCCTTTTCTTCCCGCATCCGGTCCATCAGCACCGAACCGACCATACCTCGCCAGCCGATAAATCCTACACGCATCTACTGCTCCTGAAAAATAGGGTGGCTGCCCCAGGGGCAACCGCTGTATTTGTCAAAGAAAAGTTTATCATAACGCTTATATTTGCATCAAGACGAATAAACCCCTCAGCAGCTGCCTGCGTGAGGGGTTTATGGATCGGAATATGTTCTGCCGCACGGCCACGGGAGATGTCTGACGGGTGTGAAAAGCGGCTCCCGCGCGTCTGTGCCGTCGGCGATGTAAACCTTTTACACTTTTCAGGCTTTGCGTTTTACCGCTTTTTTTACAGCCTCGGTAATGGCCTCTACGGAAATACCGTACTTGGTGAGCAGGGTATCATAGGGACCGGATTCTGTGAAAGTATCCGCCACACCCACGTACTCCATGGGAGCCGGGGTGCTCCTGGAAAGGGCTTCCGCCACGGCTCCGCCGATACCGCCGTAGATATTGTGTTCCTCTGCGCTGACCACGGCGCCGGTTTTGCCGACGCTTTTTTTGAGCAGGTCCGTATCCACGGGCTTGATCGTGTGCAGCTCCAGGACCTCCGCGGAGATTCCTTCCGCAGCAAGTTTTTCCGCCGCTTCAAGGGCCATGGGGACGGGGACGCCCGCAGTTGCGATGGTGCAGTCCTTTCCTTCCCGCAGGATCCGGCCTTTACCGGTCTTGAAGGGCTCATCGATCTCCAGGAGGGGTGCAGGGTTTCTGCTTATGCGGATGTAGGTAGGTCCGTCATGCTCAAGGGCTTCCTTGAGGGCTTCCTCGGCTTCCCTGCCATCAGCGGCCACAACAACCCGCATGTTGGGCAGAGCCCGCATTATCGCGATGTCCGTCAGGGCCTGATGGCTCGCTCCGTCAAAGGAGTCGGAGAGTCCGCCGTATCCCGCCACGATTACCACCGGGAGATTGTTGTAGCAGATTACGTTCCTGATCTGGTCGGTACATTTGAGGGCCAGGAACAGGGCGAAGGTGCTGATTACCGGCCGGTACCCGCAGGTTGCGAGTCCGGCGGCCACATCGGTCATGTTGGCTTCCGCGACGCCCACGTTAAAAAAGCGATCCGGATAGGCTGCGCCGAATAGTCCGGTCTTGGTGGATGATGAAACATCAGCGTCGAGAACAACGAGTTCAGGTTTGGTTTTTCCAATCTCAACAAGAGCCTGACCAAAGGCGTCTCTCATGGAGACCTGTTTGTCTGATACCTTTGCAGTTGCCATTATTTTGCCTCCAGTTTCGCAAGGCCGGCTTCCAGTTCCGGTCTGGCCTTGGCGTAGGTTTCGTCATCAATGGGGGCTCCGTGCCACTTGTGGTTGTCTTCCATGAAGGAGACGCCCTTACCCTTGTGGGTCCGGAAAATCATTACCGACGGCCCTGCCTCTTCGGAATCGAGCCATGTGAAGGCCTCGGCTATTTCGTCATGATTGTGACCATCGTAGACCTTGGGGGCTACACGCCAGCCGAAGGCCCGGAATTTTTCATCCAGCGGATCCAGGGGCATGATCTCGGAAGCGGCTCCGTCGAGCTGAACCTTGTTGTAGTCAACCAGAAGGGCGAGCTTTTTCGGTTTGAACTTGGCGGCTGCCATGATACCTTCCCAGCTCTGTCCCTCGTCGAGACAGCCTTCGCCGGTAATGACGTAGCTCCAGAAGTTCTTGCCCGAGAGCTGAGAAGCCAGGGACATGCCCAGGCCGACGGATATTCCGTGCCCCAGTGCTCCGGTGGACATTTCCACGCCCGCAGTTTTATTCATGCAGGGGTGTCCCTGCAGACGGCTGTTCAGATCCCTGAAGGTCTGAACCTCTTCCACGGGAAAATAGCCGCGATGGGCAAGGACGGTGTAGAGCATGGCCGATGCATGACCCTTGCTCAGAACCAGCCGGTCCCGCTCCTCCCATTTAGGATCATCAGGACGGATATTCATCCGTTCAAAATAAAGATGGGTCAAAAGATCGGCCACCGAAGAGGCTCCTCCCCAGTGTCCCGTGCCCTTCTTGTGCAAAACATCAAGCACTTCCAGGCGAAACTGTTGAGCAAGCCGGGCGAGTTCCGTCGACCTGCCGGTAGTTGTCTGCATTCCTGTACCTCCGTTGATATACAAATGCTAAAATCTATCTAAGGTAACCGCGGCCTCTCTGGACGCGATTATATGCTCACGCATGTACTGTTCCACCGCCTCGGCATCCCGGCGGGCAAAGGCGTCTATGATTCGAATATGTTCATCGTTTGTCTTATTCGCCCGGCTGGGACTCTTGCCTGCAAGAATCCGCACCCGCAGATGCTGGTCCATTATGTCCTGATAGGTCCGTATGAGCGTCTCGTTGCCGGAGGACTCTATCAGGAAATCATGAAAACTCCGGTCCAGATAAAACCATTTCTTGTAGGAGATCTGGGCAAGGTTCTTGTCGCCGAACTGCTCCCTGAAACTCTCCATCTTTTCCAGGTCAACTGTGGGACAGATTTGACGGGCAACGGCAGGTTCAATGAGGAGCCGGATATCGAAGATCTCGTAGACGTCCTTGATTGAAATCTGGGTGGCAAAGGTTCCCTGCCGGGGATAGATGGACACCAGGCGGTCCCGCTGCAGGCGTAAAAGGGCTTCCCGAATAGGTGTACGGGAGGTTCCGAACTCCTCGGTAAAGCTGTTCTCGATGATGATTCCGCCGGGAGGAATTTCCCCGTTAATAATGCGTTCCTTGATGGATGTGTAGATAAAGTCCTGAAGAACAGCCTTTTTGCTTATATCCGCCGTTCCGCTTTGTCCTGCAGTATTAATCACGGGCTTCCTTATATATTCCTGGCTTATCTATTGCGTACGATAGATATATCAGTATAATATCTAGTACCAACGAATCTGTCAATATTTATATGGAGGTTTACATGGCTGTATTGGTAACCGGGGCCGGCGGTTTTCTCGGTCCCGAGATAATTGATCGTGTACTTGCAAGCGGAAAAGAGGTTCTGGCCTTTGATTTTGCGGATCCCAAGCCGGAACTGCTGGAAAAATGGAAGGGAAAAGTCGAGTTTATTCAGGGGGATATCCGGGATCGTTCAATGGTCAATCACCTGGTAACGAAGAGCGGAACCGAGGACCCGATTATTCACCTGGCCGGAATCCTGACCGCCGGTTGTGACAGAGATCCGAATATGGCCATCGCTGTAAATATCAACGGTCTCAACTACGTTCTCGACGCGGCCGTCAGGAACGGCAAGCGCCGCACTGTTTTTGCCAGCACCATCGGAGTGTACGGGCGGGGACTCCCTCAGCCGATTAAAGAGGATATGCCCGCTGAACCCGACGGATGGTACGGCTTTACAAAACTCATGGGTGAGCACATGGGGCTTCTGTATGAACGTCGTCACGGACTCGACTTCCGGGCAGCCCGTTTCGCCGCGGTAACCGGACCTTTCCGCCAGGCAGCAGGGTCGGCGAGTCTTTTTACCTCTCATATAGCGGAGAAGCCCGCTCTCGGTCAGGCCTACGAGGTTGAGGTTACCGAGGACACCGCGTATCCGGTCGTTTACCTGAAGGATGCTGCGGATGCACTATTTCAGATCGCCTTTGCCGATACGGCACCGAGCAGGATCTATAATGTGGCTTCCGGACGGGTTGTGGTTTCCGAGATGATCAAGACGGTCAAGGAGATCATTCCCGAGGCAAAATACACCTTCAAGCCGGACCCGGTAATTATGGCTGTTGTGGAAGGCTACAAAGAGTGGAACATCAGTACCGAGCGCATCTCCGCCGAGCTGGGCTGGACCCCCACCTATACGCCGAACGAGATGGTAAAAGATATTATCAAAGTTGTTAAGAGCAGGAAATAATCGGACTTGACGAGGATTCTCCCGGCTCTCTCAGGGGCCGGGAATCATTACTTCGGGCAGGCTGACCTGCGAGCGGACCTGTTGGTAGATCTCCTCGTTCGGGGCTGCGATCAGGTTGCTCCGGAGGTAACAGAAGCGTTCATGATCCGGGTTCAGAACGAACTGCCTGGGTGAAATTTGCGGATCGAGATCCTGTCCGTCCGCACTCCGGACAATAAACCCGGCGTTTTTAAGCAGGGGGAGAGAGCCGGCCAGATCCCAGAGTTTCATATACCCCACATAAGCCATGAAGCGGCCCTGAAGCATATAGGCGAAGGGAACAACCACGCATCCCAGGGTTTGAACCGGGTTCGCGAGATTTCCCAGTTTTCCCCGGACGACATCCTGGGAGATCCCGACAATGGATTTTTCTCCGGAGGCGGACCGCTCAATCTTCAGCGGTGCCAGGACAGGTTTTTCTCCCGGAGCGGGGCGGGCGTAGAGGATCTCCCCGTGATGGCTGATGTAGTATTCCCGGGTTACCGGCAGATAGACCGCTCCCTCGGTGAGCCGTCCCTGCTGCATAAAGCCGACGGAGACTCCCCAGTGGGCAAGGTGATGGGCGTAGGGAACCGTGCCGTCGATGGGATCCACTATCCAGGCCGTGTGGCGAAAGGCCTCTTCTATATATGATGAGGACCGGGTGGCGATGGTTTCCTCTCCGATTAAAAATGAGCCCTCTTCCGGTTTATGGAAGCTTTGTGCAAGAAAACCTTCCACTGCGTGGTCGGCCCTGGTTACCAGGCTCTGGTCGTTCTTTACGGAGATTCCTGGATCATCATAGAGATCAAGGGCAATGCGGCCGCACTCGTCAAGGAGTCTGGCCAGGACTTCGGGATTCCATTCTGTCATTATGTTTTTCCTTAATTAACCTGTCCGCGGACAACTTTCTGCATGATGCGCACCTTTGAGTTCTGTATGTGGGTCTTCAGAACATCGATGGCGAGTTTTGTGTCCCTGACGCAGATGGCGTCTATCAGCCTGAGGTGCTCTTCGCAGGTGGTGGTACGTACTTCGTTGTCCCTGAACCCGAGTTCCCGAAAGGTCTGAATCAGATGGTAGAGCTGGTTGACCATATTAATCAGCCGCCGTCGACCGCAGGATTCAATAAGATAAGTATGAAGTTCGGCGTCAACTTCGGCATGACGCATATAGTCCTTGGTATTGCTGATTTCCTGGATCTCCTTGCGTATCTCGATCAGTCGCTGGATACTCAGGGCCGGAATTGCAAACTCCAGGGCCAGGGCCTCAAGGGACCGGCGGATCTCGAAGATATCCTCCAGATCATCGGCGGTAAAAGGAAAAGTCTTTGCCCCGCGGTTTGGAATAATCTGGATCAGCTGGTCCTGTTCCAGTCGCTTGAGTACGTTGCGGATAGGAGTCCGGGATGTCCCGAACTCCTTTGCAAGACTGTCTTCCCTCAGAAAGTTTTCCGAGGGATACTGATTGTGAATGATCCTGTCGAACAGGGTAGTGTAGATGTCATGTGAACCAAGGGCCGTTTTTTCTTTCATCTCCATGCTCTTTTTGCCATAGCTGTAAGTTTTTCCTCGATTTCATCATCGCTGATTATAGCCGCAGCTTCCAGCCTTCGGGAAACGGAGTTGGGGACATTCAGCGAAGAGATGCAGCCCACCGGCGCATCCAGATAGTCGAAGAACCTGACCATAACCTGTTCCGCGATTCTCGGACCGATGGTCTGGGCACCCGCAGCTTCCTCCACGATCGCCATAACGCCGGTTTTCTGCAGTGACCTGCCGATTGTATCATAATCTATGGATGGTAGATCAAGAGACCTGAGGTCTATAATTTCCGCAGAAACCCCCTGACCGGAGAGTTTTTCTGCTATTTTCCTGCATCGTTCTCCCATGACCCCGTACACCAATACCGTAATATCGTCGCCAGGCTTGATAATCTTCGCCTTCCCGAAGGGAATGCAGTAGTCCAGATCATTCTCAGGGATTTCAAAGCTTTTTGTATACAGGGAATGATGTTCAAGAAAAATCACCGGGTCATTGGAGTGCATGGCGGTGTTGAACAGGCCGATATAGTCGAAAGCATTGCCCGGGGCCACGATCCTCCAGCCGGAAAAGAGGGCGAAAAGGGCCACCGGATCCATGGAGTGCTGCCCTCCGTAGCCGACGCCGGTGGCTATTCTGGCACGGGCCACCAGGGGCAGGTCGGTTTTGCCGCCGTACATGTGCCGGGCTTTGGCTATCTGGTTAAAGAGCTGGTCTCCTGCCACCAGGGCGAAATCGGGGAACATTATCTCGATAATTGTTTTGAGCCCGGTCATGGCAGCGCCGCAGGCCAATCCCGTAAAACCGGCCTCGGAGATGGGGGTATTTACGACCTGCTCGGGGAAGCGATCGGGGAGTCCCTTGGTCGCCCCGTAAGCTCCCCCGCCGAAGTTGGCGATCTCCTCTCCGAATTCATAAACGGTTGAGTCCTTCTCCATCCAGCGGCCGGTAACAAGCGCTATGGACTCCGAGTATCTGGCCTTCTTTTTCGGCCCGCTGTAGGTATCGTCAATATAGGGCAGTCCCTCAAGTTCGCTGCCGTCGGAGCGCATACCCTCGCCAGCAGTTGCAGGGTCCGGCCACAGCGACTCTTTTATGATGGTTTTATCTTCGCCTTCGACACAGAAGTCCAGCGCAGTTTCAACTGCTTTCTTTGCCGCGGCTTCAATCGCACTGATCTCCTTTTTTGTAAGGAGCTTCTGTTCAAGAAGTGACTCGGGAAAACGGGTTCGGGGGTCCAATGCCAGGCGACGGGCTTCCTCTTCCTTGTCCCGGTATCCGTAGGAGCTTCCCGGAACATCCCCGGCATGGTGATAATGACGCCAGCACTTTGCCTCGACTATTGCAGGACGTCCGCCTTTTCTGATTTCTCCGCTTACCTTCTCCATGAGGCGGTATATTCCGGGTGTGTCCTGCCCGTCGACAATATATCCGTCCATGCCGTAACTGGCTGCCCGCTGGGATATGTCCTTTACGGCGCAGGCGTCGTCATTCCGGGTTCCCACGGCGAACTCGTTGTTCTCCACAAAGAAAATGATGGGAAGCTTCCAGATTCCCGCCAGATTCAGGGCTTCATGGAAGGCTCCCTGGTTTGCCGCTCCGTCCCCGAAATAGCATACCACTACATTTCCGCTTTTTAGTTTCTGCTCGGCGTAGGCCGCGCCCACTGCCAGAGGTATTCCTCCGCCCACGATGGCGTTGGAACCGAGAAAACCCGCCTCCTTCCAGCGAAGGTGCATGGAACCGCCCCGGCCGCCGCAGTACCCGGGAGCAAGGCCGAGGATCTCCGCAAAGGTGCGGTTCACTACTTCCTGGGCCTCCCCGGGCCACTCCTGGGTGCCCGGGTCCCAGTCGCCGAGGACATAGTTAAGGGCTTTGCTCAGAAACTGGTGGTGCGCCCGGTGACTTCCCAGAACCTTGTCGCTCTTTTTCAAAGGGCCTATGCTGGCCGCCGCTACGGCCTCCTGGCCTACACTGGAATGAACCGGTCCCCATACGGCATCGGCATTCTTGAGGCGCAGCAGTTCCTGCTCAAAATGATGGATCAGGTCTATCTCAAAAAGCAGCCTGGCTGCGGTTTTTTTCCCGAGTCCCTTCAGGTCCGCTTCCTCGGCAGACCATTTTTCCCAATGAAAATCAACTGATAACGTGTGCTTTTTCATCCCGTTCTTTCCTTATATTATTGTATTCCCGTATCATTATCTGAAGGTCCGCTTCGGTGAGTACGGCCCCCTCTTTTGTAGCTTCCTTGAGCAGTCTCTTCGGCAGGGTGTCCTGTTCCGGGCCTATCCCCTCCCTTCGGTTAAAAGCCCTGGTCTTCTGGGTAATCTGGTTGGCAAGAAGCTCCAGTTCTTCCTTGTCCATCTTCATGCCTGTTGTGGCTTCAATCATCTCGGAAAGTTCATCCCAGAGATAAAAATCCCGGAAAAAGCGGCAGAGAATCATTGAATCAAAAAGGGCCGCCCGGTCTTCGTAGTCAATGTGATAGCGCGCCTTGCCGGAGATCTCCTCGGGGTCGACCTCGCCGGTAAGTTCCGCCTTGTAAAAGGTCCCCCGAAGGTGACAGGCGCCCCGGGGAGACGTGGCATAGGAGAGCCCCATGCCTTTGAGAACCCGGGGATCGAATCCTGCCGGCTCGAGGCCCTTTACATGAATTGCGATATCCTCAAGGTCAAGTTCCGCGGCGGCGGTTTTTATACCCTTCGCAAAGATGGCACCCACACCTTCCGCATTGGCAAGGAGCCTGAAAAACTCCGCCATCCGGTCGGGCTGGTTGTAATCGATGGCGAAATCGGTTTTACCGCATTTGTAGGCTTCCACCGCCAGGGCAGAGAGATTTCCTGCACTCATGGTGTCCAGCCCCAGGCGGTCGCAGATGTCGTTGAGCCAGGCGACCTCTTCCAGGGAATCAAGACAGTTCAGTCCCCCCAGGGCATAGATGGTTTCGTACTCCGGGCCGTCGATCTCGAGCCCCGCGTGCCTTCCGGACTTTACTTTTGCGTGCTTGGTGCACTGCAGAAAGCAGGAAGGACATCCGTGCCTGGACACCTCGAAATGCTCATGCATATAGTCGGCACTCAGGTTCTGCCAGTGTTCCGATACCCCGCTCTGCCAGTAGCGGGTTGGAAAGCAGCCTGCGCCGTTGGTTACCGCCACCTGGGAGGGGGTACCGTAGGTCTGGTATTTCTTTGTTACCGGAGAGTCTTTCCAGGTTGTGGCGATCTTCTTGACCAGCTCCGTCAGTTTCTCAGGATCAGCTATTTCAGCCTTTTTTGTCCCTTTGAAGGAAATCCCCTTTATTTCCTTGGATCCCATTACTGCTCCCAGCCCGCCGCGCCCGGCACTCCGCCACAGATCGGATTTTATGGCCGCCTGGGCCACCAGGTTCTCCCCTGCGGGACCTATAACCATCGCTCCGGCACCCTTGCCGGCTCTGGAGAGGATGTAGCGTTCAGCGTCATAGCATTCTGCACCCGTGATTTCCCCGGCGTCGTGGAACTCGACCCCCTCCTCGTCTATGCTGAGGTATACCCGGGAGCTGCTTTTCCCCTGTATGATGATTGCATCCACTCCGCAGCCCTTGATTTTTGGGGCAAGTTCTCCTCCGCAGTAGGATTCGCAGAAACCTCCTGTAGCAGGACTTTTGGAAAAGACGGCATACCGGGACTGGCTCCATATACGGGTGCCGGTTATAGGACCGACACAGATAATCAGGCGATTTTCCGGAGAAAAGGGATCGACGCCGGGAGGGTTCTCCTCCGTCAGCAGATGGGTCCCCAGGCCCTTTCCCCCAAGGGTTGTTTTGAGAATATCGTCGGAAATGTCCTCATATGTAAAACTGTGATCTGTTGCATCGATTCTGAGTATTCGGTTGAAAAAACCTTTCACAAATGACTCCTGTCAAAAAGTGTTCTCATATTGTACGCCAATTATTGTTATTACGCAACCAAAAGGGCTTTGATTGTATTAAATTGTATACTTATCTTGAGCAATTTCTGCTTAATCCGGGGAAAGCGACTTTTACTCAGGAACAGGTTATGTGTATATTAGTATATAGGTACAGTATTCAGGATACTGAATAATCTGCCGAATGTGTGATCCGGGCAATCACCCGCAGGCTGCAGAGAATCCGTGGGGTGAACTCCTGCAGCCCGGCATGTGCTGAAATCCCCTGTTCCCCCGGGTTACCTTAATACAATTTTGATATTATTGTTGATAAAGTAATGATTATAGAAGATAATTGTATTTTAACATAATCGAATACCTGTACTAGAGGGAGTGTGTGGAATGAGTACTAATCTGCGCGAAAGTGTCTGGGATCGGAATGGTGTTGTCCAACGAATGATTGGCGGTACCCCGCTTCCAAGGATGGTCAAGGTCCGTCAGAAACTGAATGACGACGTACTGGAAGATATTCCAGGGGAAATAAAGAAGCAGATAAACCAGCAGAAGATCGCGGGAACCATAAAACCGGGAATGACCGTTGCGGTTACCTGCGGCAGCCGCGGTATTGCCAATATCGCCCTGATCATCAGGGAGACCGTTGCGGCCCTTAAAGAACTGGGCGCAAAACCCTTTGTCTTCCCCGCCATGGGGAGCCACGGCGGCGGAACCGCGGAAGGTCAACGGGAAATGATCGAAGGTTTCGGCGTTACCGAGGAATATGTGGGAGCCCCGATAAAGGCCTCCATGGAGGTCGTGCAGGTGGCCACCCTTGAGGACGGGCGCCCTGTTTATATTGACAAGTATGCCTCGGAGGCTGACGGCATAGTCCTGGTGGGAAGAATAAAAGCCCATACGGCTTTCAGGGGGCCCTACGAGAGCGGCATGCTCAAGATGATGGCTATTGGAGTTGCCAAGCACCAGGGGGCCGAGGCCTGTCACAGCCAGGGTTTCCGCAAGATGGCGGAGAATGTTGTAGCCTACGGAATGGCTATTCTGAAGAATGCCAATATTCTCTTCGGGCTCTCCATCATCGAGAATGCCCATGACGAGACCAACCGCATTATCGCCCTTACCCCAGAAGAGATCCCCGAGGAGGAGCCGAAGCTTCTTAAGGAAGCCAAGGAAAAGATGGCGCGGATCTTTTTTGACAAGCTCGACATCATGGTGGTGGATGAGATAGGAAAGAACCATTCCGGAGACGGTATGGATCCCAATATTACGGGAAGTTACTGTACCGAGTTTGCCTCGGGTCCCCCCAGGGTGGAGGAGTATGTAGTACTGAACCTTTCCGAGGCAACCCACGGTAACTGTATCGGAATAGGCATGGCCAATTACACAACCAGGAAGGTTTTTGATCAGGCGGACTTCGATGCGGGCTATCCCAACGCCCTGACCGCCAGAGTTGCCATAACCGTCCGTATGCCCATGGTACTGAAAACCGACCGTCTCGCCATTCAGGCCGCCATGTATGTGCGCACGGGTAACGGTGTGGACAATCCCAGAGTCTTGAGAATACGGAACTCCTCCCACGTGGATGAGATCTGGATTTCCGAATCCATGCTGGATGAGGCAAAAAAGAACCCGGATATCGAGATCCTCGAGGACCCGAAAGAGATGGAGTTCGATGCTGAAGGGAATCTTCTGTAAGCTGCCGTCCCGGGATAAAAAAAGCCGGCTGAAGCGTACGCTTCGCCGGCTTTTTTTTATCTGAAATAAAATACTCTTTCTAACTATTCGATAAAGCCCGTGAGTCTCGGCAGGAAGAGGGTGATCTCCGGAACATAGGTAATAAACAGAACAGCGATCATCTCGGCGATTACAAAGGGCATTACCTTGGGGACCATCTTTTCCACGGAACACTTGGCAATCGGCACAGCCGTAAAGAGACATACCCCAACAGGCGGCGTGGTAAGGCCGATATTCAGGTTGACCAGCATGATCAGGGCAAAGTGCAGGGGATGTACACCGTATTCCATGGCCAGAGGCAGCAGGATGGGGGTGAGCATGATAACGCTGGCGGATATCTCCATAACCATTCCCATAAAGAAGAACAGCACGTTGACAACCAGCAGGAAGACATACTTGTTGGTAATGACGGAGGTCATCACCTCGGCAATATGCTCGGGGATCTTCTCGATGGTCAGTACCATGCTGAAGAGCTGGCTTGCGGAGATGATCAGCAGGATGGTTGCAGAAACCCGGCCTGCGTCAATGAGGCTGTCGATCATGTTCTTCACGGTAAGGGTTTTGTAATAGAACACGCCTACCAGAAAAGCGTAGAGACAGGCAACAGCTGCAGCTTCCGTGGGGGTAAAGACACCGGTAAGAATACCACCGATGATTATAAGGGGGACCATCATTGCAAGAACGGATCGACGGATTATGTAGAAGGCTTCTTTGGCGCTGATCCGTTCTGTCCGCTTCGGATGGTTCAGCCTGATGGCGTAAATATAGGCCAGGATCATCAGGGAGAGGGCCACCGCGAGACCGGGGAGGAAGCCGCCCATGAACAGGGCTCCTACGGATTCTCCGGTAACCGAGGCATAAATTACCATGATTATGCTGGGGGGAATGATCGGTCCGATAACCGAGGAGGCCGTGGTAACAGCCGCAGAGTATTCTGCGGAATAGCCCTCTTCCTTCATGGCGGGAATCAGAATGGAGCCGATGGCCGCGGTGTCCGCAACAGCCGCTCCGGTGAGACCCGCAAAGGCGATACTGACGACGATATTTACCTGCGCCAGGGCACCCCGGACACGACCGACCAGAAGACGCGCAAAGTTGACCAGGTCCTTCGTTATTCCCGTGTTGTTCATTATGTTACCGGCGAGGATAAAGAAGGGCAGGGCCAACAGAACGTAGTTATCGATCCCTCCGTAGAGTTTCGAGGCAATGGCTATAAGGGGAAGACCTTTGAAGAAGAGGAGGTAGATAAGGGGTACCAGACCCAGTACAAAGGCGATGGGTACGCCTATTACAAGAAGAATTACAAAAAGGAAAACCATTGTGTATACTGCAATATTCATAAAATTCTCCGGCTCCCTTAAAAGTCGTGTCCGCCGCTCAGCAGGTACTCACGGTCATCGCCTTTCTCCTTAAAGAAACCGACGGTGAAGTAGGTCATGTGAACGAGCATGAACAGTGAGCCCAGGGGCAGGTTTAGTTTAACCCAGTACATGGGAACTCGCAGAATCGACCCCTTCTGTCGCCAGGCGACGTCTGCGGATTTGTAACCGTAAATAAGTACAACAAGCAGAAAAAGGACGATTGTAAGGTATCCGAGGATAATGGAGAACTTGCGGAGTTTGGGCTTCATCCGGGTAATGAAAAACTCAATGCCTATGTGGCTCCGTTCCTTGAGGGCCACCGCAGCTCCGATGTAACCGATACCGATGAGTATCCAGCGCATAAGTTCCTCGTTCCACGAGAGGGAGTTCCCGATGGCGCGGAAGAAGACGCCGACAATCGCCAGAATAGTTACGGACAGGACATAGACAAAGAGCCACCACTTGGTGACCACATGCACAATGTCACTGGCTTGTTTCAGATATTTTACCATTGGTGATTATCTCCAATTGATAGCGAAGTAGATTAGATAAAGACGGCAGCCCGCCTGTGAGAGCGGACTGCCATCGCAACACCCTTAAGGGGTGTCGGTAGAAAAAAGGCAAGAAGAGATTAGCGTCTCCAACCGAGTTCTGCTTCCATCTGCTGAACACTGGTCAGGAAGCCGTTAACCATGTCTTCTCCAAGCTCGCCTTCCAGGTATTCGATAACCGCGGGCTGGGAAACCTTGCGGAATTCAGCCTTTTCGCCGGCGGTGGGGAAGTAAACCTGCATCTGCTTGGCAACTTCTTCGAACTTGACGATATTGGATACCATTCTCTCTGCAACGTTGTTGGCACGAGCTGCCAGCATTCCGCCCTGAACCAGGATCTGCTGAACGCCTACGGGCATGTCGTTGAACTTCGCAGCGTTCATAACCATGACGTTTTCGGACCATACGTGGCCGTCCATGGTCAGGTATTTCTGAACTTCCTGGAGTTTACCCAGGGCGATGGAGGAGATGGGGTTCTCTTCGCCGTCAACAACACCGGTCTGCAGTGCGGTGTAGAGCTCGTTCCAGGCGATGGGAACAGCGCTTCCGCCCATGGACTCGATCATCTTCACGTATACGGGGCTCTGCATAACGCGGAACTTGATGCCCTTGAGGTCTTCGGGTTTGCGGATTTCACGTACGTTGTTGGTGAAGTTTCTCCAGCCGTTCTGACCCATACCGAGGTACTTCATGCCGGTTTCGTCTTCCATCTGATCCATCAGGTCTGCCCACCATTCGCTCCGCTCGAAGTAGCCGACGGCGATGTCGTCTGAGCTGAAGAGGTAGGGGATGGTGAAGATCTGGAAGGGATCAAAGAAAGAACCGAGAGATCCGGTACCAATGTTGATGTCCATGGAGCCCTGCTGAACCATTTCCAGGGTTTCCCGGTAGGTTCCGAGCTGGCCGGCACCGTAGAGGTCAATCTTGACAGCTCCGCCGGTCTGGCTTTCCACGTAGTCCTTGAAGAGCAGTGCCTGAGCATGCTCGGGGTCGGGAACATTTGCCTGCTTGGGCCAGAGGGTGGGGTCATCGTAAGCCAGTCTGAGGGTAACCGTACTCGAAGGCATGGTCATATCGATCATGTCGGGGATGGCCTCAGAGGATGCTGCCTGCTGAGATTCGGCGGGAGCCGCGGGGGCTGCAGCCTGGGCAGGCTCTTCTTTGGCGCATGAAACGGCAAGAAGAGACAACACTACCAAGAGAGAAATGGAAAGTTTACCTAGCCATTTTTTTCCTTGCATGAAAAACTCCTTTTCCACAAGATTTAGTATTTGTACAACCCAGAGATAAAGGGTTGTATTACATCCTTTATACTACGATATGGACTTTACGTCAAACATTTTCCATAAGCTTTGCTGATCGTATACATAAACGATATTAAATCGATAAGTAGAGCGAGCTGCATCTGAACTGTATACAAGTTTACCTGATTTAATCAATATGGGCGCGAAAAAGAGAAAATTTTCTTATATACAATACTCCGGGGCCGTGTAATAATGGTTAGGGTTGGGACATTATGGAAAACAAGAATACTAAAACGACTCGGCATGAAATTTACACCACCCTTTTCAACAGGATAATACAAAACGAATATCCTGAAGATACCTGGTTGCGGGAGGACCTCCTGGCCCGGGAGTTCAATGTCAGCAGATCCCCGGTGCGCAGTGTACTGCAGAATCTCGAACAGGACCACCTGATAGAGATTCTTCCCAAGAGGGGAGCCCGTATTTTTCCCTTTACCGCGGACGATCTCGAGGATATTTACGAACTGCGCAGGGAACTCGAGTCTCTGGCCCTGCGAAGGGCGGCAAACTCTCTGAGCATACAGAAGCTGCTTGAAATGAAGGCCCTTATCCTGGGGTTGAAGGACAGTCTCGACTTCCAGGAGCATGCACGGGTGGACGGGTATTTTCACTCCTATCTTATTCAATCCAGCGGCAGGCGGCGGCTTATCCGTATGCTGGATCAGCTGTACCGGCTTACCCAGACCTTCTGGGAGCTGAGCCTGAGGCAGCAGTTTTCCAAGGATGTCACTATCCAGGAGCATATAGAGCTGATAGACGCCCTCTGTATCCGGGATATCGAGAAAGCCTCGGAACTGCTTACCCGGCATATCGAGAACAGTAAAATCCGGGTCCTCACCCTGGTAATCCAGGGGAATATGGTCCAGGAGTCCCAGGTTAAGAACTAGGCTCTTCTAGTGCTGTATATGCAGTTCGACTCCCAGGTCCCTGCAGATACGGACTGCTGTCTTCAGGATTTCCGAACCCGGGATTTCCACTGATCCCAAAGTATATTCCTTGCCCTGCTGCCGGTACTTGTGAATTCCCAGGCGATGGTAAGGAAGAAGTTCCGCCCGGGATATCCCCAGTCCCTTTAATACCCTGGCCATGGCAGATAACTCCCCTTCGGTTCCATTGAGTCCGGGAATAAAGGGAATACGTACCCGCAGCTGCTCCGGACGTTCCGCGGCAGTCTGCTCCAGGTTCACCAGAATCCTCTCGTTGGATTGTCCGGTGCATTCCCTGTGGAGTCCGCTGTGGGCGGCCTTGAAATCGAAGAGGATGAGGTCTGCAAGACTGCTAACTTCCCTGTATACTTCCGGGGCAGCATCTCCGCAGGTATCCAGGGCTGTGTGAATTCCCTCTGTTTTCAGGCGTCCCAGGAGCGCAGCCGAAAATTCGGGCTGCAGAAGAGGTTCACCCCCGGAGAGGGTAACTCCGCCTCCGGATTCCTCGAAAAAAGGCCGGTCCCTGCAGAGCAGCTTTGCGGCTTCGTCCACGGATATGGTGTAACCCTCAACCGAAAGCGCCCGGGCGGGGCAGGCCCGGGCAGCGGCTATAAGGGCAGGATCGCTTCGCGGGGCTGCGGGAGGTATGACAATTTTTCCCTCACGGTCCCGTTCAAGAAGGCCGCTTCCGGCAACCTTCTCGCATTCGTGGCATTCAGGGATGCAGAGTTCCCGGTTGTAGCTGACTTCGGCTTCCATACTCCAGCTTTCAGGGTTGGCGCACCACAGGCAGCGCAGGGGACAGCCCTTGAGAAAAAGGGTCGTCCGTATACCCGGTCCGTTGTGGAGGCTGAAGGTTTCGCAGTTAAAAACTGTCCCCCTGATTTCGTTGTGCACGGTATTATCCACGGCGCCTAAAAACTCTCCATCTCGGCCCGGGATATTATCTCGTTCTGAACATCCCGGCTCAGCTGATTCCAGTTGGTAACGTAAGCGGCGACCCGGATCAGGAAATCTGGATACTTGTCCGGATTCGCCTGGGCATCCTTGAGAACCTCCACGTCCACGACATTGAACTGAACATGAAAGCCTCCCATCTTGAAGTAGGTGCTTATAAGGTTCTGCAGCCTGGCCGTTCCTTCCGGGCCGGACAGCAGTTTCTTGTTGAGCTTCATGTTCAGCAGGGTACCGTTTATGGCCTTGTGGTGAGGGAGCTTCGACTGGGTGGTGAAGATCTCGGTCACGGAGCCGTTCTGCAGTCCCTGAGATGGTGAACTGGCATCGGATAGGGGAGAGAAGGCCATCCGGCCGTCCGGAGTCGCCCCGACCCGGGCGCCGAAACCTACATGGGCCGTGAGGCTGTAGAGACTTGCAGTATAGAGCCCTCCCCATATATCCCGGTAACGGCCTGCGGTGTCGCAGCAGTAGGTGAAAACCTCTCCCGCCAGGGAGTTTATATCATCCCTGTCCATACCAAACCGGGGGGTCTCCCGCAAAAGACGTACACGGAGTACCTCATTATTCCTGAAATTTTCTCCAAGGTTGTCCACCAGGTCCCGGAAGTTTATGCTCCGGTGCTCGAACACAAAGTGTTTTATCGCAAGCAGTGAATCCACCACCGTGGCGAATCCCACGAACTGGACGCCTGTGTGGTAGGATGTGGCGCCGCCCTGGTTGACCTCCCTGCCGCTCTGCATGCAGCCGTCTACAAGCAGAGATTCGTAGGGTTCCGGCCAGCAGTGTTTATGGGCAACCTGTAAAGCGGTTATGCCCTGAACCGTCAGGTCAAACATGTAGGCAATCTGCCGCTGCAGGGCGGAGAGAAACTGGCTGAAATCCTTGAAGTCCTCCGGGCTTCCTGTCTGGGGCCCGAGGCGGCTGCCGCTTACCGGGTCTATCCCGTCGTTAAGGGCCAGTTCAAGGCATTTTGCCAGGTTGAACATGGCGGCGTCGGCCCAGGTCCAGGTTTTACCCGGGACTCCGTATTCGACGCAGCCGATAAAGGCCCAGTCCTTTTGGGCAGTCTCTTCCGATAATCCCGCCTGGCGGTACATGGCGGAACCCACATGGTAGTTGAAAAACTTGGGCTTTGAGTTTGTTGCCACAAGTTCCGTTGCCGCCCGGAAAAACCCGGGATTGATCTTTTCGGTCCACAGAAAGCCGATATCCGGCTGATAAAGTTTTACCTTTTTCTCCGCCTCCAGAAAGAGGAAGCTCAGTTCGTTGGTATCGTCCTCTCCGGCGGCGTTGATTCCCCCCAGCTGGACCGGCTGTCCCACGGGAAAGCCGCCGTAATTCTGGGCGGCGTTGTTGTTGTAGAGCTTCAGGATGTCGTTTGTCTTGAAAAAGAGACTTACAAGAAGAGCCAGCGCTCCTTCCCTGTCGATCTCTCCGGAAGCAATACTTGATCGATACCAGGGATACAGACAGGAGGCGGAGCGTCCCAGGGTTACGCCGTAACCGTTGGAGTCGATATAACAGACCAGGTGGGTGAACCAGAGGCTCTGGACGGCTTCGGCGAAACCTGCGGCGGGCTCCCAGGGCACCCTGCGGCAGACCTCCGCGATTTTTTTCAGTTCCCTTCGCCGTTCTTCCTCCTTTTCTTCAGCGGCCATGGAATCGGCAAGCTCGGCGTAACGGAGGGAGAAGTCTCTGACGGCGGCACAGATGGTCAGCACGGCCTCGTAAAAGATGCGTTTTTCGTATCCCTCTTCCCGGCTCAGGTCCAGGGTCATAAGGGCTGCTTTAGCCTGTTCGCTTATGCCGCGAAAGCCCTGCTCCAGTACCTTGGTATAATCCGGCAGAAAGTGTCCGGTACCGCAGGTGAGCATGTTTTCCGCGGAGAATACCCCGGCTTCCCGCATCCGTACCGGACCTTCCGGCATCAGGGAGAGGCCGTACTCCTTCAGGGTTTTTCCTTTCCACAGGGGAAGGATCCTCCGGAGCTCTGTTTTTGTCTCTTCGCTGACTTCGAACTTGTCTCCCGGCCGGGTGCCGTAGCTGTCCATCTCTTCGAGGATAAAATCGGCACCGCCCTCGGGAAATACCGGAGCGGAGACGGGTTCCGGTCCAAGATTGCCCGCCAGGAGTTCCCAGGGTTTGATGTAGATGCTCATTTCGGCAAGGATGTCCTTAAGGGCCTGTGCCCGCCGGGTTATGGGATGGGAACCTTCGGTTCGGGCATAGGACCTGGTCACGATATCCGCCCGTTCAGATGTAAGCTTCGGCTTGAGAAGACGTTCAAGGTAGAAACTGCGGACTTCCTGCAGCCGGATGGGGTTGTCCAGATACGACATAAGGCGACTCCTGTGTAGATAATCTGCTATTTTTTCCGCCGTTTTTCGAAAAACTCCTCAAGTCTGCGGGAGGTATCGCTGGAACTCATGGCGGCGGTGGAGGCGGCGGCCTCTTCGAATTTCATGCGGGGATTGTCCGGACTGTCAGCGGAATTGATAAGCTGTTTTTCCATGGCCACGGATATCCGGCTGTTTGCGCTGATGCTTGCGGAGATCTCCTCGAGCTTTTGCTGAAGCTCCTCTTCCGGTCCGTACCAGTTGATCAGTCCCCAGTCATAGGCAGTTGCGGCATCGATCGGCCGGGCGGAGAAGGCCATCTCCTTGGCCCGGGCTGCGCCGATCCTTAAGGGAAGGCGGTGACTCCCTCCCCAGCCGGGAATAAGACCCAGCCCTGCTTCCGGCAGGGCGAAACGGGCATTATCGGCGGCATAGATAAAGTCGCAGGCCAGGGCCAGCTCAAGTCCGCCTCCGCCGGCAAAGCCGCGCACAACAGCGATGACCGGAAGCTCCAGTTCCTGCAGCATGTTGAATACATCGTGTCCCCGGCGTACCCAGGGTCGGATACTCTGGCTGTCGATCTGCTGCAGGGCCTTCAGGTTGGCCCCGACTACAAAATATCTGGGTTCCGAACTCTCCACAAGGACCAGACGAATATCGGGACCTGCGGAGGCGATACCTTTTACAGCCTCCTCCAGCTGGTCGATAACATCATAATCCACCGCCGGGGGTTTTCCCGGCGGATCAACGCTGAAAATGATGCGCGCCACCGGGGCGCGCAGTTCGATTTTTACAGTGGTAATCATGAAAAGGTCCTCACTCCCGGAAGAAGTCCGGGTCCATCTCTTTCAGATCCGGTGAAATAAGGGGCTTGAAATCCATATGTGCCAGAATGTCCCGTTCAAGGTCGACTCCCGGGGCAATCTCCTCCAGCATCAGCCCTTCCGGGCTGCGGGAAAAAACCGCCCGTTCCGTGACATAGAGTACCGGCTGTCCGAGGCTGCCGGCGTAATCACCGCTGAAGGTGATCTGGGCCGCCCGGTCCACGAATTTCCGTACCGAACCTTCCTGGTCGATGCTGATTTTGCCGTCTCCCACGGAGCACTTGAGCCCCTTGGCAGTAAAGGTCCCGCAGAAGATCACCTTTTTTGCGTTCTGGGTAATATTGATGAAGCCTCCGCAGCCTGCGAGCATGCGTCCGACCCGGCTGGAGTTGACGTTCCCGTGCTGATCGACCTGGGCCATGCCAAGATAGGCCAGATCCAGCCCGCCGCCGTCGTAGAATGTGAACTGGGCGTCCATGGGAATTATGGCCTCCGGGTTGTAGGCGGTGCCGAAGACTACGCCCCCCGCGGGACGTCCGCCGATGGATCCCTGTTCGACGGTCAGGGTAAACTTGTCCAGGATGCCTTCTTCGGAAGCCACGGCTGCCACTCCGTCAGGTGCGCCATATCCAAGGTTTACGATGGCTCCTTCGAAGAGTTCCTTCGCCGCCCGCCGGGCAATAATCTTCTTCGGTCCCAGGGACAGGGGTTCCATCCTTGTAAGGGGAATCCGGACCTTCCCGGCAAAGGAGGGTTCGTAGCTGTGCAGACAGGTCTGGGTCTGTTCGGGATCCACGACGATATGATCGACGTAGATTCCCGGGATACGTACCTGCTGCGGGTCCAGGGTTCCGTTCTCAGCCAGATACTTGACCTGGGCTATAACCGTCCCTCCGCAGTTTTTGACTGCCTGGGCGATTGCCATCCCCTCCAGAAAGGGCCCGTCTTCCTCATTGGTTATATTTCCGTTAAGGTCGGCGGTGGTTCCCCGGACAAAGGCAAAGTCGAACTCAAAGCGGGGGAAGAAGAGCCACTCTTCGCCATCCAGTTCTATGACCTTTACCAGGTCTTCCGTGGCGAGATCGTTGGCCTTTCCGCCCTCGAGGCGCGGGTCCACGTAGGTGTTGAGGCCTATCTTGGTAATGACCCCCGGTGTTCTGGCAGCCACGGCGTGAAACATATGGGAGAGTACCCCCTGGGGAAAGTTATAGGCCTCCACCTGGTTTCCCAGGATCAGCTCTCCCATTTTGGGGGACATCCCGAAATGTCCTGCAATGTCACGCTTGACAAGGCCCGCAAAGGCGATAAGGTCGATTCCGGTGCCCTCCTTGTTGCCTATGCCCGTGGAATGGACAATGCTTATTCCCTTTGGGTTTCCGTTTTTCTGAAAGCGTTCTCCCAGCTTCTTCAACAGCAGGGTGGGTTCACAGATGCCGCCCCCCGAACCGTGGAGGGCAACCCGTGCGCCGTCCCCTATGAGGGCGACGGCGGCTTCGGCGCTCAGTATTTTATCTTTCATAACAGTCTATAAAAAGAGTTCCGGCATGAAGGCCTGGGGAATAGCCAGGGTCAGGGACGGAAAGAATATGATCAGAAGCAATACCGCCAGCATGGAAAGCAGGAAGAGTCCGACCTCCTTGAGGGGACGCATGGCGTTAATCCCGGCGATCTCGCTGGATATCAGCAGGCAGAGCCCGTAGGGAGGGGTTACCAGTCCGAAGGCCAGGGAGACAACTCCCACGATGGCGAAGTGAAGGGGGTGTATCCCGACATGCTCTGCAATGGGAGCGAGCAGGGGCCCGAGGATGACGATGGCGGGAACGGAGTCCATGAAGGTTCCCACCAGCAGGAAAATTCCCACAAAGATCATGAGCATCAGGGAGGGTGTGGTCGTAATACCGCCGAGAACGTCAACCAGGAAGTTCGGGATTTTGTAGTAGGCCAGGACCCAGCCGTATATGGAGGCGCTTCCTACGGCAAAGAGCACGATGGAAGCCAGCTTGGCGGTATCCAGCATGAGACCGACAAACTTGTTGAAGGAGACGGTTTTGTAGATGAACATACCCAGGAAAAGGGAGTAGATAACCGCCACCATGGAAGCTTCGGTGGGGGTAACGATTCCGAAGACGATACCGCCGACGATAATCAGCGGTGTAACCAGGGCCAGGATTGCTCCGCGAAAGCTCTGAATAAATTCCTTTATGCTGAATCGCGCGTCCCGGGGATATCCCCGCTTGAGGGCAAAGTAGAGTACCAGGGCCATCTGAAAGAGGGCGATCATTACGCCGGGAACAAAGCCGGCCAGAAAGAGCCCGGAAACGGAGGTACTCATGACCCCGCCCCACACAACCATGGTAATACTTGGGGGAATGATGTTTCCCATTACCGCCGAACAGGCTGTAACGGCTACGGTGAAGTTCTTGTCGTAGCCCTCTTTCTCCATGGCGGGAATAAGTACGGAACCGATACCGGCGGCATCCGCATTGGAGGAACCGGAGATACCTGCAAAGAGCATACTTACCGCAACATTAACGTGGCCAAGACCGCCGGGAAGGGGTCCCACCATGGAGCGGGAGAACCTGATCAGCCGGTCGGTGATCTTGGCCTCGTTCATGATGACAGCGGCCAGTAAGAAGAAGGGTATCGATAATAGCAGAAAGGACCCGTACTGAACCATCATGCGCTGCAGCAGCATGAGCGGCGAGACCCTGGGAGTGAGCAAAAGAATAGGTACAACGGCGAAGGCCAGGGTAAAACTGACCGGAACGCGTAAAATAATGAGGACGATAAGCAGTATGAACATTATCGCGGCGACTGTTCCAGCTGTCATTTGTCCGTTTCTCCTTCTTTAGTGTCTTCATCTTCGTGATGGACCTGGTAGGAATCGGCCATGTGGTGTTCTTCCGTCTGGTCCTTTTTTATAAAGTCGTGGTAAAACCTCTCAATCAAGAATATCAGCCATGATACGCCGGCAAAGGGGACCGAGGCATAGAGAAAACCAAGATTTATACCGGTAAGCTCAGAGGTCTGGATCAGTCCCCACTGCATAAAAAAGCGGTATCCGTAACGGACAAATACATAGGTGACAGTCAGCGTAACAAAATAGTTGAGAATTTTTAGAAACATTTCGAACCATGGAGGGACTCCGCCGGCGAAGATATCGATGTAGAAGTGCCGGGATTCCCTGAGGCCGACTACCGAGCCCACAAAAACCATCCAGATAAGGGATATGTTGGTGACTTCCAGGGTCCACAGGAAGCGGGGAATAAAGGGTATGTAGCGGCCTGCAACAGTCAGGGCGACGGCGCCCAGCAGGATGAACATCAGGACAATCATTACGCGGATAAGGAATTTCGCGTACAGATCAAACAGTTTCAAGGGCATCGGTTTGCTCCTCTGAATTAATGGAAAAGCAGGCCGGAGTCCTCCGGCCTGCGGGTAAGGTGAAAAGCTTAATCTCTAGAGATTCTGGATTGTTTCGACGATATCGGTGGCACCGACTTCTTCGGCGTACTTCATTACTTCCGGCATTGCCCTGCGGGCCATCTCGTCTTTCTGCGCTTTGGTAAACTCGATTACCTTGAGGCCATGGCCGGCTACCAGTTTGTCTATGATCTGCTGTCCCAGAGCCACTTCCGCCTTGCGGTGCCAGCGTCCGGCGTCGAGTCCGGCCTTTATAATGGCATCCTGCAGGTCCTGGGGAAAGCTCTGAAGTCTAGACTCGGAGAAGCAGAGGATACGGGTGGTGATCTGATGCTCGGAAAGAGCATAGTAGGGAGCGACCTCGTAGAATTTCATGCCCTCAAGTCCGGCGGGTTCGTTCTCGAGACCGTCGACAACACCGGTTTTTATGGCGTTATATACCTCGGTATAGTCCAGGGGAGTGGGGTTCAGGCCGATGGCGCCGAATACCGCGGCGTGCAGGGGGGAACCCTGGACCCGCAGGTCGATCTTGCCGAAGTCTTCGAGGCTGCTGACCGGCTGATTCAGGATCAGGCTGCGGGCTCCGCCTCCGCCGTAACCGATGAAACGGACGCCTTTTTTCCGAATGGTTTCCGCGATAGAGTCGAGGG
Source organism: Marispirochaeta aestuarii (assembly GCF_002087085.1). Classification (NCBI taxonomy): domain Bacteria; kingdom Pseudomonadati; phylum Spirochaetota; class Spirochaetia; order Spirochaetales; family Spirochaetaceae; genus Marispirochaeta; species Marispirochaeta aestuarii. The sequence goes on along the minus strand of NZ_MWQY01000002.1, from coordinate 14,778 downwards.
CGCCGGCTTCAAGGGACTGTTCCCAGTGCTCGATGCTCCTGAAAAGGAAGGGTGCGTCGATGATGGGGGCTGTTTTGTCCCAGGTTGCGGCCCACGCGGGGGATACAACCGCAAAGTCTACGGAAACTCCCTGCATCATGAACTCGAACATGTCCTTTTCGGTTCCGATGGAGCCGGAGTGGTGAAGTTCGTACTTCAGTTCGATGGGACCGGTGTAGTACTCATCGAGGAGCTCAACAAACTTTTCCATTGCCTGATAGTATACATGTCCCTTGGGAAGCATGACGCCGCCGACGAGAGTAATGGACTCAGGTGTTCCGCTCTCTTTTCCGCCTTCCGCAAAGGAAGCAAGGCTGAAGATCAGCATCAGTGCGAGAGTCAGTCCAACAATCTTTTTCATGAATAGTCCTCCTGTTAATTTTTCCGTGCACAGTTCTTTCGTGCATTGGATTGGAACGATTCAATGAAAACGATAGCAGGGGTTTTGGTTGCTGTCAAGAAAATTGTTTTTCAGTACTGCAATTTTGTACTATTTTTAGTTTAAGCTTCCGGATAATGTGTTCAAGTTGGGTTTTTTATTTATTGACAGTTCGCTTATGGGAGCATAGAATTACACCGTTCCAATTTCAAAGAAGGTATTTGTAGGGTGAACCGGCAGACAGGAAAAACCAAGAGAAGGGTGACGATCAAGGATATCGCCCGGGAGGCGGGGGTCTCAAAGTCGACGGTCTCTCTTGTGCTGAAAAACAGCCCCCTTATAACGAAGGAGACCGCGGCCCTGGTAAAAGCGGCAAGCGAATCCCTTGGATATGTCTACAATCGTACCGCCGCCAACCTGCGGACCAGCCGCTCCTTTATTGTCGGGGTCCTCATCAATGATCTGGGTAACCCCTTCTTTGCCGAGCTGGTGCCGGTAATAGAGGAGTGTCTCGAACCGGAGGGAATCGTCGTTATGCTCGCCAATACGACCGAGAGCCCGGAACGTCAGAGAAAGGCCATCTCCACCCTCCTCGAACATAATGTGGAGGGGCTGCTTATCAGTCCCGCCAGGTTTTCCACCCGGGAAGATCTGGGTCCTCTGGTCAACAGTAATGTTCCTTCGGTATTTATAAACCGCTATCTCAGCGATTATCCGGGGAATTATGTGGGCGCCGATAACGTCGTGGGTACGACCATGGCGGTGGAACGTCTGCTTGCGGCAGGCCACAGGCGAATCGCTTTTGTGGGAGGCGAGGACGGCTCGTCGCCCCGGCCTGAGCGGCTGGAGGGATTCCGGATCGCCTTTGACAAGTATGGTTACAGCCCGGATCCGGAATTAATGGTCACCGCCCAGGGGAGCCGCTGGGGAGGTTACGCGGCCATTCGGGAACTGGTGTCCCGTCCCGATCCTCCCACGGCGGCCTTCTGCTATAATGACATTATAGCCCTGGGGGTCATGCTGGGGCTGCGATCAAAGGGTATTCAGCCGGGGCGGAATTTCGGCGTCATTGGTTTCGACGATATCTCCGAAGCCAGGCTGTGGACTCCCTCCCTCTCCACCATTGCCATTCCTCCGGAACTCATAGCCCGGAGGGCGGCGGGTTTTCTTCTGCAACTGATTGAGAATCCGGGAACCCCGGAACGGATACTGATAACTCCCCGGCTTGCGATACGGGAGTCCTGCGGAACCGCCGAAAAGTTGAACCCGGGGCAAAAAAAAACCATCGGCGCCTGATACTGCCGCCGATGGCTTTTTACGGTCTGTACTGACCCCTAGTACATGAACAGCCCGCCGTTTACATCCACCGTCGCGCCGGTCATGAAGTCGTTCTCGATAAGATACTTGACAGCCTGGGCGATATGCCGGGCCCGGCCGTTCCGCTTAAGGGGCGTATTCTCCTTGAAGCTCTTCATCTTTTCCGGGGTGGAGACCTTTTCGTGGAAGGGGGTTTCGATGACTCCCGGGGCTACCGCATTTACCCGTATCTTCTTCGGTGCCAGCTCCGTGGCGGCCCCGCGGGTAAAGGTATCCAGGGCTCCCTTGGATGCTCCGTAGAGGGTGGCGGAGGGGGCACCGTGGCGCATGGCAATGGAGGTCATGTTGATGATAACCGGATCTTCCGCCTTTTCCAGCAGGGGTACGCAGAGGGAGGTAACCTTCATGGTGGAAAAGGTATTCAGGGCGAAGGTTTCGATCATGAAATCCCAGTCCAGTTCGTTTATCGGCTGGCGCCGAATAAGACCGCCGGCATTGTTGACCAGGACATCCACAACGGGGAACAGTTTGGCGCATTCAGCGACAAAGCGTTCGCATTCATCGGATTTTGAAAGGTCAGCCTGAAGCAGGTGGGCCTTTCCTCCCGCTTTTTCGATATCCGCGGCAACGGCTTCCGCCGGACCTTTGGAAGAGTAGTAGTGTACAATGATTTCGTTTCCCGGGGCCAGCATACGGGAAGTCTCAGCCCCGATTCCGGTACTGGCACCGGTTATAATTATCTTTTTCGCCATTAAAAACTCCAGAAATGTGGTTATTGAATCGTTCCAATTGTATGATATCGTACAAAACTGAAGTGTGCAAGCCTGCCTCCCCATGAGGTCAGGGGAGGCAGGGCGTCTCAGGCCTGTTTGAGCAGAAAGCCGCCGTCGACACCGAGGACTGTCCCGGTTGCTGCAGATTGACCGGCAAGGTAGAGGTATGCTTCCGCCAGTTCCTCCGGCTGTATCCAGCGTTTGATCATTGTGGATTCGATAAAGCCCTTCTTTACCTCCTCCGGCGCCGTGTCGTAAGCGGAGGTAAGGACAAAACCGGGGGATACCGCATTTACGCAGATCCCAGGTGCAAGCTCTTTGGCCAGGGTCTTGGTAAAATTGATCAGGGCAGCCTTGGCCGCGGAGTAGGCCATAATCCCCTCCCGGCCGGTATGGTCGAAACCCCGGACCGAGACGGTATTGATTATTGACCCTTTGCCTTTGTCGATCATTCCAGGGGCTGCCCGGCGGGAGCAGTTCAGGGCGGTAAAAAAGTTGATCTCGAAAACATTCCGCCACTGGCTGACTTCGGAGTCGAGAAAGGGGGTGGGAAGGGCCGCGCCGGCGTTGTTGATAAGCACCTCCACGGGACCGAAGCTCTGTTCCACGCGGCGGAAAAGCTGGTCAACCTGGTTTTCGTCGGTCAGGTCGGCAGCGAAAAAGAGGGCTTCTCCGCCCTGTCGGCGAACAGCCTCCGCGGCGGCTTCTCCTCCCCCGGCATTGGATCGGGTGGTTATGGCCACCCGGGCCCCCTGCCGGGCGAAAAGTTCAGCTATCGCCCGGCCGATATTGGCTCCCGCCCCGGTTACAAGGACGGTTTTGCCTGCCACACTCACAGTTCACCTTCGAGGTGCTTGCGGGCCAGAAGGGCCGCTCCGCGAAGGGAGGACTGGTCACGATAGACGTAGCTGCTGTCCCGCATCCACTGTTTTTTTGCTTCAATCAGAATGTCGTTAACCGCACCGCCGGTTACGAAGATCTCCTTTGAAATGGGGATCTCCAGGGAGATCTCCTTGAGGTGCTCCCGCTGATATTCGCAGAGACCCCGGACCATGGCTGCAAGGAGTTCTTCCCGGTCGGATTCCTGGTTCATGCCGGTAAACTCGGCTTTCAGGGGTTCCAGGGAGTAACGGGATCCCATCAGATAGGGGGTGTAGCGTACATTGCTCTCCCGGGTCAGCCATTTCTCCATGGCGACGGGCATAAAGTCCGACCAGAACTGGTCGGGGGTCATCTCGGAGCAGAAGAGCTGCTGGAACCACTCAAAAGCCTTGCCTCCTGCGTTCATGACGTAGAGGGTAAGCCAGCGGTCGGGAAGCACATGGGCCCGTATATTGTATTCCGTGGAGGGGTAACATTTGGGCAGACAGACAAGGCTGATCTCGCAGGTACCGTTGACATTGATCATCTGACCCGGTTCGTTTACCCCGGCGTCGTAGGCCGCCAGTACCGCGTCGTTTCCGCCGATTATTACCGGGGGCTTTTTGGTCATACCCAGTTCCGCTGCAAGGTCCGCCTTGACGTTTCCTGCGCTGTCATAGGAGTGAATAACCTTCGGCAGGCGGTCGACGGACAACCCGAAGGCCGAGGCGATCTCCTTGTTCCAGGTAAGATCGTTCCGTACTGTATTGTACAGGGCGCTCAGGGAGGCGGAGGAGGGATCGATGGCGAAGGAGCCGGTGAGCCATTTTGCTATGTAGGTGTTGGAATGGCCGAAGCATACGGACTTTTCGTAGGCCTCCGGTTCGTTTTCCTTGATCCACAGGATACTCGCCAGGGAACAGCCTCCGGCGACCGGCATATTGGAGGTTTCATCCAGAATTTTCTGAAGACCAACGGTCCGGATGATATCGGCGGCCTGCTTGCGGGATCTCTGGTCCAGCATCAGGATGGCCGGATAGGTCGCTTTTCCATCGGCGTCCATGGCGCTTAAGCCCGGGGTCGTACCGGAAAGGGATACCGCGTCGATTCCCCCCATCAGGTCCGCCATTTGCCGGCAGCCGTTGCGGAAGGCCTTCTCCCATTTTTCCTGCTCGATATCCCCGAAGGTACCGTTGTTGTAGACATTTACGGGATAGGATTCCGAATACTCCCGCACCTGTTCAAGATTTCCGTCCTTATCGGTGGTAAAAACCCCCATTTTCATCGAGGTGGTACCGATGTCGACTCCAAGAATGTTCATGCCCCTCTCCTTGTCCCTTTGATTGTTCTGCTTGTCACAGAAAAATCCCCCGGTACAGAACCGGGGGAATAGAGTGTTATTTCAAGATATTTCTGACCGTGTCGGCGATCTGTCCGGCCTGCAGGCCGTAGAGTCCCAGGAGCTCCTCGTAGGGTCCGTTGCTGGCGTACTGGTCCTTGACGCCGATCATGTGGACCGGGGTTGGCCGATTTGCGGAGCAGAGCTCAGCCACGGCACTTCCGAGACCGCCGGTCACATAGTGTTCTTCCACGGTGACGATGCGTCCGGTACGTTCAGCCGCCTCCAGTACAAGCTCCGTATCCAGGGGCTTTACCGTGTGCATGTCGATCAGGCAGACGCTGACCCCTTCGGATTCCAGGCTCATGGCGGCCTTGACGGCATTGGCGAGCATGGTACCGGTGGCTATGATCGTTACATCCGTCCCGTCCATAAGGACGTTACCCTTGCCCGCCTCGAAGGGAACATCGCCATTATAGATGCCGGGCATGGGTGGACTTCCTATGCGGATATAGGCCGGTCCCTTGAACTCGGCCGCCGCCTGTACGGCCTTGTGAATGCTTACCGGGTCGCCGGGATTCAGGATCGTTACACCGGGGATGGTCCGGATAATGGCGATATCATCCAGGGAATGGTGAGTCGGACCCAGGTGGGAGTAGGTGAGACCTGCGCAGCGTCCCACAACCTTGACATTCTGCTGCATATAACCCAGGTCGTTGCGGAACATCTCGTAGGGCCGGGCGGTTACAAAGGGGGCGATGGCAGCGTAAAAAGGGATCAGGCCCGTGGATGCAAGCCCCGCGGCATACCCTATGGCCCCCTGCTCCATGATGCCGAACTCGTAATGCCGCTCCGGGAACTTTTTGGCGAAGGGGCCCATTCCGGAACCTGAGGAGCTGTCGGTGGAGAGGGCTATTATTTCGGGTATAGCGCTTCCCGCGTCAGTCAGGGCTTCCCCGAAGGTCTTGCGGGGATCCTTTGCTTCGGTGAATGTTCTGTTCCAGCTTACCGTTTTCATTTCAACCCCTTCCGTGCGTTTTCCAGAATTTCGCGAGCCTTTTTCAGGTCAGCGTCAGCGGTTTTCATTTCATCGGCACCGGCCTTCCAGTAGTGGTAGGCCGCGTCTCCTTCGGCGAAAGAGAGTCCCTTGGATTTGACCGTATCGGCGATGATTACCGAGGGTTTTCCCGCCTCGAAAGGTGCCGATTCGATGGCTTCCACCACCTGTTCGATATTGTTGCCGTCGATGGTTTTAACGCTCCAGCCGAAGGCGGACCAGCGATCTTCCAGAGGTTCGTAACTCATTACTTCGGTTGTCTTCCCGCCGATCTGGAGTCCGTTGCGGTCGACAAAGGCCAGCAGATTGTCCAGTTTGTGGTAGGAGGCTGCCGCTGCGGCCTCCCAGTTGGAGCCCTCCGCCTGTTCTCCGTCCCCCATGAGTACGAAAACCCGGTTCTTTTTCTCCTGGGCCCGCAGACCCATGGCCATGCCGCCGGCTATGGAGAGTCCGTGTCCCAGGGCTCCGGTATTGGCCTCTACTCCCGGCTGTTTTTCCATGCTGGGGTGGCCCGGCAGGGGGGACTTAAGGTCTCCGTAGGTATCCAGATAGCTTTCCGGCAGAAAACCCTTCTCCGCCAGGGCTGCATAGAGGATAAGACATTTGTGTCCCGCGGAGAGGACGAAACGGTCCCTCTCGGGCCAGTCGGGCCGTTGGGGATCCACCCTCATAATACGAAAGTAGAGGGCCGTAAGTATCTCGGTTGCAGAAAGGGCTCCTCCCAGGTGACCGGAACCGGAGGCCTTGATCATTCTGAGGACTTTCTCCCGCAGGGACAGGGCCTTCTCTTCCAGTTCCCATTTTTCCTGTGCGCTTAGACTCATAGTGTTTTCCCGCCGCTCCCTAGGCCTCGTGCTTTTTTGCGTAATCAACGTAGGCCTGGACCTTGGGTTCGGACCTGGTTCCGGGCTCCCAATCCGCCTCAAGATAGGTTTTTACCATATCCCTGGCGATTATCGGACCGATGGTCTGGGCGCCCATGGTCATGACATTGGCGTTGTTGCTCTTTACCGCCCGTTCAGCGGAATAGACGTCGGTACAGAGGGCCGCGTAGATCCCGGGCACCTTGTTGGCGGCGATGCTTACGCCGATACCGGTACCGCACAGCAGTATTCCCCGGTCGTATTCTCCCCGTGCCACGGCTTCGCCGACTTTAAAAGCGACATTGGCATAGATGGGATCTTCGCTGCCCATGTCGGTGTACTCATAGCCCCATTCATCCAGACAGGATTTAATGTAATCCTTGAGATCGCTGGCGTTTGGGTCGCATCCTATGGCTACTCGTTTACTCATGTACTGCTCCTTACTGTGTCTTCCTGGAAAAAATTTACGGACACCTCAAAAAACTGCTCTTTTCCCGCGGGCGCGGCAAAACCTTTCCTCCTCGACTATGGAAAAAATACCACGTTTTAAAGGTGTCCTTACGTTATTTTGCTCCGCTGGCAGCGTTCATGAAGCGACGCTGGTAGGAAACCACCTGGTTGGCACTGGTAAAACGGGCCAGATATTCAGGTTCGGCGGTTACCACCACTCTGTCCATCATGTCGGCAAATTCCGGATCAGCCAGAAGCCGGTCGATATCGGGATAGTTGTAATCCCCCTCCATGCTGCAGATTATCAGCCTGGTTTCCGGAAGGTTTACCTGCCGGAGCATACGTAAATTATGACGTACACCATCAAGGCCGTCAATATGTCCCTCTCCATGGACACCCCGCTGCTGAAGAATTCGCCTGGCCATCTTCATGACCTCGATCAGGTTCATATCCTTGTCGGCGGGGCTCAGGTAGTCCTTCGCGATCATGAAACTCCGCAGTTTCTCAATATACGAAACATCTTCGGTAAGATCAAAGAAGTCCAGGAGGCGTTTCATCTCCTGGCTCTGGGCCAGCCGGTGACGGACAAAGCTGTTGATAAAGTAAGGCTTTGCCTGCAGAGCCATTGCGGTCTGCTGAGCTTCGAACATGAGGGTAAAATTGATCTTGAAGCCCTTTTCCCGCAGAATCATCGCCAGGTTATGGCCCCGGAGCATGTCCTCGGTGCTTCCCTGGTCAAAACGCCCGCTGAAGAGTTTGTCTCCCTGAAGGAGCTGATCGACATTTTCCGCGTTGATCGGTCCGGTGTGGGGAATTTTTATGACGACCCGGTAGGGAGAAAGCATCTCCCGGAAGTGTTCCGCTTCGTCCAGGATCTTCTCTACATCGTCGAAGGGGTTGTTGACCTCCACGCTTATGTCGCAGCCCGGTCCCAGGATCTCCCCCAGGGCAAGCATGACCTCGTCCCGGTCTTTGTACTTGTTGCCCACATTCGCCTTGGGATTGTTGATGAAGAGGTCGTAGATTATTCCGGGATTGCAGGTAAGATTTGCCAGCTGGCTTTTTATGGCCGCGACCTCGTAGGGATTGGCGCTGTCGGCGGAAAAAAGAAAATTTGTGGCCCGCTTCTGGCTGTTTTTGTCGTAGCTGATATCCCTGACAAGATCCACCCGCAGAATACCCTCGGCTTCCAGGTTGAAATCAATCCGGAATCCCGGGGGTGTCTCATTGGCAGGGGTGGGAAAGGTGTCCAGAACCTGCTTGTAGTTTCCTGTAACCCCGATCCTGCGTACCACGGGCCGGATTCGGGAGTAGCTGTCCCAGGATATGGGAATATCCAGCACGTGCTGCAGGTAGTCTGCATCGTCATCTATGAGGCTCGCCCCCTGGATATCCTTTGACGATCCGACGAGGGAACGAAGATTGGCGGAAAGGTGCGGTGTCATGGGTACGGTACGACCCAGATTGAACTGATCCATTTGATCCTCCTGTCATATGAGTGGACTGTCCACTCGTTCTGAAAGCTACCATACTACGTGGATAGGCCACCTGTCAAGTTTATTCGGGTAAAACCAGTAAAATAGGGGTGAATTTGGTGAAAAAAGTGGTTGGTGGCTTGGCCAAAGGTTGATTTTGTCCCCGGGGCAGGGTAAAATGCGTTGTAAAAAAGGCGGAATGCATATGATGATTAACAAGGATCCAATCTATCAGCAGCTGAACAGGCTGCTGCGTCAGAAAATCTCCGGCGATGAGTATCAGGTGGGAGATAAATTTCTCACCGAACGGATGATCTGTGAGGAGTACGATGTGAGTCGGGCCACGGCGAACAAGTCTCTCTCCAGTCTGGTCTCTGAGGGACTTCTGGAATTCCGCAAGGGTGTGGGGACCTTTATCCGCTCGAAACCTTCGGTGGGGAAGCTGCTGAAACTGACCAGTTTTACCGAGAACGCCAGACATGCCGGCTACGAGGCGAAATCGGTGGTACTCCGCTTTGAGCGCCTGAAGGCAAAGAATATCGAAGCTGCCATTTCCGAAAAACTGCAGGTAGGGCCAGAGGAGGACATCTATCGTATTGAACGGCTCCGCAAGGCCAATGACGTTCCCATGATTCTGGAACACCGCTATATTGTGGCGGATTACTGTCCGGACCTCTTTGAGCAGAGCCTGAAGGATTCCCTCTACCGCCTGTTCACCGACAAGTATGATCTGAACATTACCGGAACGGACGAGACGATTTCCGCCGTAACCATTACCAGAGAAGAGGCTGAACTCCTGGAGATTGAGGAGGGAAAAGCGGGCTTTCTGGTGACTTCCGTCGGCTATATCGACGAGCATATCCCCCTCTGGTGGGAACGGACCATCCATAAGCCCGATGCCTTTGAGTACCGCTGCCAGGTGCGGCCGAACCAGGCTCAGCAGGAGCTTAAAGGACATCTGATACTGTAATTTCCGGGGTGAAATGCCCCTTCCTAATTTTAATTCTGGAGTATTTATGGACTATGCAAGCAGACTGAACGGGGTATTCCCCCCCTGCGCCACGGTTTTCGAGGCCGGAACGGAAGAGGTAGCCTTCGACAGGATCAGAGGAAACCTGGAAAAGTACAACTCCACGGATATCCGCGGCTTCATGCCCCTGGGTACCAACGGGGAGTTCCGCAGTCTTACCGACGAGGAGTCGGTCAAGGTAATCCGGGTCTATGCAAAATACCGGGACCCCTCAAAGACGATCCTTGCCGGAGCGGGGAGGGAATCGGCGAAGGCGACAATCGAAATCATTAAACTCTATGCGGACCTGGGGGTTGATTTTGCATCCCTGCTGCCTCCCCACTACTTCACCTCCGCCATGACCGACGATGCCCTGGTTCGCTACTACACCAGCGTTGCGGATGCATCTCCTGTACCGGTACTGCTGTACAATATCCCCAAATACGCCGGGGGGGTGGTGATTTCTACGGATCTTATCCGCCGGGTGGCTGAGCATCCGAACATCGCTGGAATGAAGGATACCTCCAGCGAACCCATAGTACCCTATATCGATGCCGTTCCCAGGGGGTCGAACTTTTATATCCTGGCGGGTACCATAAACAAATTCTACGAAGGCCTCAAGCACGGGGCCGTTGGCGGGGTGCTCTCCATCGCCGACTATCTGCCGGAAAAGTGCTGCGAGCTGCAGCGGCTGCACGAAGCGGGAAAAGCTGACGAGGCTGCATCCTTCGATGTATGGATCAGAAAGCTGAGCTCAAATGCCGCGGGAAAATACGGAGTCCTGGGAGTAAAGGCCGCTATGGATATCATGGGCTATGCAGGGGGAGCTCCCCGGCTGCCCCTCGCTCCCCTCACGGATGAGCAGAAGGCCGGTCTCAGGGCGGCTCTGGAAGCCGAAGGGATGGTCTGAGTCCGGGTCTTCTGCAGCCGGAAAAAATAAAAAGCCCGTTCTGCTCAGCGCAGGACGGGCTTTTTTTATTCCCATGAAACTGTCTTACTGAAAGATAAGCCTGGGCAGCCACATGGCGATGGGTTCCACAAAGGTAACCAGCAGCAGGACTGTAACCAGGGGAATCAGAAAAGGCAGCGTAGCTGAGGCACAGCGTTCAAAGGGCACCTTCGCCACTCGGGACAATACGTACAGTACCATTCCGACCGGAGGGGTCAGAAGACCGATCATCAGGTTCAGGACCATGATTACCCCAAAGTGGATCGGATCGACTCCCAGTGCAACGACCGTGGGCAGCAGTACGGGGGTGAGGATGGTAATGGCCGCCAGGGTCTCCATAAAGAATCCCACCACAAAGAGAATGATGTTTATAAGCATCAACACTACAAACTTGTTCTGGGAGAAGGCGAGCAGGGCGGATGCGAAGTTCTCCGTTACCCGGTTGGCCGTAAGGATCCAGGCAAAGATGGATGCCCCTGCCACTATCAGCAGAATAACCGCCGTGGATTCGATGGTCTCCATGCTGACGGCCATGAACTTCTTTACCGTCATGGTGCGGTAGACAAAGCCCAGAATCAGGGAGTAGGCCACCGCTGCAATGGCAGCTTCGGTGGGGGTAAATACCCCGGTGGCGATGCCGCCTATAATAATGACCGGAGAGAAAAGCGCCGGCAGTCCCTTGATAAAGGTTTGACCCAGGCGTTTCAGCGAGAAGGATGAATCCTTCGGGTAATGTCTTTTCTTCGCGAAGTAGTAGACCAGAATGGAGAGGGCGAGCCCCATCAGGAGACCGGGAATAAAACCAGCAATAAAGAGTGCACCGATTGAGGTTGATGCCATGACTCCGTAGATAACCATGGGCAGGCTCGGCGGGATTATGGGACCTATCGTCGAGGAGGCGGCGGTTACAGCCACCGAGAAGTCCCGGTCGTAGCCTGCATCGTCCATGGCCTTGATCTCGATGGTTCCCAGCCCTCCGGCATCGGCTACCGCGGCACCGGACATACCGGCAAATATTATGCTCGCGCCGACATTGACGTGGCCCAGCCCACCGGGAAGCCAGCCGACGCAGGCCTTGGCAAAGTCGAAGATCTGGTTTGTAAGCCCCGCGGCGTTCATCAGGCTTCCTGCGAGAATAAAGAAGGGCACTGCCAGCAGGGGGAAGCTGTCGACACCCATTACCATGCGGTGAAGGATGGCGAAATCAGGAACCGCATTGGTCAGGTACACCCATATCATGGAGGATCCGCCCAGGGCTATGGCAATGGGGGCTCCGATAACAATCAGGATAAGCATTGAAATAAACAGTACAGCAATCATTGAACAGCCTCCCTACTCGATCTCTTCCGGTAATGGATGGTCCGAGTCATTAATGACCGGGATATAACCGCTCTTCCAGTGTTCCCAGGCCACCTGAACACTGCGGATGGTCATGATGACGAAGCCGACCAGAACCGGGATGTAGATGTAACTCATGGGATAGGGCAAAGCGGTCATTCGCTGACGCGCCATAATGGGCATGATGCGGAAAGACAGGTACATACCGATACCGAAAAAGATAATCTTGATGATGTCCACCATGGTGGACATTACCCTTCCTACCTTGGCGGGCAGAAAGCGGTAGAAAACCTCAACATAAATGTGGCCCCGCTTACGCACGGCCATTACCGAGCCCATAAATCCGGTGGCGATAAGAAGATAGCGGGCTACTTCCTCCGTCCAGGCGATGGATGAGTTTAAAAAATAGCGGGTGAAGAACTGGGCAAAGACTACCGCGGCAAGGAACCAGAAGACAATCAGTACAAGGTAATCCTCTATGGCGTAATCCTTGAAGTGAAAGTCGTACTCCTTGTCCATCATCTGGTTTTTATCGTTGTCGCCGCTTTTTGGGGGTTGGGTATCTCCCGTGGACATATTGCAACTCCTTAACCAATCAATAGAAAACGCGGGGAACATATGTTCCCCGCGAGATAAAAGTATAGCAAAAATTACAGTTGAGCGGAAGTTGTTAATCCGCCAGGGCCTGCATCTTGTTGTACTGTTCAACAGTCCAGGTCATCTTGTCGCCGCTGGTCAGGTAAGGAGCAACAGTCTTGATAAAGGCTGCCCGGTCAACATTCTGGTTGACGGTTACACCCTGCTCTTCGAACCAGGGGATCAGGTCTTTTTCGGCCTGGTCTATGGCGTTTGAAGCCTTGGCTGCAGCTTCTTTCAGGACATCCTCAAAGATCTCTTTGTCGGCATCGCTGAGCTTGTTCCAGGTCATGGAGCCGACAATGGTGAAGAGGTTGTTTGTCATGTGCTTGGTCATGTTGATGTAGTCCTGGACCTCGTAGAACTTCTTCGCCTTGATGGTGGGAAGGGGGTTCTCCTGGGCATCGACAACACCCTGCTGCAGTGCCAGGTAAACCTCGGCAAAAGCGATTGGAGCCGCATTGGCGCCGACAGCTTCGGTAAAGAGCAGGTAGACCGGGGCATTGGGAACCCGGATCTTCAGGTTCTTCATATCCGCGGGGGTATTGATGGGTTTGTTCGAGGTAACACAGCGGGCGCCGTAGTAGGTTACCGCCAGGGCCTGGTGGCCGCCGGAAGCGTCCGCGTAGCCGTCTGCAAGCTCGTTAAAGAAGTCGCTGTCGGCAAAGTTCTTCCAGTGGTCGAAATCCTTGAACATGAAAGCGGCTTTGGTCATTCCGAGAGGTCCGTAGGTACCGGCAAGAAAACCGCCGCCGGCGTATACGATGTCCACGGTACCGAGGCTCAAGCCTTCAACGATGTCCGATTCCTTACCAAGAGAGGAAGCGGGGAATACTTCGATCTTGTAACGTCCGTCAGTACGCTTTGCGATCTCGTCGGCTGCCCACAGGGCGTATTCATGGAATGCTTCGCTGGTTTCGTACACGTGGGCGAATTTCAGAGTAACTGGTGCTGCTTTGCCGCCGGTCTCCTTTTGACCTTCCGCAACAATTGTGCCCATCGCCAACATAACGACGAGCAATACAAGTAAAAGCTTTCTCATTCTGACCTCCTAGTCATTCAGATATGTTTGTACAATTTTCTCATAGTCCTCCATTCAGGTCAAGGAAAATCCTTTTTTCGTATACTATTTTATGCTATACTGTTCTTGACTATCGCTACTTATTTAACTAAAGATGAAATAGTAATTGTGATTCCCGTATGCTGTTAAATGATGCAATAAGGAGTTTTTATGAAGGCAGTAATAATTGACGATCGTTATGAAAGTCATGCCCTGGAAAGGGAAGAGTTCAAAAAAGCCGGGGCCGAGGTTGTTGAAATAACCAATGTAAATCCCTCGGATGATCAGATCGTTGCCGAGTGTAAGGATGCGGACGCCATTGTGGTAAACCTGGCTCCCCTGGGGGCTGAGCTCCTGGGCAAATTTGAAAAGTGCAGGGTTATCGCCCGTTACGGAGTCGGGTATGACAGCATAGACGCTGCTGCGGCTACGGAAAAGGGCATTCTGATCTGTAACGTCCCCGACTACTGTATGGAAGAAGTTTCCGACCAGGCTCTGGCCCTCTTTATGGCCTGCGCCCGGCAGATCCGCTTCCGGGACGCTTCGGTTCGCAAAGGGGACTGGGACGCCAACGGTCCCACCCCCATCTATCGTATAGCGGGACGCAAGTTCGGTCTTGTGGGCTACGGACACATTCCCCGGGCCCTGCACCGAAAGCTGAAGGGTTTTAACCTGGGAGAAGTCCTTATCTATGATCCCTTTGTTGATGAGGACGAGATCAAAAAAGCCGGCGGCCGGAAGGTTGATTTCGATACCCTGCTGAAAGAGTCTGACTATGTTTCCATCCATGCACCGCTGAACGAGAAGACAAAGCATCTTTTCAACGCCGAGGCCTTCTCCAAAATGAAGCCCAGTTCAATCCTGGTAAACACCTCCCGGGGCGGTCTGGTGGATACCGCTGCCCTGGTGGATGCCCTCAAGTCCGGCAGGATCGCCTGGGCCGGTATAGATGTTCACGAACAGGAACCGGCACCGGCGGACTATCCCCTCAAGGCAATGGATAACGTTGTGCTTTCGGACCACAAGGGCTTTTATTCCGAGGAAGCCCAGGCGGACCTTCAGCAGAAGGCTGCCCGAGCTGCCGCCCAGGTCCTGATGGGGGAGATCCCCGCGAGTGTTGTAAACAAGGCCGCCATCAAAAAGTAGACCGGCACATTCGAGATTCGGGCAAAAAGAAGGGGGCTGTCTATTAAGTAGGCAGTCCCTTTTTAAATTTACATGTGCTATAGGTTA